>QNFX01000017.1 GCA_003650125.1 Campylobacterota bacterium
AAAATCTTTCAAAGTCATTTACAGGAGGATATGTCATAACATGAAAACCCCTGGCAGTTTTTATTGCGTGAAGTCCTTCATCCGGCACCCTATCCTTAACTGAAATCCAACAACCCTCTACTCGACTCCATTCGCCCTATTTCTTTTTTGCATTTATTGCACTTGCTCATCTTCCACCTCTATGTAGCTCTATAATTTTATCCATGATAAATGTCTGGTTATGTGGTTTCTTGCCTAAGAGGTCTTTGGTTTTCTTAACAAGTTCCGTGTCCCTTAACGCTTTGTCTAAACCAAGACCAAGACCCAGATTTGGAAGCTACCCCTATCTCCCCAAAGAAACGATTTTAAATCAACCATGGTGTTGCAGATATAATTTAGTTAAATCAATAGTTTGTTGTGCCGATATCCCAGGAAAATCTAACAGGACTTTTATAAAACTTCCCTCTTCAGTCTGTTCTTTGGGTTTAAAGGAATCTTGTATTTCCTTAATGGTTTCTTTTTTCACCTTTATCATATGTGGGAGGTATCGCATAATCCAGTTTGATACATCTTGATAATTAATAGGAATTCCTTCTTTAGTTATTCCTTGAAGGGCAAGCTCTTCTACCATCTCTCTCCTAAGCATACCTTTTTTGGTACATTCTTCTAGGACACCTTTAACTCTCTCTAAGAATACCTTAGTCGGAAAAAACCTTGATTGGATTTTTGATTTCCTTTTATACTGTCGTTTCATCGTCCTTCCTTTTCCTCTTCTCAACTCTGGGAAGAATTTTCCGACCCAGTTACCAATGTCATAGTTTGTCACTGGGCCATTGTCTTTTTCGATCCCTGCGGCAATTAGGTCTTCAACCATGCCATCCCTTGTACGCCCTCTCCTGTGGCTTTCTTTTAAAACCTCTCGCACACTCTCAAGGAAGACAACTTCGGGGTAAAATCTTTTTTTTATTTCCATGGAGGATTTGTGACATGACATATTAGAATAGTCAACCCCTCTCATTAGATAAGCATTTTTTACAAACATACATTTTAAACCCCTTCCGAGTGATCTCCGCCAACCCCTCACAGTATTCCCAGCACCAAACGCAGAGGAGCATGAAATTGCTATTCTCCCCTGCACACTTCAGACAGATATAACGGGGCCAGTTATCTACTAAGGTACTGAAGTATCTTTCTTTATTGTGTTTCCTGCAGACGATGCAGGCTTTTTTTTTAATCGAATAATCGTTGCTTTCCATCATCTTTATCTAGTTCCTTGGATAGCTCACGTTTAACAAAGTTTCTGAGGTTTTCAACTGCGTCCTCTGCTTTTTCAGCATCCTCTAGTTCTAGTGTAACCTCTAACTTGGCGGAATTATAGTTGCCCAAATTGATGGTTCTGCTGTACGTCACTGTCTTTGTTTTCATAATATTGCTCCATTTTCTTCAAGCTTGATACTTCTAGTAAACAAGTTTCATCACTTTGGTCAACGATCTCTAACTCAAAAAGATTCTTCATTCTATTAATGGTATTCTCTATATTCTCTTTTTTACCCTTTAATAAAAGCTTCTGGTCAGTACAAGACACACTACAAGCTTCACCCCAGTTTAAACCCAGATCAAAGTCTATATAAAGGGGCAAGCAGAGATTAAACTTATCTCTAGGAAGATTCTCAAAAGTGTCTTTTAAGGTGTTTAGGACATAAAAGAGGTCTTTATAGTGGAGATCAAACTGAACAGAATCATGTACTGTGCCGATTAAACAAGACCGCTTATTTGCTAACTTGGGGTAGTAGTTAATTAGGGAAAAAAGCACTATATCAGAACCAAAGCCCTGAGATTGGTAATTAATCGAGCATCTTTTTGCAGAAGCTTTATCTGACGTATATTCACTCAAAATATCAGGTATTGGAATAAACCGACCAGACGGTGATTTTATCCAGGGCTTTTTTGTAATATCTTTCTTCTGCTTCTCCATCCAAGCATATAACTTAGGGACTTTTGCGAAGAAGTTTTCCATCATCTTTTCTGCTTCTGATTCTGTGATCATTAAAGATTCAGATATTGATTTGGCAGAAGACTGATACGAGATAGCAAAATTTATAGTTTTTCCCGTGGATCTTTCCTCACCTGTTATCTCTGAAATGTCTTTATTGAAGATAAGGGCAGCAGTTTTAGCGTGCATGTCCTCGTGATTATTGAAAGTCTCAATAATCGAGTCTTCTTCTGACATATGGCCCAGGATGGCCAACTCTAACTGAGAATAATCAATAGATAGAAAAAACCCCTCATCACCAAACCTGCTATCAAATAGGGATTTAATATCTTTGTTGCGAGAAGGCATGGTGTGGAAGGGGCTAGATAGTCGCCCAGTGACGGTTCCTAACAGGTTGAAATCCGCTAAATAAAAGTCTTTCCATGACTTCTTCAAAAGACCATCGATGTATGTGGTCTTAATTTTATTATATGCATTATATTCCATCAGGGATTCAATGAACTCTTTGGCTTCAGGTGTGGTGGTGTAAGCACTTAAGTGCTTCTGCAGACGATTCTTGTCAGTGCCCTCTCCTGGCAAACCAAAGACTTCATACAAGATAGTGCTTTTTTGGCGGTAGGAATTAAGATTAACCTTAGATTTTTTCAGTAGCACAGAATCTGGGTTTTTAAACCGCTTGGCCTTCTTCTCATTCGTTTCTGCTAGTGCTTGGAAGTTCTTTGCTTCTAATCGCTTAATGGATGGGAGCGAGTGAATTTTTTCTTTTACATTAAATATTATATTTTCGTACCTCTTACTCGTTTCTTTTTGGCGGGCTTTGTTTATATGCATCCCTTTATTTTCAAGGTCTGCAAATATTGGAATCGCTTTAAAAATTATCTCTAGTGCATCTGATGGTGTTAAAAATGTTCTAAAAAGCTCAAAAAGTTCCCTAGTATAAAAAACATCTAGGCCAGCATACTCACCTAGAACAGATGTAGGTATTTTCCCATAGCATCTGTCAGAAGCAGGGGTCATGGCTTTAATGAAATCGTCTACCCGATCATCCCAGCTATCAACCTCAAAGAGGTATGAACTCAGTACTTTAAGTTTTAGTGGTTTCATTTTTGAAAACAAAAAGAATGCCATGGCCATGGTGTCAAACACCTCAGGCATTTTAGTTATGTATCCGTGTTCGGATAGCCACTTTAAATCAAATTTTAAATTGTGACCTACTACCTTCGTTTTTTTAACAACTTCAGAAAACAACTCTTTAAGTTGGAAAACTTCTTTTGTTGTAGGCATACCTTGGTCAAATTGCTCAAAAGATAAATCAAGACCCTTTTTTACATAAGAGTATTCATTGACCACCTTTAAAGGATACCAATAACCAATGTCGTCAGTATCAGACATAAAAGAAATTACTGTGATATTTCCAAACTTTGGAATAAGGCCCTCTGTCTCAACATCAACAACTAGGTACTTGGGAGGGTCAGTTAAATACCCCGTTAGCTTATCCATTGTTTGTTGGAATGTTAGGCACTCAGACCTAGGTTTAAAGCCCCTTTTTTTAATCTTAAATGGGAGTGTTAGATACTCATAAAATAAATCTGTAGATCTTTTTAATGCGAGATAATCAGAGACTACAAAGACTTTCCCTGTTTTTGGCAGCCCCTCGGATATTTTTTTTCCTGCTATTACAACAGCATCAAAATCTTTAAACTCTGGTATGCCTCTTGAACTAGAATTCATTGAGTGCATTGTTATGTCAAAAAATACAGATAAAAAATCATTTAAAAGAAAATTAGATCTGTCTCTCTGTATTAACAGTAACTTTTCCATGATTTTCAATTCCTTTTATTGTGGCATCCATCATCAGAGCATAAACAGATTTTAAGTAGTTTTTTTCTTCATCACTAGATAACTCGTCTAACGACATTCTTGAGAAAACCTCAAACAAAGAAATACACGCCTTCGAAAAAATCATATAAGCCTCTTGTCTGCCATAACTCTTCAGTAAGCCCGGAAGACCTTCCATTAACCCACTATTTATCTTAGTGATAACATCTTGGGTGGTTATATCTAACTTTTTCATGTACTTGGATCTATCCACTTTATTGGGCATGTTGTTCCTCCTGGGTTCCTGGCATTACTAGTTTAGTAAACCTATAATATTTTTTAATACCATTTAAATATTTTCCTTTAGACTCTGAAATTTTTAACTCATCAAAAATAGCGTCAGAAACTCCAAAGTATAGATAAGTTCCACCATTGCTAAAAATAACACTAAGAACAGACGTGTACTTACAATACCCAATACTGGAAACATTGCTAGAGTCACACCCCTCAAAAATAATCATAATTCCCCCTAATCTGAAATTTCATCGTATTTATCTGCTGTACTATTATACTCTTCCCAAAAAAGACACTTTCCTAAATCTCTCTTCATAGGTATTTTTACTTTTGATTGCCCTCGTCTACACATGTCTAAAAAGAGTACCCCCTCATCTTCATTGGAAGCAAAATTTATTGATGCTATCGACGTGGCCCTATGACACTTCCTAGCGGAGTGAGCTATATGGTCTGCGGTTATAAGGCCTTTCTTTCCTGCTTGGCCCCATCCTGCCCTATTGACCTGAGAGAACGTAAGTAGGGGGCATTTGAAATAGTCTGCTAGAAGTTTTAAATCTGTGTATATCTGCCCAGACTCTCCATACATAGATTCACCACCATTATCATTTTTAAATCTTCTGGAAGAAACTAAGCAATCATCGTAGTCCACGATAATTAAATCAGGTGTGTGATCGTACCTATTTTTTTCTTTTAAGATCCAAGCTTTAATGTCTTGAACAGTAGCAGTACCTTCCGTGAAGTACTTCACAAATAAGTTTTCTGTTAACGGGACATATGGGTCTATAGCTGCAGAGTAGCCACTGTTACTATAAGCATTGGCAATATTGTTATAACTCCAACCTGTCAAGATACACCCATATTTGGTAAGCACTTCAGTCGTATTTATCTCTAAAGATATATGGAAAACTTTTTTTCCTCTCAGTAAAGAGTTGACCCCAATAAGTGGCCCGATGGTTGATTTTCCAGACTTGGGCCTACCCACAATAACGTGAACTTCCCCAGGACCGTAGCCCCCATTTAAGTTTTTATCTAGTGTAGGTATTCCTGTAGGGACTAAGTTTTTAGCTCCATACATTTCTCGATAAATCCAAGGAAGGTTAATTAAATCTTTACCACTGTGTTCATCTTCATCAAAAGATATTTGTAATGCTGTTTCTAGTAATTTTGGAATACTATCTAAGTCACCATCGTTTGTTGCTATATCAATAGAGTTTTTTAAAGCAAGAGTTACGCGGGCCCTTTTAAGAGCATTGATTAAATGGTCCCTTAGAATGACGGGATCACCTGTTTTAATTCTGTATATGGCTTCTAGTTCTTCCCGCAAAGAATCTAAAGTCATGCTGTCTATAGATTTAACAACACTGTACTCATCAATCATCATGCTTAAGTCAGCTAGTGAAATTTCTGTGTCATCTCTACTATGATATATTTTTATAATTTGATTAAATATGATTCTGTGGTTTTGTCTAAAAAAATTTTCCCTATCTAATATATCAATAAACTCATGGGTAAATTTTAAGTCAATACAGAGTCTTTGTAGCACTCGTCGATATGTTTCTAAAGTAGTAGTCATAATTAGTCTTACCAGAGGTCATTCATTGTCTTTTTCTTGGCCTCTTTAAAAAAAGTAATAAAGTCTTTACCAAAGTCATTTGGATCAGTGAGAACCTTTCCATCTTTGTAAGCAACAGTGAGTTCGACATCGTAAACTGGAAAGTTTGAATAAATCAAGGTTTTTAAAAAGTCTTTTTTCTCTTTTTTTGTTACGTCTGCGTCCAAACAAAGGTAAATTTTAGTAGCTTTGCCTTGTAATAAACTTAATTGTTCTAGTGTTATTTTTTTACCTAACAGTGCAATAGCCTTCACCCCTGTTAGTTTTTCCGCATAGATAGCAGAGAATATTCCTTCGCATAAAATGATAGGTTCACTCTTAACTCTATTGAGGCCCCACAACAGATTTCGCCGTTGACCCGAATAGTTAAGGTATTTTACTTTGGAGCCATTAAAAGTTCTACCAACTGCGTAGACACACTTATCTTTGTGGTAAAAGGGAAATACAACTCGGTCTTTCCAGAATTTAAATTTCTCACCATCTTTGAGATATGGTTTACCTACCCGAATACCAAACTTTCTAATGTCAGCGTCAGAAAGGCCCCTATTGGCCAAATATTTGTGAGCTTCCGATGATGATTGGATAGAGTCTGTAAAGTCTGTTAGATCGCAAATAGGTGCTTCTTTAACACCCCAATTTAGTCTTTCTTTTAGGGACTCTAAGGTTACGTCTGGAGCTTCATAAGAAGCGTCAAGAGAAGATAGCCGACCTTTATAGTTACACCGAAAACAGTTGAATATTCCTTTTTTAGTATTTATTCCTAACTTGTAGGCGGGGGATTTTCCATTCTCGGCACACTTGGGGCAAACAGTGTAAAATTCCTCTGGTTTTGAACCCTGTCTTGCACTCTCAAGTAAATCCATCGACTCCCCTTTTTAATTAAATTCATTTTGAATAGCATCCCAGAAAAATTTCTTGTCTTCATAAACAGGTATGTCCATTTCTTCATACATAGACATTCGTTTTTTAGATTGAGCATTTAAAAATACATGAGTTCGATCTGTGAAATCGACTATAAAAGTATATTTACTCTTCTTTTTCACTCTTAGACATCTTCCAATTCGTTGTACTAATTTCCTTCTAGACTTTCCGGCCCCAGCGAGAATAACGGCCCCAATTTCTGGTAGATTTATTCCTTCATCGAGAACTGTACTGGCTATAACAATCTTATATTTATTATTAGAAAAGTCATCTTTAAAAGTACCAAAATCTAGTTTATAAGAGTGGGTTTTTCCATGTTCATCCAAGCAATATGCTTCACTATTACCAAATATCACTATGCTAGGGATATCGTGAAAAGACTCAAGTAATTTAGTGGCGTGATCTTTTCTTTTACAGAGTATTAAGGTTGGGATTCCATGTGTTACAAACCTTTTAGCTGCGGTAATTATTCTTTTATTTCTGTCTGCATTGTTCACAATATATTTGTCTTCTACCTTAGAGTACATTTTTGGAAATGTTGCCATAGAAGGGAGATAGTTCCTTTCTTTTAAAACTAATGGTTCGGATAAAAAACCTCTTTCCCTTAAATATTTTTGAGAGATGTTTACCAGTGGTGGGCCAAATAAACCAAGTAAGACAGCATCCTCATAATTAGATAATGGGTTAATTTGATCTTCAAATAAAGAGCCGGAAAAACCTAACAGGTGTTTGGGACGGGCAAAAGATGCTATCATAAAATAAATGGTAGCTTTCACATGATGGCAGTTATGAACAACTACTCCATTAACGGAGAAGCTAGGATGTCCCGATACTTCAAGATCGTAGTAATGACCTTCTGGGTTTCCTTTATAACTTCCTGATTGGAGAATCTTAACACTTTCCACCCTAACTCTTTTAGTTTGTTTTCTTTTTTCTTGTCTTGTTCTTTGCGAACTAGAGAACAATGAGAAGTCCCATCTACCTCTATTGCTAATTTTGAAGATGGGTAAGCTAAATCTACCTTGTAACAGGTTGGATAACCTTCTGGTCGTGGTTTTAAACTTATCGCATAATTCCATTTTAAGTCTATTAAGTTTTCCATTATAAGAAGTTCTGGTTTTGTTGGCGGATGTCCATTCCCCCCTCGAACCTTTGGTTTGTACCCCATGGTTTTTAAAGTTTTTGACACTTTCTCTCTGTTCTCTTTTTTGAACATAGGATTGCTTTTCTTCATTCGTTGGGAGTTCTTCTTCCGTAACCCAGGATTTTGGAGATGACATTGGAGCGAGCAATATTTTTGTCTTCGCCCGTTTGCGTTCATCCTTACTGAAAACGTATTCTGGCACGTCATACAAACTTTTGTCTTTATGGGATTCGGTGTATTGGACAAGGATATCTCCTTTTATTAAATCTTTAGCATATACCCAACCTTGAGAGGTTAAAAATGGGTGTTCTAGAGAACAAATAACCGTTTTGTCACTAAAGGTTACTTCCGCCCTAGAATCTAAAATTTGTTTTTTACTAGTGGCGGTAACAAACCCTATTCCTTTAGCATTGTAAACAAGATCACCTATTTTAATATTTTCTATAGGTATTTGACCTGTTGGTGTGTCTATTAAGGTTTCTGGGCCAAAACACTCATCAAATATCAACGCCTTAGAATTCCGAAGAAAGTTCAAATAAAAGTTTCCTGGGAGTTCTGGTAATACCTCTCGGTCTGGGAACTGCATATCTCGTAAGGAAATAGAATCAGCTTTTATCTTGTAGAAGAAGGTATTGGATATTTCCTTGGCCAAGGAGTTTACTACTGTTACTAGAATCCTAATGTTCCCAGCGTCCCTTTCTCCACCACCTAAAAACCCGATGAACTCTGGGGGAATGCCAACGTCTAACAAATCTTTTTTTAGTTGATACCCAATATAAATAGAAGGAACTACTAGTGTTGCAGTAGCATTATCATCATGGAAGAGAAGATTCTTTAAAAACGCCGCTATTATCAGCGATTTTCCAGCTCCAGTACCCAACTCACAAGCACCACTTTTATATTGCAGACATTTTCCCAGAGTCTTCATCTGATAATCTCTGAGAGTTATGGCAGGGGTTACTTTAGGGTCTGGAATCGTCCACACATCTGCTTTTGCATCAGAAGGCCATTGTTTGAATACCCCCTGTCTATATAAGAACTGACCTATCCCTTTGAGGGTATAATAAGAGTCTCCCTCTTTAAACAAAAGGCTTTGAGTGGTCTGATACTTATTTTTAGCACCCCAGTACAGCATATTATTAAGCCAAGTTTTTTGCTTATTGTTAATACCCTCTAATCTTAAAAATAAATGATCTAGTTCAAGTCGATATTGATTTTGCATAGTCATAAGTAGTTTGTTCATCTTCTAAAAGTTTAGTTTTTTTACCACCAGCAAATTTAGCCTCCCCCTTCCACAGCTCTTTTATAAAGCGAATTTTAAATAGTGGGGAGATGCTGCAGTAATAGTTTAAAACTAAAAATTTCATGTAATCGTGAACTTCTTTCCACTCTTCTTTTTTCTCAATGTGCTCTCTAAGTTTTCGTACAGATTGGAAGGACAGCTCTTTGTTTCTTATTTTAATCTTTTTCCAAGAACCAGAAAGTTTTATGAGTTCTTTTTGTACGAGGAAGAATACAAGTGTTTCTAGCTCGTCGATACCCTTTTCACCTTTTAATATGATAATTATTTCTTGATTAGGTAAAAATACTTTATTTTTAACTGTCGTAACATTAACACCAATCCCAACTGTCACCTCTTCCCCTGTAGGGAGCATAGTTTTATAGTTAAAACCTTTGTCTAGTTTAATTCGGATAGAAGAGTAATATTTGGGCCCCATACCACCCTTGGCAATGAGGCCCTTTTTACCACCATCGTATGCCTGGTTGGGAAGGCAAAGGATGGAGTTGGTAGTTGATAAAGGTTTTACTATCCTTGCTAAGTAATCATTGATGGTACGAGGTTTTAACATCATACCACCCGCGTATTTAGACTTCTCTGACATTTCTACTTTGCATTTAGCCGCTGCCAAGGTGTCAAAAACTATGAAGTAATACACCTCTGTTTTTTCTGCCTCTTTTAGTGTTGTGAGTATCTTTTCAAAAACCTCTTCGATGATCTGGGTTTCATAGAACTCAAAAATCTCTATGGGGATACCCATATATTTAGTCCTAACCCGGTCTAGAGAAGACTCTGTTTCTATGTATAAAACTTTGTATTTGTTTTTCTTCTTTTTATGGTAGTTGCAGAACCCTCGAGCAAACTCTAAAGCAAGAGTAGTTTTTGCTACTGACTCTTGCCCGTAGATTTCAAGTATTCTCCCAGAGGGAAGACCTCCCCCCATCATTGAATCGAGTGGCCCAATACCTGTAGTAGACCAATAAGCAATATCTGATTCCATAAATTCCTTTAGAAACTTCCCGGGTTAAACCAAATCAAAAAGGTATCTCAGACTTGGGAACAGCACCACCACCACCACCCCAGTCACCCCATGAATCATTAGAACTAACAGGTTTTTCAAAAGTTGCTTTAGTAGTTTGGGCATGTCTATCTAAATTTGCTCTAACTTCTTTGGCGGCAGTGTTAGCACTTGTAATGTGGTAATCTTTGATCTCTTGAATTCTAACAACGTCGGGCCTTCGTTCCATCACAGTCATAATTTTTTCTTCAGAATCTGCTAAGGGCCCTGGCTTCATTTGCATTAGAGAAAGACCATTATTTGATTCTCGCTTGAATTTTACAGCACAGCCTTCTACTGGGTGGAAAGGGTTAATCATATCGTCTTCTGACCACATGGCCATTAAGTCTTCCCCGGCAGTAGGAGGGATTCCAAGAATTGCAGGACTCCAAGGATCATCTGAAGACAGGTCTAAAACTAAAAACGAGTATCTTTTTGTTGCCTTAAGTTCTCTGTCTGGGTGCTGTTTTGCAAGTTCACAGATTGGACACCCAGACTCGATACACTTTACAGCGTAACCCTTTTCATTTTTTACGCCCCAGTGGGTATAAGTAGTATGTGATAAACCACCCTTTGGAAGATAAAGAAATCTAAATTTCTTCTCTTCACCTTTAGTAGGAAGTTTAGCAAAAGTAGCACCTTCTCTCTGAGTAGGTTTAAAGTTTTTTAATTGTTCTTGGGTGTACCCATCTTCCTGGGCCAGGAGATCCTTAAGACTCATCTTTTTCCTCTGGTAAAAAGTTTTCTATGCTAGTTAGCGTAGTAGTTATATCTTCAAAGTGTCGAACAAGTTCACCTAACGATCTCTTGTCGATACTGTCTGCAAATTGTTGTATTAAATGTTTCAATCCATCGGAACAAGTAAGTAACTGCTTCTCTAAAGAAGGAAAAGAGTTTTCGTTTTCCCATTCGGTAGCGTGATAAACAGCTAAACACCTTTCTAATAACTGTTCAATACCTAAACCACTTCTTTTTTTAAATATTTTTTTCGCTTCGCTTAATGCTTCATCTTTAGTTTTACCTTCGACAAACATCTTAGCTAGTGCAGTAGACACAGCGAGTATATCGTTCAACTCTTTGAAAGGAGGTATTTTTATCTCTTGGCCACCACACGCTAAAGATAGTCTTATAAGTGATGACATATCTAAACTAAGAAACAATTCTTGGGGATACCTTAAAAAATCACTGCCTAGTGTCGAAAGGAAAAAAGAAGTTTTAACGCTTGAGAAAACAGCTTCATTGATCGAGTTAAATGCGGGAGTGAATAGAAAGTTAAAATTATTATCTTCCACCACTCTTCTAAGACAACCAGATAAAATACTTAAAAAATGCCGTATATCTTCTGGCATTTTATTATTGGCCAAAAACTGTGGGATGTATTCCCTAGCTATTGGATAAAGCCTCTTTATCTCCGCCGAAGAGAAAAAGAGTTGCAGGGAGATCATCAGCTTATTAGCAACTTCATAGGTCTGTAGCAACACCTCTGGTGAAGGTTCTACGTCAGTAGCTTCTTTTAAGATCTCATCGTAGTTAGAAAACAAGACTTCTCTATTAACTCTGATAGGTGGAAAGACGATATTCCTTATGTTTAGGCCAATATAAACTTGCCATGGAAAATTATTCCCATCATGTGCTACTGCTCTCCACCCTTTAATTATTCGTGTAAAGAGGTGCACCCCATAGTCATAAGAAACTTCTTCTCTATTCATGGAAATTTTCTTGTAGTCCCTTCTGACCGCAAGACAAGAATACGCTAAACTTTTAATGCTTAGGAATAAAGCAGATTTTGTTGCTTCTGTTTCTTCTTTTAGAAAATCTGCGTAAGTGGCCCTAAGAGAGTTTTCTAAAGCCCCAAGGTCGTGATCCCATTTCTTCTTCATATAGGTAAATTAATCAGTCCAGACTGTTCCACAGTATCCAGCATTTCTCGTTTGTCTAAATCTATATCAATATAAATTAGTTCTTCTGAAATTTTTCGATAAGTGCCATAAGATACTTTTATTCCATCACCTACTGGTAGGTAGTTTAAAAGGGACAAAGCCAAAGCAAATAGTCTTTGATTACTTTCTGTGTTTGCTAGATTTAGCGTTCCGAGTACGTCGTGAATGAATAGTATTTTTTCCTTCTTTTCGGCCATGCCAAATATCCTTAACATACTGGGAGTTTGTGATCTTTCTGCTCTCGCTATAGTCTAGATAGTAATCAGGGTTAAGCCTAGAAGCGAACAGTCTTAAAATATTTGACCATTTTGTTTCCACGCTATAGATGAAAGCGTCAGGTGCTTTGTTGGCGTAAGTGTTGAAAACCTTCATGTCAAAAATTACTGCGCCTTGTAATACAGGGTTGCACTTAGTTTCAAGGAATAGTCTTGCGTCAGGGGTCAAGTTATTCCAGTTTTCCCAGTCACAAAACCCCAAAGTACTTGTGGCCAGTATCTGCTCAATTTTAATCACATTGCTTTTTATTACTTCATCGTAGTTACCAAGTATTCCACTTAGTTGGGAGAATTGTGCTTTGAATTTTTCTTTTTTATCAACACTTGAGAAAAAGCTAGATGCTAAATTAGTTCCCATATCTCGGACGAGTGATTTTAAAATGAACTTAGCGATCTGCTCCATAAGTACCTTTTAAAAGCCCATCCATGGGCAAATGAAATCTTCCATGATTACTTTATTATATATGTTCGGATAGACTAAAGTAAATGGGGGAAGATTTGTGCAACTTTTGGGAATAGACATAGGAAAGACTGGTGGGTTTGTTATTTTAAATAGTGAAAGAAACGCTATAAGTAAGTTTCCAATGCCGACTTTGGCAGGAGAGATTGACCTTTTAGCTTTAGATGAATATTTGAAAAGGTCCGCCGGAATGATTAATAAAGCATTTATTGAGAAGGCTTCTGCTAGGCCAGGTCAAGGAGTTGTTTCTATGTTCACATTTGGTAGAACTTTTGGGATGGTAGAAGCACTAGTTGTGAGTGCTGGAATACCTTACCAGATGGTGGCCCCAGTTACTTGGACAAAAGAAATCTTTAAAGGGATGAGTAACAAAAAAGATAAGAAAAAAGATAGGTCTTTGCTGGCAGTTAAGCGGCTATTTCCAGAAGAGAATCTTTTAGCTACTACCAGAAGCACAAAACCACACTTGGGCCTGGTGGATGCTCTATTAATTGCAGAATATGGATTACGACAACACGAAAGGGAAAAATAATGGATAGCGCAGAATTTATTGAAGGGCTTAGACGAATGCATGAAAGTGTAATACTGGGTTTAGACAAAGATAAAAATCATTTTGGTGAGCAATGGGACGAGTACCTAGAGGGTTTAAAGAAGTGTCAGGAAGCTTGTGAGGACCGACTAAGTGAAATCTACAAAGGTGCATAAACTAGAACGAAGGGTTCAAGGTAAGCCCTTCGTTAAAGTTAAGTGTAGGAATAAATGGCTCTGGGTAAGTGTTTTAAAATATGATCGCTTATGGAGAAAAGTAACTTGTTATAATTGCTTAAAGAAAGCTTAGTCTATAAAAGTATCCCAATCAGTTGGTTGTTCTAGTCCGTCTTCTTCCATAGAATCAAAAATAAATCGTATATAAGGAGCTTCCCAGTGTTTGATATGTGAAATACGGTTGATATGAATCTTCATATTTCTACTATAATACCGTCGATACCACCTCCGTTTTACCCTTCTGTGATGCTCTAGTTGACGAATATGGGCCTCTTTCGAGGCCCATGAACCATTAGGTGTAATTATCTTTGTTGATGCTACAGTAGACATTACTCAGACATACTTCCGAAGTTAAAATCTTCAACGACAATAGGGTTTGAAAGTGCGAGGCCTTTGGATGCTATATGAGTTATCTCAGCGATATCAAAGGTTTTCTGATCTTCTTCGGCTAGACTATCTTCTTTCTTTTTAAGGAAGTGATACATAGCCAAAGCATGAGTACCCATTGAGCTTTTGTACTGCTCGTCAATGATGCCTTTCGTAAGCTTGTGAGTCTTAGCTTGGTATCTGTTGTTAGAAAGCAGATCATTATCAAGGTTAAGGCCAATATTAATGGCCTCAGGTACTGCCTCTACTTTGAAACAAGAATCCCCATCAAACCCCCACTTGTCCCAGTCTTCTTTATAGACAGGAATTAGGTTTGGTTCGGCCAACTCTGATCCAGGATCAGGTTTCTTAATCTTCTCAGGTGCTGTGGTAAGCTCAATTTTATGCTTCCACTTCCTCTTCCTATCAGCAATGCTTACTTCAACAAACACTTTAGATCCGATTTTGATAAGATTGTCTGGAAGTTTGTCTAAGAAAACAGTCATTCTCCCGCCACTCAAGATAGGTGTAATATTATGAGGAACACCTTCTAGTGTAACCTTAATATGCCCTTGATCCATATTTCTCGCTAAGGCGAAATAATCATTAACAACATCTGTTTTAAAAGACAGGGCCTTTTTCTTGTTTATAGGCCACTCAGATTTCTTAGTTGTAAAGATAAATTCAGTTGGCCAATAATTACCAGCATAAGGCGTTTGGATAGGCGATGGTTTTTTTTCGCCTGCTCCGGCGGTAGAAGTACCTTGAAGTAAACTCTTTAGCCAATCTCCTGATTTAAGAGATCGCATAATCTTATTAGCAATTTTTTTCATGGAAGAAGAGGTATCTTTATTCTTAGCTTTTTCCTCTGCTATTTTTGCACGAAAATCAATCAACTCTTCACAATACTTAACAGAGTCTTTTAACGCTTCTTTAATTGCACTAGTAGCAGGAACTTCTCTCATGTGAGAACGGTTGGCCATGAAGATTTTGTTTAAAGTCTTCTCATTCATACCATCACAATTCACAATAATCATAACGTGATCTTGGAGTGTAAGCATATCAGCACTTTTTAACCATTGCTTTTCTAAAGAATATTGTGTCTGTCCTTTAGCAACAAAGGCCACCCTATAAGGAACAGGAACATGATTATCTTTCATTTTTCCATCTTTAAGACAGTAAATGGTAACTTCAATTTCTCCGTACTCTTTCCCAGAGGGGTCAATAACCTTTTTAGGTACTGTGATAGGGAATCCTGGGGCCTGCTTCCTTTCAGTAGTTAGAATATGATCTAACCCCCACGCAATCCTTCCCCCACTGGCCTTTTTAGGGTTTGCAACTTTACGTTTGTCCAAGAACCTCAGAGGCATTGTTGGGTCTGGAAGCCAGAAACAAAATTCTGCCATGAAGTTCCGAGAGAAAGTTCCTTTATGTTTAGTTTCATATTCTGGCAACAGAATACAGGTACCATATTCCAAGTCCTTACCATAATGAAGAGTAGTAGGGGATGTTGTTAGTGGTAGCAAGGGCAGTGGCCCATCGACATCAATAAGAAAATTAATATAACAGTAGTTTCCTACAAGCTGATCGCCTACAGGCTCAACGTAAAACTGGTGAGAGCCACACCAGTACTTTGATTGCGGGTCTGAATTTCTAAGCTTTGGATGTCTTCTTGTGATAATGGTTTTTACTTTTGTAAAACACAAAACACCCCCGCCACCCTGACCATAAGAACCTTGAGAAAAAGGTATCTCATTTTTATTTGAACCCATTAAAGAACAAAAGGTATTCTCTAATTGATCGTAAGATTCTCCCGCACCAAAATCAATAGAATAGATACTAGGATTACCCTCTTTAGATAAGTGTCCAAGGGCCATAATTAGAGGAAATTCTTCTCTTTGCTTTTTAAACTTCGTCATATCGTTTTTAACTTCGATAGACGATTTATATCCAAGCCATTTTTCCATGGCCTCTTGTCTATTACTTGGCACTTTGGACTTATCTTTTGGGTCTATCCCATCTAGAAGACAATGCTTTATAAGTGTGGCATCAGATGAGTTGGTAGCTATCTCTCTTTGAGAAGTGATTGCGTTTGGTTGTTGGTTTTCTATAACCCCCCTATTATTTTCAATCCTGCCTAAAGGTGTAGTAAGAGAGGGGTCTAAAAGACCATGTTTTTGTAGGAATTTGAACTGGTCATTAGGGTTTTTGTAAAACTCCATAATGTCAGCTTCGGAATAAACGATTTGAGTCGTCCCATCCTTAAAGGATACCTTTTTCATGTTGTCTCCTGTCATCATATAATGACAATCTAAAATTTCGTCCACCATATAGTGAACTCTGTTGTTAAATCATTACCTTTTATGGGAGTCAAGTATTAGGGTAATTATTACTTGCCTTACTTGATTAATTTCTGTTGTGAATATAACCTTATATTGGGAGAAAGTTATGTTGGACATGAAAGCTACGAAGTATTTAATAGATATAAAAAAAGCCTCGTTTATGGAGTCCAAATTTAAAATAGTTGAAAAGGCATTTAGCCGTTTAATAGGTAGGGCCCAAAAACATGACTGGGTTTTTCTAACAGGGTTTAGGGGTGAGTACTCTTTTCAGGAAAATATGGCACGTAATGAACAAATTAGAAAAAGACTTCTTCCTGTCTTTGGTAGTCCTATCATTGTTAGGGGACGATACACAGAAGCAGTTAGTATAGAGGACTGGGTTAGCCTTTCAGATAAGCAGAGGAGCTATACAGACCCAGAGGTTAAAAAGACTGACGATTATGATTATGCAGAAGAACTTTGGCGTGAAGGAAACCCTATTTGGGGCAGAGAGGTAGAAGAGTATAGCTTCTTCTACACACGACCAGAGGGGATGGACACACATGATTTTCTTGGGGTCGTGGAACACACTTTATTTGATTTTGAACAGGAAACTGCTTTAGTAAAAGTTAACCACGATGTAGAATTAATAACACCTTCAGGTGAAGACATTGAGCATTTTAAAGAAGACCCACACGTTGATATTTCTCAAGACGATTTAGTTAGAAGATTATACTACTCTTTGTGGGGTAAATCTCCACATGAGCATAGTCTTGTATTTGATGTACTACAACCAGAGTCTTATAACCAAGCTATGTACTTCTACAAAAGGTATAAATTGCCATGATTACTTGTGTTTTGTTTGGACACAAAAAAATTCTCGTAGATTATCCCAGGCTGAAAACGATTGAGTGTAGAAGGTGTGGTAAGAGGTTGAAGTTTATTTGGCAGCCGAAAGATTTCTCAATTCAGACTTACGCTTCCGATGCTCTTTCAAGTGAGTTAAAGTTATTGAGCGACAAATTTTCTGCTTCTCGTAAGAAGTCATAGGTAGAACTGCATGAATATTCTGAAGACAGTCAAAGTATAAAGCAAAAATAAACCACATCACAATTCCTCTTTTTTCGTTTTAGTTATCCACGACTCTACCTGGGATATAGAGACAGGTCTATATTCATTTGCCCTAACACCTACGTCATATTGCCTATTTAGTGACCTTCTTAGTTTAGGCGAGTGAATATGTCCGTGTAAGTGAAACTGTCCTTCATCTTCTACTGAGAACTTATCGTTTTTGTGTTCGCCATGCCAATAATCATTTTCATTTGCACCCTTCATCCCAGTTACGTCTTCTCTAAATACTCCTCGAAGGGGACAATGGGTTAAAGTGACTTTTTCTTGAGCAATATACAAGGTTACTCCATGTACTACTACATCAAACCCTATGTTATACATAGCATTTGAGCCTTTATCGTGATTTCCCAGGATTAAAACTTTGGTACCATTAAGCTTGTTTATAAAGTTCCCTAGCTCCACGCTACTAGTTATCCCGATATCACCTAGAAAGTAAGTTAAACCATTAGCAGGAACAGTAGCATTAA
The DNA here is from genome assembly GCA_003650125.1 of Campylobacterota bacterium. Lineage (GTDB taxonomy): Bacteria > Bdellovibrionota > Bacteriovoracia > Bacteriovoracales > Bacteriovoracaceae > SMWT01. The sequence continues at coordinate 17,823 of QNFX01000017.1, forward strand.
ATTGTTTTATTAAAGACCTATGCATATCTTGAAGACTATTAAAGGGTCTATTATCATACTTGATAATATGAGCGTGACCAAAATGAAGATCAGCAGTAAAGAAAACTGATTGTTTTAATTTATTCATCTAAAACAACTTCACTGTCTTGGATAATCGCGTTGTAATACTGACTCATGGCCCAAGCTAAATCTATAAACGCATCTAGTTGTTCTGGGTATTGGTCTAATACTTTTTTTATCCTATAGTCACTATGCCCATCATATTTATGGATAGGTCTAAAAATCAAATTTGGAATTTCGTTAAGTATATTGTGTGCTTTCCAACCGTCAATAGCCATACGATGTTCTTTTCTTTCTTCATATTCGTCTAAATTAAATTCTAAAATTCCCTTCATTCTTCCTCCAATCCTATCTTTTGTCCCTTTCCTCGGGCGGGCTAGGCAAGGGCATCCAATAACTAACTTCATCTGTTGCCCATGTGAAACTATTATTTTGCCAATAATCCTTTAGCTCGTCTTGATTATTAAAGTATGCCATCTCTACGTTTTCATCCTTCGCTGCCCATATTAAAACATCCTCCCATTCATCAGGCATCCTATCTGAGCATTTAATCCAACCACATTCCTCCCAGGCATCATTCTTAGGCACAACGGTGTAGCCATCTTTGGGCATACCAATCAGGGATACATCTGGGTTAAATATTTTCCCTTTTTCGTCGGCCCCTACAATACGTCCTTCCTGATATAAGTAGAATGTGTGTCTTAACTTCACAGTTAAACCACTCCCAACCATCGCTATAATTGCTTCTTCTTTAATCATCTTCCACTCCTAGACCTAAACCTAAGCCTAGACCAAGTCATAGACTTAGACTTAGACTTAGACTTAGACTTAGACTTAGATTTAGACTTAGACTTAGACCATCTTTGTTTTCTACCTATCATTTCCCACTAAGGTGTCCACTAATAACAGAAGTATATAATCTATCACCTTCAGCAATAGTTAATTTAAGCTTGGCAAAGTTTATATTAAACCCGATAGAATTCTTTTGAATCGTTTCTATAATGTCCACACCCATTAAGGTTGATTTGTTTGACATCATACCTAAACATTTCCGTTGTTGCGCATTCGATAGCTTGTCCCAATCGCCTGATACTTTTTGGTTAGTCATATTTGAATTCCCTTGAATAAAAGCAGATAGAAGTCTCCTAAGTACTCTCTACTCAACATCTTTCCACTGTTTTTCATATGATGTGACGACCATTCTAACAAATTCCACCATCTCGTCTATTGTAAGGCTATGGTGGAAAAAGATAGGCACATCCACCTTACTTGTACTATCTACAAGTTGAATCATACGAACTCTTGAGTCGATGTCCAGTTGGTAAGCTGTTTTCCATGGCCAGACTTTTTTCATTTCTTTTTCTTTCATTTCTTCTGCAGTTTCTTCTGCAGTTTTTTCTCTAAAAAAAGTAATATCGTAAACAGCCATACCTTCACCATAGAAATTGACCTCCATTCTTAAATTTTTATCGAGCACTTTTTTCATCTGTTCAATCATTCTCTTATTCATTGAAAACCTCTTTTCCTTTATTTAATATTTATAGTCCTGTCCCTTTCCACATATGTTCTGGCCATTCTCTTTTTCATTGCGGCCTTATCTTCTTCATCTGCAAGTTATATTTCCTTTGGCATCGAAGGCCCTTGTTATTGGGCCTTTACAAGTTAAACACTCACCCATATAAATATCTGGTTTGGTCATATATCTATCACAAACCTCACAGGTTAATTTTATGATGTGTTCTTCTTTAACCCTGACGTTTTTTCTTGCTTTAATTTTAAACTCTACAAGTTTATTAGTAGGATTATAAAACTCATCCATGTGGGAAACATTTAAACAAATAGTTTCACCTAATTTATCTTTCCCGTAACCCTCGTGAACGTGTCCTGAGATAAAGTACTTAGGTTGTAAGTCTAATAATCTCGCTCTAAGAGATGCACAACCTACATTGTCACCACTACAAAAATCTAAGACACCCCTTGGAGGGCCATGAGTTATCACAACATCTGTATCATTAGGAACCGTATCCCATAATTCTTTACGATTTTCTAAACCTAAACTAAAGGCCCAATTATTAAAGGGGGGAGTTATAGGAGAACCCCAAAACTTTATGCCACCAAAAGTAACACTAGAATCTATTAATACTGTTATCTTTGCTTCTTCTAATTCGTCTTCAATCAGTGGATAGAAGTTTTCAAAAATAAAATCGTGGTTTCCGGGGACAAAGATTACTTGACGAAAATTTTTTCGTATCCTTTTAAGGTATCTGAAAAAATTTTCGTACTCCCTTTTGAGGACTCCAAAATTATTTCTAGAGACAGGACTCAAAAAAGAAAAGTCTCCACAATGAATAAATATATCACCACCTGTTTCCGGCTCTGGAAACTTATGGTGTGTGTCTGATGTGCATACTATTTTCATTTACGATGCCTGACCTTGATCTTCATAACAAGTACAGCTAGTAAATGGTTTTCCACAACTGCTACAATTTCCTTCTTCCATTTTTACCTCATCTATTACTGGTTCAAAACCATCACCTATAATCATATTAAGAGATGATTCTTCTTGGACTTTACCCCAAGAACCCGTAGGTTTTTTTAACCAGTTCTGCAAATCTTTGAGATTAGTAAAGTAACCAATCTCTTTTTTAATACTCAGTCGATACATTTTTCTCTCATGTAATCCTTGCCTCCCCATTTTCCTTCACAATTTTAATTTGGTCAGGTAGGTAGTTTTTTAAATCTTCATTATGAGTTATTATAAAAATACTACTCTCTTCTGGAAATAATGAAGGAATTAACTTTACAAAGTTAGATACACCCATCTCATCGAGGAAGTCAAAAACCTCATCCAAAGTTACACAGTTCAAACTGAATGGAGAGTGCAGTAGTAGATAGCGTTGAAAGGCCAAAAGAATGGCAAGATCCACTTTTCGTTTCTCGCCACCTGATAAGTTATTTAAAGGCAATTCTTTGCCATCTCTCCAGAACTTGATTTCAATTCCATCGCCTTCTACTTGGAGTAGAACTTTGGCCCCGGCAAATACAGAAGACGCTATGTTCTCTAATAAAGTATTTAAGATCGTGATCGTCTTTCTAATCACAAAGGTTCTAAATTCTGATTTAGGTTGTAGGGCCTTTAATACAAACTGTAGGTTCTCGACTTCAAATATTAAGTCATTTAAAGTACTTGTGGCCCTTGATAGACTTTCTTTGTGAACCCCCAATAAATTTTCAAGTGCCTCAGTGGGGTCTATTTCTATTTCTTTCGGTTTATGATTAGTTTGGTTCAGCTGCTGGTGGAGGAGATCCAGTTTGGTTTGGATGACTTTTACTTCTTCTGCTTCTGCTTCTGCTTTATTCAAAGTTTCACGGAACTTGTTCCCTTGGGTGACAAGTTCTTGGACATCTTTTTCTACTTGTGACATTTGATCTTCTGGGTAAGGACGTGCACAAGTGGGGCAGTACTTTTCGCTGAGGATCACGGATAAGTTTTTCCACGATGCTACTGCACTAGCTAATTGGTTTCTTATTTCGGGTACTTGTGGTACTTTATCCAGGTCATAAGTCTGTTTTTCTGTTTCCAGCGTCTGGATCTGCGTGACTGCAGCCATCCGCTTCTCTTCTAATTCTGCTACTGCTTTGGAATTATATCTTTCTCGTTCTTCTTTGGTCGCCACTATTCGTGCTTCATAAAAAGTAACACTCGTTTTTATCTCGTTCACTTGTGTTTGAACTTCTACCCCGTCGGCATTGATTCTTTTTAGGTCTTTCTTCATGGTTTTAATCAAGTCATCCCAGGAGTCTATTGCCACTTCTTCAATTACAAGCTTTCGTGCTACCCCCGTTAAACTACTGAAAAAACTCACCATCCCCTGCCGGATAAACAAAATACTGGTAAATGCTTGATAACTTAGACCTAAGACTTTCTCAAGAGTAACTTGTGTGACCTTCTTGCCTCTATTAGACACATCTTCGTTGTTACAGATAAGGGTCAGCTTATTATTCTCGTGGGCCCAGTACCTTGTGACTGAATAATAGTCAGTAGAAGTATTGGTTACTACTGTAAAATCTACTTTTACTGTTACTGGGTGTTTAAAATCTCTAGCGATGTCGTCTCGTAGTGTCCTACCGTATAGGGCCCATCCCAATCCCTCAAAAAGAAAAGAGTTATGAGTAACTGTGAAGTCTGCAAGAAGAAAAAGGGGGTTTGCTGCTAGTGTAAAACCAAAATACTCATCTGGGCCAATAGATCTTATTTTGAAACCTACATGGAGATTGTTTTTATTTATTTTACGAGGTCCGGCCTGTTTTCTCTTAACTTTACACGGAATCAGGTCCAGATTTCCTGATATTGTTATCCGGTAGTATGTTCTAGGACTAGACCACTCTTTTAATTGGACCTGTTTTTCAGAGATATAAGCACTTAACCCTAAACTTCTGGTTACGAATAAAATATCTTGGGCCATTGCAAGGTCTTTATTCACTATCTCATATATTCCGGTAGTACTATAATACCCGTCAGAATCTAGCAAACCTGCGAGTAGAGACAGCCTATCTTTTATGGACCCCGTTTTATAATTTTGAGGTATTCTCTTACCTATATCCCGAAGGTAATTACGGAGAGGGTTTGGTTTGCCTTTCTTGCCTACGAGTCTGTAGGCAGGACACCTATCTTCGTACAAAGTAGACAGGGAATAGCCTTCTTTTAATGCAAAAACTTCTAAAAACTCCTTTATTTCAGGGTCAGGGTTGGTAATTTGAGTATCGTTTTGCGTCCCATCACCCAGCCAAAGGCCTAAAAAGTAGGGATTTAGCTTGATTTTAGGGTCTTTCTTGAACGTAATTGCTGTGGACCTGTGTAGAAGTAGCTGGGTTTTTCGCCATTCAGGAAGTTTTTGGTGGTCTTCTACTGATATATTGACAATCTTTTTGGTCCTACAGTCTTTAAGATTTAGAATATGTGGTCCATTACATGTAAAGCTCTCCCCTTTGGTCGGGATCACTCTAAACATTTCCTCAGTACCTGTAGTAGTAGCTATGATTTTTCGAGGTTTAGAGTCTGGTCCCATTAACTCATCACCTACAAAAAGGTCTTGTACTTCTTTAGTGGTCCCATCATAAAGAAGAACCGAAACCCCTCTTCCCAGACATTTTCCACTACCGTTGCTACTCGCATCTACTGCATCTCGGTTCTCACCTAATACTAGCCAGACACCACTTTTAAATTCTAATACTTGATTTTTGTAAGGCCCAAAGTTAGTTACTTCAAGACGTTGAAAGTTTATTTTGTTCATCAATATCCCTTTTGACGAGTTCTTCTCTACATATTTTCATGCTCGCAGGAGCATCAATACCAAAATATGTTTTCTTGCCAGACTTTTCGATCATACGAATAGTTATCTCGCCTTCTTTAGTAAAAATAATAATAGCTTCATTAACTTTTCTCGACAGTATCGCCATTCCCATAATCAATCCTTTTCACAGGTTTTTGTTTGGCCAAAGGGGAACAGGCCATACAGTAATTTTGGTAAACATCAATCCCCACATCACCAAAGCAGTAGTAGCAAACTTTTTCCATTATTTTCTCTCTCTCTCCTCTGCTTTTAGTTTTGCTAACTCTGCTTTTAATTCTGCTTTTGTTTTATTTTGTTCTGCTATTTTGTCGTCTAACTTCTTCATAATTTTAGCAAGGAAGTCCTTGGCCCCTGAAGGTTTCACAAAAGACACTAATAAAAAAAATATCAAAATAGGCCCGAGAAGAAAGCAACTTAAATATATCAAGTGTACACGTCCTTGCGTATCAAAATCTCTTTCTCTAATAACCCAACCCGTTAACCCCATACTCAAAAGACCACATAGAACCCAAAACATTATTAGGGGGTGATCATTCATTTTCTAGCTCCTTAGTGTTTTTGAGATCACTTAAAGTATATTTTTCACCTTCAAACTCAAATGATTCACCTTGTCTTATCTCAGAACCTTCATAATTCCAAACACTACCTAGGGCCTTGGTTAAATCCTCTGGTTTAAGAGTCTCTATAGTGTCTTTTAACTTCCTATCTAGTTTACATGGAAAGATACTACTCTTTTGAATAGTAGGCCCAGGAGTAACTTCACAATCTTTACACCCAAGTCTATTTGTATGGAAGTAGTCAGCTTCATGTAAAGTGTCACACATTTTACAATATCTTTTAGTCTTAACACCTATACTAAAGCCGTTTTTGTTATGATTTAATTTTATGTGTTTCATCCCTCTCATTTTGCCTCCCGAGTTTTTCACCTTTTTGAGTTTTATCAAGCCAATCTTTTGCTTGTTTTAAGCTATTAATTATAAAAATAGAGTGGTTTACAGATTCTAAATGGTAAATCGCCATTTCTAAATGTGCAGTAGCTAACTCAACAATTTCATCGTCAATCATTTTTTAAATCCTAAATACACTGTGTAACCAAATAGAGTAAACCCATAATTATTATGATGAGCATATTCAAAGTTATCCCAGCTTACCAGCCAATCAGTTGGGTCTTTAAATAAATCTTGAGAAATATAACCAACATGACAAATCATTTTTCTTTTTCTTCTGCCACTAAAGAAAGGCCACTTAACATAACTTTTAATCTCTCTAATTCTGAGTTATTTAGATTACCCTTCGTAAAAGCATCACGTTCTTTAAAGCAAAACTTAACGGCCCTAGTCTTATCTTCATTTAACTCTTCGTACACTTTGATAAACCTAACGTCTTCTAAATTGACGTACTCAGTAGTTTTTAAAAACTCTATTTTAAACCAATTGTTCATTAACACTCACCCCCTTGATTGACTTTGCAGTCCATCTCTACTGTATTTTAAATAATTGCATTTGTACTCTTTGGCAACAACCTAAAGAGAAAGTTGAAGGGCCAAGGTTTGACCTTTAGTAACAACACTACAAACAAGATTAAGCTAACTGAAATAAAGGGGAGTCTTGTCGTTACTATCTACCAAAGCTTATTTCAAGTTAAACAATATTGGGAATGTAAGAAGTTAATGTAAGAAAGATTTATGACTAGTTCTTTGTTAGTTTCTCTAGGGTGGGTGTGTTAGTCTTCGTAATTAAATCCCACTAAAAATAGATCACTTCTAAACCCAAGTTTCTATGGCCACTCCCTCCCCTAACGGTACGGGAGGGAGGCCATAAACACAGTACTAACATATTGTGTTTAACACATTGGGTATGACTACACCAAAGCCCCCTCTATGGAGAGACTTTATGGACAGATTACAGACTATGCTTCCTGAACAGTATTCCCAAGTATGGATAGACAAAGACACTGAGAGTAATACTAATACTAATGGTAATATAATAGAGGTATTCTTTTACCAACAGAGTCTAGACAAAGTTTTCTTTTCTCAGGTATTGAAAGAGACAGAGACTTGTTCTATTCTCCAAAGAGACAAGTTCTTAAGTGCTTATCAATATATAGGGAATAAATGAGACAGATAGGGGAATTAATAGATAACACTAGATTACTTAAATCTACTTCTAATAAAGTTTACCAAGGTGTAGTTAATCATAAGTTAGTTAAATACCTAGGATATATTAAAGACAATCAGTTTTATGCAGAGAAAAATTTATCAGACAAATTACTTAATTTAATAGAGAAGGCGGTAGAAGATGACACAAGAAACACAAGAAACACCAGAGACAACAGCAGTTCTTCAGGGAGCAACTATGGAACCAACTACTGACACACCTATTACTACAGAAGCTTCTGTAGGCACTCCTGCTGAAGAGGAGACTAAAAAGTATATAGAAACACTAGTAGACAAGATGGCCAGTGATACGACCAAGGCAATTATTGAAGAATTAAATACCAAAGAAGTAGCAGAGAAGCTGGGCCTTATTAACCCCATGGGCCTTCATGCCGATGTGCTGGGAATGTCTATGTTGATCTTAGCTTCTATTGTAGAGACACAAGTAACCGCAGAAGACACCATCAAACGAGAGTTCTACATCAGAACCCAAGGGATCTTCCAGGCCCTGGACAAGTTTTACAAAGTGAAGATAGAAACAATAGATAATAAAGTAGAGACTAATACCACTGCAGATGATGGGTAAGTTACTGCTGCTGCTCTACTTTGTATTTGCCTTCTACTGCTATTACAATCCTATTGATGTTACTGATAGTGTGCTTGATAAGTTATTCCAAGCGTTTTGTATTCCCGTCTTGTTTGTTTTAGGATTTGCATTAATTGGTTCAGTCTTATTCAACTGGGCAGTATGGATACTCAAATAATCTATAGTCGCTACTTGGATATACGCTAAGGTTTATTCAGATGCCTCTAAACTGCCTTTAGAACCATTTTTACGCCGGAGTGATTATAAAAATTCTTTGTTATGCGGATTGTCATCTTAGGTTTTACGGGAGTTTTCCCCCCTATAACTTCATCCAAGATACTGGTTTAACTAAAGAGGCCCACAATATTCTCAGGGGCCGGGACTTCATTGTAGACCAGATACTTTCTTTGAAGCCAGACATGGTTTGCTTCCTCGGTGATCTCTTTCACCACATGGAACGACTGACGGTCCAGGAACTGTTCTTGGCATTCTGCTTTTTAGAACCCATTAGAGAGGCCTGTGCTACTGTAAATGCCAAACATATAGGAATTGCCGGGAACCACGATCAGGTATCCAGAAACGGAGTCTTCAACACCTTGAAACCACTCCACCACTACTTCTCCAATGTCTTCACAGAACCTACTCAAGTTCAGGATTTCTTATTTCTCCCATACTCAGATGACAAAGAAGCATTAGCAGAGCTTGTACTTTATCATAAGGACAAATGCCGGATCTTATTTTGCCACGAAGAATTCAGTGGCGGCAGGATGGAATCTGGAAAATCTTCTTCTGCTAGTGTCAATTATAACCAGTTAGTTCCTAAGGTCATCTCGGGCCATTTGCATTTGGCCCATGACCACGAAAATGTTAGCTACGTTGGGTCTTTAATTCAACATAGGTTTGCGGTAGATAATGATAACGAGATTGGAGGTATTTACTTCTATGATACTGAGACAGGGGAAGAACAAAGGATACCGAATACATACAGTAAGCACTATATTGTCGTCAGAGATTTAGAGGTCTTGCCAATGTTGAAGGAATCCCCGTTTGAGTTTTTAGTTCAAGTTCGGGTACATGAGTCGAAAGATGAAGTAACTGAAATTTGTAATGAGTTGGGTTTGGAATTTCACTATGTCAGCCAGTTGAGAATATCAGTTGGCGATACTGACAGATATACAGAAGTCCCTCATGTTGACTCTTTACTTATGTTAAAGACTTGGATTAATAAACGAAGGCCGGAAGCAGTTCAGGTATTAGAGAAGTATATTTCCATTTAGTCGGTAGGGTTAAATTTTAATCTATTTTTTAAACAGTTATGGGTTTTTCAGGCCCTACCGATTTTTTTTTGTTGAATTCGGTCACCATCTCTCAAACCTAGCTAACTTTTAATAATGGGTTGGGAAGTTTTTTAATTTCTTTTTGGGAGTTATAGAGATCAATAGCTCTTTGGGCGTTTAACCAGAATTCAGGTGTTGTATTAAAGGCGGCAGCTAACTTAAGCGCCATTTCAGCGGAAACAGAGGTCTTCCCGTTAACCAGCCTGTTTATAACCTTGATATCGCAATCAAGATGATCAGCAAGCCTTTTTTGAGTGATATTTAAAGGGCCGAGAAATTCTTCTTTTAAAATTTCTCCAGGAGTTGTTGGTTCTCTTTTTATTTTCATCTTAATACCCCACTCCTTGGCGAGTTCCTTAAGGGAGATGGATTTATCTTTATTTTTTTTCATGTCCTGATCCTTTTAATCCTTTCACCCCCATCTTTCACTAACTAACATTCTTCCCGCATCGCTCGAAGTGAGAGAGTTTCTACCTTTAGAGTACCCTCGGTCGTGGATATAACTTCCAATTTTATATGTTGCACACACTCCCAGACCAAGAACAATTACAGCTACTAGTTTATCTAAGACGTACTCAGTCTTAGTTTCCGGGTAAGGCATTTCTTCAACTGTAGTATCTCTCATTTCTATTCCGTATCCTCTGTTTCTGTACCAATAACTCTACCAAGAAGCCCACCTGCTGCCCCACCACCAACAGCCGCAGCACTAGCAGATACACCAATCCCACCGCCTAGAGCGACTATTCCGATTCCACCAGTACCTAAAATAAGTAGTACAGTACCAACACCTAAAGCGATGCCACCTAGAGTTCCAATATCACGATTTTTCATTTGTTTCCTTTTGTTAATTCATTGCACAACTTATATCTACTGATTGTGTTAAACTGCAAGCTTTTTTTTTAGGGTGAAGATTTTACAAGGTCTTGGGGGTTGATTTAACCTTCATTTCTAAACCTATATTCTTCTGGAATTGATTTAATTACTTCTGGGGAGATTTTGTTTTCATAGATATCTTCCATCATTTTTATCAAGTCCTCTTCCGTTGCTTCTGGAATAAACTTCTCCATTCGCTCCACAACAACCATGAATTCTTCCTGACTACCCAAAGTCTTACGGAGGTAATCCACTTTTTCTTCTAGTGACACAGAATATTTCTTTTTGGATTGCACAACCCCACCTGATTTCGGGGATATAACTCCTTTAAGTATCTTAATATATAGGGAAAATTGTTCCCTATCGTAATCATCTAAGATGGGTGGTTTGCGTACTGCTAGTCCAAAAGGCCTAAACATATAAGAATATACTAGTGTTTCTTTATTTTTTGCTGCGGGAACGCCGTCCGACAACAGAGCTAAAGAGCTTAAAGGTAGTAGCTGTGCTTCTGTTAGTTCTCTTCCCCACTCAAAAACCACTGGATTGAGATACGATCTAGCGGGAGGGATAGGAATGTAACCGTCTAAAACGATTTCTATCTGCTCACCATATTTTTGCTCTTTCATCTTTTGCCATGGGAAAAACCAGACATACGGAGGCCCTTTGATATGAGGATCTCCTAATTGCACAACTAAACTCTCGTGAGATACTACTGCCATAAGACCCCATTTTTCGCCTAGAAGCACACCAAATTGGCGATAACCTTCTTCTGCCAAGTACTTTACCTTGGAAAACGGGATTCCTTTGACTAGACCATCTCTAGGTATTCCGGCCCATAAAGGGCATAAAGGAATAATATTCCCTTTTTCTTCTAAAAATTGTGGAAAACTCATCATTTTTTAGCCCCTTCCTTTGTGAATTTAATTTCAATTATTTCTACTATTTTTATGTCTTTAATATCTCTTTTTATTTCTAGGGCCAATGTCCTTTTCATTTTTTCGACAGACTCATCAGTTGCACAACCTTGGTCAATATAAACTTCCTTTTTTCCTTTCCTAAAATTTTCCGACCACGCTTTATCATTTGTTACCCACGAAATTTCTAAAATCATTACTTTCCTTATAATCATTTTTGCCACAACAAAAAAGTTGGTGAAGTCTTTTCTTTTCGGCCAGGAGAGAAATTACATTCTTATCGAAATCATTTGTGCTTAACACATAATAAATAAAAACTTCATTTTTTGTATTGAGTCGATAAACCCTATTTTCGCCCTGAATCAGGTCCGCAAATGTCCAAGGTAAATCATTCCAAATTACTCTGCTGGCCCTTTGCAAATTAAACCCGACAGACAAGCTTTGTCGAGTAGATACTAAAACTCGACAATTTGTTTTTCCTTCTTGCCAATTTTCCAAAACTTCAGGTTTTGAATTCCCAGTGTAAAGAGTAGCAGAAAGCTTTTTTGCTAGTGTTTTAGCTACTGGAATACTTTCAGAGAGAATCAGTATATTTTCTTTAGTGCTTCTTAGCAAAAAATTGGCCTTTTTCACGGTGTAATCAATCTTTGCAGTAGCAGTTTTTACCCGGCCACTGATTCCTTTCCCAAAGTCAGGTATGTCAGCGTTGATAACTTCTAAATTTTTTGGCGGTAGCATAATATCTAAGTCGGCCCTAGTTTTTTGAAAAACTAAATTTGAAGTCAGGTAAGTATAAATTTTTTCTTTATTTCCCTGATAGAAGTCAAGGCCCTTTGGACAATTGAATAGGGCCATTTGACCATATAAGTCTTTAGGGGAGTTTTTTAGGCCAGTGCCAGATAGCAAAATAATATGCTTAAACTTATCTTTAATAGCTAAAATTTGCGTGGCCCTTTTTGTGCTAGGGTTTTTTATCAAATGTGATTCATCTATAACCAGAGCATCAAAAGGTGAGAAGTCTTCTATTTTATGAATTTTCTCATAGTTGATAATTTCATGCGTTGACTCACCATAAAATTTTAGAGCATCGTCTTTCCATGATTTAATGGCAATTTTTGGGCATACGATTAGGGCCTTTTTCTTTTCATCTGATAACCATTGTAAAGCAATGAGAGTCTTTCCAAGGCCTGATTCAAAAGAGATGATTCCATTACCCCCTTTCCATTTTAGGAAGGCCACGGCCTCAGCTTGATGCTGAAAAAGTGGGCCTACTGGTATTGTCTCTTCTATCCCTTGCCTAGCTGTAAATTCATCTTTAGCCCTTTGTGTAAAAGACCATGAAAATTTTGACTTATAAAGATAGGCCTTCAGGTCAACATAATTCAGAACCTTTTGACCTAAAGAAAAACCGTTAATGTCGTATTGCACTATTTTATTCACAAAGTACCAATAACAGAGATTGACCACCCCTTCAAGGAAAATTCACGCTATGGGCCAACGCAGGGTAATACATGAAAAAATTACACGTTTTTTATTAATAACGCTATTAGGCTATTTTTTCCTTGATAACGGTTTAATGAGGTGTATAAGTGCTTTGCATTAAGAAAATAACAAATAGCAACATAGGAGGAAATTTGAATTCATTAAAACAATTAAACCAAAGCAAATATCGACAATTGGCCAGGGGCCTTTCCGCTAAGTATTCAGTCAACGTAATTTTTCAAGGTAATGAAGCTAAGACCAACGGTAAGACTATTTACCTACCCGTTAATATTGATTCCTATGCAAAAAATAATGAAAATTTTGAAAAGTGGGCCGACGGTTTTATTGACCATGAAACAGCCCACGTTATCTTTACAGATTTTTCTTCACTTAGAAGAGTCCAATCAAAGTTTCAGCACGTTTTAGTTAATATAATTGAAGACGAAAGAATAGAACTAAAAATGATGGATAAATATAAAGGTACAAAAACAAATATTGACTGGATTAATAACGAAGTTAGAAAAGGAATGGTTTACGATAAGCTATCTCCTGAATATAAATTATTTGTCAATATTAGAGACTATGTTACTGGAAAAGAAGCAAAAGATTTACCAAAAGAAGTTAAAGATTTACTCGATACTTTTAAATTAGAAGAGGCCAACACAAATGATGTCGTTAATTTGGCAGAAAAAATTGTTAACTTAATTGGAAAAAAACAAGACGAAGAAAAAAAGGAAAGTGAAGAAAAAAGCAAAAACCAAAAAGGTGAAAAAGGGGATTGTGAAGAAGGGCAAGGCCAAAGCGAAGACGGTCAAGAAAGTGAAGATCAAGAAAGTAAAGATAGCGAAGAAGATAGCGAAGAAGAAAGTGATGGCGAAAGTGATGGCGAAAGTGATGGCCAAGAAAGTGAAGATGAGAGCGAAAGCGACGATTTAAATTTAGATGGCTCAAAATCAGAATCAGAATCAGAAAAAACAGACGATGAAAAAAGAGAGAGTAAAGGAGAGTCAAAATCTTCTTCTGATAAAGGCGGTTTTGATAAAAGTGATTATAGTGAATATAAATTAGATAGTTCAGAGGTAGAAGAAGAACATGAAAAATTTTCTAAAGCTTTTGAAAAGAGATTAGAAGAAGAAGTCAAAAATAATAAATCAGATGATGATTCATACACCGTATGGTCAACAGATCAAGATAATTACGACGACATTGGCCCTAGTGATGAACCTTGGATAACCGAAGTAAAAGAATACGATTGTAGAAGTAGAGGTGAGGCTTTAGGCCAAGAAATTTACGACGATTTAAAAAGTGATAGTCAAACATGGCAATTAGAACAACGAAGGGGAATGATTAATCCTTCTGTTTTAGCTAGAGTAGTTACAAATCATAATTATAAAACTCCGTTTAAAAGTCTTCAATTAGGTGAGAGTAACGACGTAGCAGTTAATTTAGTTATAGACGCTAGTAGTTCAATGAACTGTAATCGTAATCACACTGTAAGGACCGTAGCAGAAATTTCTTATGCCTTAGATAGTTTGGGGATTAAATTTCAAATAAGAGATTACGCACAATGCGGTTATCTGAAACATACTTCTGATTCGTGCAGAGATTTTACCAGAGGTAGCTATAAAGTTGAGATGCGACGTTATCATGGTTTTGACGACACTTTCGATTTTAAAAGACTATGTGCTTATAGGCCCCGTGGTGGCACACCTATGTATGAAGCAGTGCTTAGAGGTTTTGAGGAAGTAGCAGAAAGAAATGAATCAAAAAAAATATTAATTTTTGTTACCGACGGTCAACCTTCATTTGTATCTAAAGAGAAAGTTTTGGCCCTAGTAAAAGAAAATGAAAAAATTGTGAACATTATACCAATAGGAATTGATACCAATATAGTTTCAACTTTTGGCCCTACTTCTATTCAAGTATGCGATGGAAAATTTACAAGTGAAGTTATTGGTAAACTAAAAAATCTACTAAAAAGGGAGATATAAAATATGGCCAACAGACCACATTTTATAAATGGGAAAATGAAATATCGTATAGATGAAGAATTAACCGTAGAAGAAATTAAAAAAATAATTTCCTACGGTTTATCTAGGGGATTGATAACCAGAGAAATGCCATCTAAAGACTTCTATATATTCTTAAAGGCCTTTCCAAAGCTAGTGCTTAAAGAAATGCCAAGGTCCAAAGAAGAGGCCACAGATAAGCTATTTTTTAAATATATAGATAATAGGTAAGGTATGTAATTGTTACAAAACAGCAAATTAAAACTATTCAAGTTAGAGGTATGGGTTAGAAAGGGACATGAATTTAAAACTAAAAGGAGGGAATTAAATGACAGTACAAAGAGGCCGAATGGCAAACATGAGTGAAGCAGAGAAGAAAGCTTTTTATAAAGCTAGAGCATCAAAAGCCGGAATAGCGAAGGCCCAAAAAGCTAAAACTACTGCTACCGTAGTTATCCCAGAAGTTATTGCAGAAGCTACTACAGGCATCATTACCGCTATTACTGATATAGCAGAAGCACCGACAACAGCTACAGGAAAAGTTCAAAAAGGAAAATGGACATATATTCCTGATAAAGAATTAGAGGCCACTCTTCAATATGATATTAATCGTAAAAAGAATGTAATGCTTACTGGCCCTACAGGTAGCGGTAAAACTTCATCAATATATGAGATGGCAAAAAGACAAGGCCGAGAAGTTATCAGAGTTAACCTTAACTCCCAAACAACTGTACATGATTTAATAGGTCAACAAAGTTTGACCTATACTACGGTAGATGGGAAAGCAATTCCTATTACAAAATGGATTTACGGAGTATTACCTACCGCCATGAAAAAAGGGGCATGGATAATTCTTGATGAAATTGATTATGCTACTCAGGAATTACTAGGGGCATTACAACAAGTAACCGAAGTTGGTGAACCGCTTTGTTTAAAAGAAAAAGATGGTGAGTTAGTCTATCCAATAGAACAATTCAGAATTTTTGCTACTGCTAATAGCGTTGGCAGTCAGCAAAAATATAAAAGATTTTATGCAGGTACAAATAATTTAAATCAATCTTTCTTAGATAGATTTTCAGTCTACGAAGTGAAGTGGCCAGAACAAAATAAAGAGAAAAAAATTCTCACAAAAAACTTTCCTACTTTAAGCAAAGAGACAATTCATGAATTAACTGAATTAGGAAAAGTTTTAAGAGGCTTATTTATTAATCAGGATTTTGAATACCCCGTATCACCTAGACGACTTTTTGATGTTGCCGACAGAATTAGTTTTGGGTTTACTGCTAAAGAAGCAGTTGAAAAAGTTTTTCGGGCAAGAGTACCAGACCATATATACGACACTATTAAAGCTCAGGCCCAAAGAATTGTCTTTGAAGTAGATGGGAAAGCTAAAGGAAAAAATACTTTGGCCGACGACGACTTGGATATTTAGATGAATTATCTAGATAATAAATTTATTTTTCCACCACGGCCATTGCTCTTTAAAAGGGAGGCCGTGGAAAATCTAATTGGAAATTTTAAATTCCAGTTAAAATTAGACGACACTAGGAGCTTAGTTACTTATACACCCGAAAAGGGCCTAGTGCTTTTCACTAGACATGGAGAAGGACATAAAGCTTATTCCCCTAGCAAAGAAGTAGTAGAACAATTTTACTCTTTACCTTGGGACAAAAATAAAACACAAGTTTGGGACACTTTACTACTACATAACAAAAATGAATTAGTGAAAGACACTTGGATATTAATGGATATTTTAGTGAAAGATGGCGAGTATCTTTTAAATAGCAAGTTTAAAGAGAGAGAAATATACCTAGATAGTTTAGGTAAAAAGATAGTTGAGAAAGTTACAGGCCTAGGCCTTGCCTACGCTTACACACCAAAAATTTGGAGGGCCAAGTCTTTTCCCATGAGTCAGTTTGATTCCATTTGGAAAAGTATTGAAAACCTTTGGAGTAACCAAAAAATTATTGAAGGTGTAGTAGTAAAAAACTTAAATGGAAAGCTTGCTTATCATTTTTATAGCGACAAATGTAATTGGCAGTTTAAAGTTAGACTCCCAAAAAAGAATTATAAATATTAAAGGAGGGGAAATGAAAAAATTAAATATACTTTATAAAATTGAAATTCCTTTTATCGAATTAAATAAACTTATTCAATGCGGAATTTTAGATTTTATCGGAGGATTTTTACAATGAAAGATTTTGAGGACACTTACGGAATTTCAGAAAAAGAATTGTCAGGAGTCAATGCCAGGTTGTTTAGACTTTTGGCAAAGACATTAAATTAGTTTTGGAATATGCCAACGACGATAAGAAGAAAAAATTTCTTTGGACCGTAGTTGATGGCGACACTATGGTTAATAATTTTAATTGTAATAATAATTTTACTAAGGAGGTAACGTGAAGACAAAAAGATTTATTTTAACATTTGAAGAAGAAAAACAAAAAGACCACGAAAAAAAGTTTAAAGCAGTTTGGGATTTATGCGGAGTTTTAATTAAAAACGATATTGCTTTAGGTGTAGAAGAAGAGTTTGAAAAAGACGATATTAGTATCGACGACGTTGAAAAATGGGCAGGTAATAATGCTACTACTAAAGACTTTTTGGAAATAATTTCTGATGTTGCTAATGGAGTTTACGCATCAACAATTTTATATGAAGACATTGTTTCTTCAAAAGAAGAAGACGCAAAAGAAGAGATTAGTTTACCTAATTTAAAACAGCTATTAATTAATGTTGGCCATGAGGGATTTAGGGACGTAGTTAACTCAGAAGAAGAAGACAGTTATTTAGTTGAATACTTAGAAAATTCTCCTTACTACAAAGCAGTAGTAGATGGAGGTGAAAAGTGAGACAGCATGAAAACACAAGTCTCTATGAATTCTTAGTGAGTATTTTTTGTTTAGAGTGGGATATACAAAAATACAATTCCCAAAAGTCAAAAAATGCTAATAAAAAAAGACGGTCACAAATAACTTACATAAATAGAAAAGTAAGTAGCGAAAGAAATAGGTTAAGAAAAATTAAAATTAAGAGAGATAAAAATAGAGAAGACTTAATTAAAAAAAGAGTCTTTAGAGAAAGAGATTTTGGATACTGTATAAGAACAAACAAAACTTATTACAGAAATATATTAATTAAAATAGTGGATACAGGCCCATTAAAAACAATTTAGGAGGTAGCGTGAAGATAAAAAATGCAACATTAGATTATGAAAAAGCTTTTAACGCTTTTCTAGATGGAGAGAAAAAAGTTTTTGGCGACAAAAATAATTTTAAGATGGGAGTTTATGTAGCTACTGAAAACGCTTTAGTACATAGGTTTATAAGTCAAAATGCGGGTTGGGGAGGACTTTTTTATAGCAAGGCCTCTTCTTACAATGAAGAAAGAATAGTAGAACAAGTAATCCTAGCAAGGATTAACGGAAAGCTTTTAGGTAATGCTTCTAGCCTTAACGCTTCAAGAGATGAATTTAGGGGAAGTATTCACCCTTTGCAAGAGTACTTATCAGAAAAGATTGACATGATTCCTTTCAGTGTTTTTCAGGAGGCAGATTTAAACTTAAATGATTTTAAGTTAATTGAGAAAGGTCCAGAAAAAACAGTAAGCAGATATATGGAATGGGAAAAAACGAAAACGGGAAAGCCTAAAGTTGAAAGAGTACACTTTACAGGAGCGAGTTTATTTACAGTAGGTAAAGAGTATTTTCTTTTTGATATTGACCAGAATGAAATAGAACACAAAATTTTTAACCCTTTCTTAGTTAAGATTCCTAAGAAAGTTAAAACCATAGCAGAAGCTTATGAAAGCTTAAAACCAAAAGCAGTAAAGAAAGCAGAAGCAGATGGCCTAGAAGTTTTAAGGCAAGGGGAATGGTTTTTTATCCCCGTTGAAGAAGACGACGAAGACATGGTCAATAAAATTAGGAAAGCTTACAGAAGAGATAGAGAAATTTATGCAAACAATACAACTAAAAAACCAGTACTAGAGTGGTATGGAGTAGATGAAGGGAGTGGAATCTCGTCAGAGGAAATTCAATATTCAGTAACACGATATATTGAGTGTGCCGATAATGCTTATATTGAGATTGATGGTGAAGAAGGAGGAATAGAATTCATTGAAAATGAAAACGTTTTTGCAGAAGCTTTAGACTATATAGAAGAAGATTTACCTACTAAACACGCTTTTCCTACACATACCAAAACCCCAGAATGGCAATGGGTTGACCACGTTGAATTACAGGCCGGAGACAATACACCAAACAATGCAGAATATGGGGTTATTGAAAAAGATAAAACGGTTTTTGTGAAAGGTTGGATAAGTCACCAAGGCCGTGAACATCACGATATTAATTTGAAAGCTTGGTATAAAGCTATTCCTAACACTGCTACTGGTAGTTTTACAATTACAGGAGACATTGACTAATGAAAGCAATAAAAAGCCCAGAAGAAAATGCAGAAGCAGATTTAGAATTATCGGCCCAGTTTAGTTGGTTGGTTGTTAAAAAAATTAGTTCGGAGATGAGAAAATCTAATGCGGATATTCACGAAGTAATAACAGAGGCAGTTCAAGGTTGTTTAATGTCAGTGCAAATGATTTGGGAAAAAGAAAAAGAGGCCCATAGTGTTTGCGAAGATAATTGTGATTATCCAAAATATTTAAAGACAATGATTTTGAATCACTTAAATCACTTAGAACATATTGTGACTACTGGCGAATCACCTAAAGTACCGTATATAAAACAACAAAGGAGGAAATGAAATGAGCATTTGGATTAACAGAGTTAAATTAAATAGAATTGAAGACCCTAATCTACAGACAGGAGAAGAGGTTTCAGAGACAAAAGATTACCATTGCCCTTACGTCGCAGACAAAACTTTCGAGAGAAGTTTATTGGAAAGTGAGAAAGGACATTTTGTAGCAGAGAGAAGTAAGGAAGGTTTTGGCCCAGAAATTTTTGGAGGCCCATATTCTTATTATAATCAGTGCAGAGAAAAAATTTGTAAAGCAGTTACAGGGGAAGACATTAACTACGTTTGGGGAAAGATTGAAGGCATGAAAGAGTTACCTTACGAAAGGGGAATCTATCACCTTTTAAATTTTTCAGATTGTGAAGGATTCATTGGCCCTACTGCTTTAAAGGAAATTAAAGAAGACCTTTCAGGTATGTCTTTTAAGGGCAAGGGATTAGATGAACACACCATAGATTTTTTAACGAATCTTAGGGACATAGAAGTAGCAAATAACGACTACTTAATTTTTTGGTAGGTGTGATATGAAATATTCAAAGAAAGCAGAAGCACGAAAGAGAGAGAGAGAAAAAGAATTCTTGGCCGTTAAAAAAGAAGTGGCATTGAAAAAGTTTGAGTTGGAATATTTGGGATATATGGTTATATCACCACAAAAACTAGACGATGCAAAAAAGAATCATGTTTTAAAAATCTATATTGAAAATGGTTTTAATGCTACACAAACCGCAAAGGTTTTAGGGGTATCTCAAAAGTCAATTTATAACTATTTTGAAAAATGGGGATTTGAATTTGCTAATCCATCATGTATGTAAATATTACAAAAGACTTGAGGTTAAAAAGAATAGGATTTATAAAGCTTTTAGAAAAACAAATAACAAAGGAGACAAAATGTTAAAGTTAAATAGTAAAAAATCAGTGGCCCCAAAGACTACTTCAAAACATGATAGTTTTGTAAATAAATCAGAGGTATTCCACGAGTACTTAGTTAAGGCCCCTCAACTAAAGATGCTAGAGGCCCAGGTCAAAGCCTTAAAAGCAGAGTTATCACCGCTTGATTCACAATTGAGAGAAGATGCTTTAGATAATATGTCAGTGAGGAAAGACTTCAAAAACTTTAAATGGATTGATGAAGATCATGAATTGACTATTATCTATTCCGACAGATTCCCTTCAAAACTTGGTGAAAATGTTATTCAAGCGGTAAGAGATATTGGATATGACGAAAGTGAATTTATGGAATACGAATACACTTTGGACACTAAGGCCATCGCAGAAAATACAGAAGCAGAAAAAGCGGTTGAAGCTTTAGCTGAAAAATTCCCTGAAATTTTCATTAACAAACTTAAAGTTAAAAAAGGGACAATGGACAAACTTAGAGAAATTAAAGACCAGAATTTAATCACTGTTTTAAGACCTACTATGAGTCTTAAACTTAGCTATTAAGGAGGAAAAAGATGAAATTAATAATTGCAACAATGTTACTACTTTTTATGGTTGGTTGTGGCCGTGAAGAAATTGAATCAGTTGATTCAACCGCTTACAATGGTTACACCAAATACAGACAATGTGCCAAATTTATCAATCAGGATAGCAACGAAAATTCTTACGTCGATTGTGTTAATGCCGTAGCTTATTTTAAATTAGCAAGAAGGAATGAATCATGGAGTAGGAAAAGATAATGGAAAGCCTCAATAGAGATTTATATTTTGAAGTACGTGACAGTATTAAATTATTTATAAAAGAAAGAGATATTTTTACTTTCATGGAGTTAAAGGATTTATTCCAAGAGAGGGTTAATGAAGATAATCTTTCCCGAATATTAACTAAACTTCTAATTGAAAGAAAATCACTTTGGGGAAATTTGAGATTTAATAATAAAAAATATTATATAAAGAAAGTTGAGGGTAGAACAAAAGAAATGATAATTAAAAAATTGAAAACAATTGGAGGAAATGAATAATGGTAGCAATGGTAGCAAAGGTAGAAAAGACTTATTTTTCTTTAGAGCAGATGAAGACTCATCTTAGAGAGATTTTGTTATTTGATATTTCATCAAAAGAAAAAGACGGGTTGATTCTAGAGTTATATATGTGCAGTGTTATGCCTTTTTATAAAGATCAACTTTGTGACTGGAGTACCGCCATTTTAGATTTAGAAGAAGAAGGTTTTGAGTTAGAAGACAAAAATAATCTTGGGAAGAAAGAAGAAGAACTTTGCGATTGTTATGATTCAGGCGACAAGGAAGCGTTAATGCCTACTTGCCCTAATTGTGGCCAACGCAGTTAAACGCAGTTAAACGCAGTTAAAGGAGGAAAATGATGATGAATATTTATGAAGTTTTAGGTTTAGGTGTAGTAGTAGCAGGGAGTGAATCATTAGGTGTACTAGTTACTGCTAATGCTACTTACTTAAATTTTTGGGTAGAGAAATATAAAAACAGATGGGAAAATATTGACGTCCGAAGCTTTGGGGACGTTGAAAATCTTTTAGACTTGAGTGCAACAGATTTAATTTCCAGAGCGGAAAGCTTTATTGAAGAGGTTATGGAGGAAAAATGAAAATTAAAAACAAAAAGTTTAAATTCTTAATATTTGAATTGCTATTACCAGTAGCGGTAGGTTTTACTTTAGCGGTTTATTTAATTCCAAAGGGGATTCTATGAATACACCACAAAAACGCAAATACATTGAAGAAGTTTTGGACGACGTTAAATATAATCTAAGAGTCAACGCAGATGCTTTGGACAACGACTTAGAACATAGTTGGAATATGTTTAAGTTATCCTCAAAACTTTTAAAGATATTACTAGATGAATATATACATCAAGGAGAGAAAAAATGAGGTTAATATTTTTACCCTTTAAGATTTTACTTTCTATGCTTTTTAGCGTGGCAGGTTTTATTGCAGGAATATTACTGCTTTTTTGGGTAGTACTTTCAATTGGATTTACCTCGGCCAATGATTTTTATTTTAATAGTGCTAAGGGTTTCAGAAGACTGAAAATTCACACTAGCAGACTTTATCACTTTATAGAAAGAGAGACTAAAAATGTTGGCCAGAAGAAAGCTAAAATACACAAATAGTTTAATTGAGCGACTAGCTTGGAAATTTGCTATAGGTTTTTTATTGGGCATTTTTTCCCCTTTTTTACTCATCATTATTTTAAGGTGGTTAAGAGGCCCTTTGAAGAAGACTACGAAGCGAAGCCCAGACGAATATCTAAATGATTTTAAAAGCAGAATGAAAGCTTCTAAAAGGCCCACAAAGCACGAAGACAATGTGCTTTATCTCTTTGATGTCCAAAAAGGCAAATTCCGTAAAGAGTTATAAGGTATGTAAATCTTACAATACATAAGATATGCCTTGAGTTAACTAGCTATAGGGATTATTTATACCACATAACACATAACTAAAAGGAGGATATTTAAATGAGCATTACCACTAAATTACACGCAAAGATTAAAGACCTAAGAAAGACTAGGGAGACTTTGCACGCAAATATTGCCACTATGGATTCTAATAAAAATGAAGGCCCCAGAGAATACATGCTTAGTGTAATTGAGTTTTTGAAGGCGAAGGGTTTCACAAATTTTGACGTTAGTTCTTACGGAGTTTATTTTGATTGTGATATGCCCATAGGCGACAAAGGGGAAACAGAAAATATTGAAATAGAAGTTTATAAGTATAAATCAGTTTTAGGTAATAAGCATAAACTTGATGTTTTTGAACTACAAAAATATTTTAAACTTTTTAGAGATATTCATAACGCTACTAATGAGAAAGCAGAGGATTTAAGAACTTCCTTTTTAAATAACGAACAAGTTAAAAAAACTTATTCCGATCAAATGGAAGATATAAGAAAAACAGAAGTAGATTTAATGTTTAAATATGCTGAAAATTTTGTTTGGAAAGGAGTTCATAAACCAAGTAAATATGGCCTAAAGTT
>QNFX01000018.1 GCA_003650125.1 Campylobacterota bacterium
AATAAACTTAAGGCGCTCCATAATAATAATTTAAAAAACAAAGAGCTCTTAATTACTTATTGTGGCAACCAAAGCTTAGAAGAGATTTTAGAGATTATTGAACCCCATTTTAAATCTCTAAAGAAGAGAACTAATCAAAAACTAGTTAATACTAAAATAAATTCTATAAAAAATGAAACTGTCTTCATTCCTTTTGACCGGGAACAAACTCAAATATTTTTGGGATTTCCCATTAAAAAAATGGGAAGTATGGAAAACATCTATCTAAAGATGTTAACCACTCATCTTTCAGGTCAATCTTCAGAGCTTTTCGTAGAAGTTAGAGATCGTAAAGGACTTTGCTACTCCGCTCAGCCTATCCACATGCAGGCACTAGATGGCGGTCACTGGGGAATCTATATGGCCTCAGGACATGATAAAGTTGAAGAGGCGGTCAAAACCTTAAGAGAACTGCTGGCACGAATTGCAAAAAACGGCCTCTCTAAATCTGAATTTGATAGGATCAAAACTATGATTCAAGGGCAAGATCTCATTAATATTCAAACCAATGAAGATTTTGCCAATATTTACTCTGTGCCTCTTTTACAAGGACATGGAGTGGATTTCTTCTATAAAAATAACGAGAAGATAAAAAATCTTAAATACCTTGAGTTTCAAAAACAGATCAAAAGTATTCTAAAACGAAAGATGAATTTGGTCATGGTAGGACGAGATTAATTAATTTTTTTCTCTTTAGGTAAAATTAAATAGGGGTCGAAATCTTGATTTTTTTTACTCTTTACTGAGACAATTTTGATCATCACAGTTAGATTTTCAAAATTACTAGCAAGATGTTTATAAAAAAACTCCCGGTCATAAGCACTAGGTATCAAAGAATCCAATCGATTATAAGCAATCTTCCCTATATTTTGATAATATTTAAAATCTAGTATTTTTCGACTTAGGCTTTCAGCAAAATATCCACATAAAAAAAGTGCCGTATCACCAACATCTTTTAAAACTCTCTTCGCTTGAGCTTCACTATAATGGGTCGCTTCCATTAATTTAATACCTAATATCTTTTCTGAAATTTTTCCTTCATCATTTTCAAAGAAGTTTCCTGAATCTCCAAACTGTCCCATCACTTCGCTAGAGTAATGAATGGTCTCATGTGGAAGTGGGGAACTTGAGTTCCTATTAATCTCGTGAAGTTGATCGAAAAAATAACCCTGTAGCGAGGTCTTTAAAATAAGGAAATCTTTATCTTTTTTGAAAGTACCCATTATCTCTATATTTTAGCACAAAATGGCTTCATGAAAACCACCTAAAGACAGATAGTTAGGTGATCTTTAAGGATGTCTCCTATATTATGGGCCGATAAAAATATCGGCCCATAAGTGTTACTTAAAGGTCTTTAAAAATTTTAGATAGTCTGAGTCGGAACTTAGGATAAAGTTCATCTTTTTTGAGAGAGAATTTCTATAGGCCTGAAGAGTTCTTTCAAACTCATAAAACTTAGGCCCTTGGTTTAGCGATTTGGCATAGATGTTTGTTGCCTTGGCCTCGGCACGCCCTCTAATTTCTTGGGCCTTTCTGTAGGCGGTTGACTCGATATCTTTTAGATCTTTATCAAGTCGACCTTCAATTTTGGCCTTTTCACCTTGTCCATAGGATCTAATCTTTTGCGCTATTTTTTTACGCTCTGAGATCATTCGTTCATAAACTTTGGCCTCAACAGATCTTTCATAAGAAATTCTCCGTAGTTGCACATCAATGATTTTAATCCCCATCTTATCGGCCTCTTTTTGAGCAGAGTCTCTAATAAGAGTTGATAGCATCTCTCTTCCCACGGAAATTGTGGAAATATCCTGGGCCGTTTCCTCTTCTAGGAAATCTTCTCCTCTTTGTTTTTTCAGTTTAAGCTGACTATTTTTTTCTGCCACAATTTTTAAAATAGCGTTGGTGTTTCTTACCGCCTCAACTAAGTTGTGATTAGAGATTACATCCCTTGTGGCACCATCGATAATAGTATCTAGTCTGCCTTGTGCTCCGGATTCGTTTTTAACCGTTTGGATAAATCTAAGCGCGTCCACAATTTTCCACCTAGCAGTGGTATCGACTTTGATATATTTTTTATCCTTTGTGGGGATTTGGTTGGGATAGCCATCCCAGGTTAGGATTCTTTTATCCACGAAGCGAGCTTCTTGAACAAATGGTTTTTTATAGTGAAGTCCCGCCTCTGTTATAGGATCACCTACTGGTTTTCCAAACTCAGTGATAATCGCTTGCCGTCCTTCTGTTACGACAAAAAAAGAGTTCTTCGCCCCTACGATGAGGATAAAAACAAATATAATTATAAAAAGTAGTTTATTTTTCACTTGTAGCTCCTTTCATATTACCAAATACCGGCATCAGGCCTTTAACTTCGGAGTCCACAATGGTGATATTTTCCATTCGGGCAAAGATCTCTTCCATAGTTTCTAGATAGAGTCTTTTTCTCGTGATCAGTGGGGCCCTCTTATATTCTTTAAGTACTGATAAAAATTTAGCGGCATCCCCTTTAGATCTATTAATCAGGGCCATACCATAACCTTCCGCTGTTTGAATGAGCTTATCTGCCTTACCACGCGCTTCCGGAATAACTTCGTTATATCTTCTCTCGGCCTGATTGATAACTTTTTCCTGTTCCTGTTTCGCTTCATTGACCTCGTTGAAAGAGGCCTTAACACTCTCTGGAGGGTTAACATCTTGAAGCTTTACTGTTTGGATGGAAATTCCCATATCATATCTATCTAAAACTTCTTGCATGTGAACTTTGGCCTTAGAGGCTATCTCTACCCTACCAATTGTGAGGACATCGGTAACAAGTCTGTCACCAACAACTCGCCTCATGATGGATTCACTAATATCTCGAATATTTCTCTCTGGATCTCTGGTTTGAAATTTATACTTAAAGGGATCAGAAATTTTATATTGCACAACCCACTGAACATCAGCGACATTTAAATCTCCGGTAACCATCAGTGATTCATTATCAAAGGTATCGTCACTATATTGAGTTCGACGATAAGTTGTTCTTTTAGTTCTAAAGCCAAATTCTGCTTGATGAACAATCGTCGTTTTAATTTTTTCGACTATTTCTATAAAGGGAATTTTAAAATGTAGTCCCGGAGAAGTTGTCTCTTGATACTTACCAAGTCTAATAACAATTGCCTCTTCATCTGGCTCTACTGTGTAAATGGTGGCACGGGCCATAACAATTAGAAAAACTGCTAAGATAGCGATGCCAATTCCTTTAAAATTTCTTCTAAAAGATTCGAAAAACTTCCTAATTTCTTGATCGAAATCAGGGCCTTGATTTTGTTGAAAACTCATGGGGAACCCCTAGTAAAAGTACTTTAGAGGGGTTTTAACTCTATGGGGTAAGTCCGACTAGTCGCTATGCAACTTCTTTGCTTTTACGTTTGTCTAGGCCATATTTTTCGACCTTCATAATAAGAGAGGCACGAGAGATCCCAAGCTCTTTGGCCAGGCGAGATTTATTAAAGCTGCAGCGAGTTAATCCCTCGCCGATCATCACCCGCTCCAGTTCCGCCACTGCCTTTTTAAGACCACCTGAGGTAGGCACAAACCCTGCACCCTCGCCAGCTAGAGCAATGCCACTAATCTCAAGAATTCTTGGGCTTAAACTATCGGGTGTGATATTTTTTTCATCTCCAGATAAGACCACCAGGCGCTCGATTTCATTTTCTAGTTCCCGAACATTTCCTGGCCAGCTATAATTTAACATTTTTTCTTTAGTCTTCTTGGCAAAATCTTTTAGAGCAACTCCCATAGAGTCACAACGTTTTTTAAGAAAGTACTCCATTAAAAGAGGTATATCACCTTCTCTATTTCGCAGTGGTGGTAAATTCACATTGATGACATTTAACCGGTAGTATAAATCCTCTCTAAACTCTCCTGTAATGATCATCTCTTTAATATTTTTATTAGTAGCGCAGATAACTCTTACATCCGTATGTTTTTGACTAGTTCCTCCAACCGAGAGAAAAGTTCCTTCCTGAATCACTCGTAAAAGTTTTACCTGCATGGCCAGGGAAGTATCTCCAATCTCATCTAAAAAAATAGTTCCGCCATCGACCATTTCAAAGAGCCCTGGTTTATCCTTAATGGCCCCAGTGAAAGCACCTTTAACGTGTCCAAAAAGTTCTGAATCGAGAAGATTTTCATTAAAGGCCGAACAGTTCACTTCCAAGAATAATTTTTCACTACGAGGGGAATTGTAGTGAATTGCTTTAGCAACCAATTCTTTTCCCGTCCCGTTATCTCCTTCGATCAAAATATTTGATTCTGATTTTTTAATTTTATCTAAAAGAGAGTAAATCTTTTGCATCTCTTTAGATTTTCCAATTATGTTGTGATAGCGATATTTCTCTGAGAGTTCACTAGATAGTTGTGAAACAAGCTCGTCCCGCTTATTTTGGGCATCTTGATAGTCTGTGATTTCTTCTGCCACTAGGGTCACAAGCTCTACCAATTTGTCTTGATCTTGAGGGCCTGGACGCTTAATTTTTTTAACAGCTTCTGTGGCCTCAGCTTTACTTGCCCCAACCGAGATGAGTTCCTGGATGATCTCCGCTGCTTCTCCTGAGGTGGTGTTGTCTCCCAGAAATGGATAGGCGATGGCCTTCCCCTGAATCTCACCTTCTATAACTACATCTAGGGCAATCCCCTTGCAACCGGCCAGTTCAAATATCACATCTCCCGCCCCTAGGATTTCAAGAGATCTTTTTAGCTCATGGGAGAAGCTCTGCTCTCCCCCTATTTTTTCTATTAAAAGTTTTAAAAAAAGATTTTGTGGTCTACCCAGTGATTTAAGATTCTGGTTTGAATCACAATAAAAAGTATCGAGATCAAACCAGTTTTTTACAATCGTGCCTAGTTTTTTAATGGCATGAAGATCACCTAAACTATTCCAATTTATCATAACAACTCCAGTGTCTAATTTTTCGGCACTGAGTGATCAAAACTTAACCGCCATGGTCAGTTTTTAAATAAGATTAGTTTAAAGAGAGAAAGTTTTTAGTACGTTGAAGATAAGTTTCCATTTCCCAATTCTGAGGTCCTAGAAACCGCTCCATGAAGATTCCACTTCCTTCAAAGACATAGGTCTCTGGAACTTTTCCCGAACCGAATTGATCCATCGCCTGATTTTCACTGTCCAGGACAAATTTAATATGAGGAGAGAGTTTGCCAAATCTCTTGATGAATTTTTTTATTTTTTTTGCATCGTCATTAACGGCAATTAGTAAAAAGGTGACGTTTTTGTCTTTAAACTTCTCAGCAAATTTAATAAACTCCGGCAGTTCAGCTTCACAAGGTGCGCACCATGTTCCCCATAGATGAGCAAAGACTCCTTGTGTTTTACCCAAGAGAGCAGAGGTATTTATAACCCCTTTGCCATTTATTATTTCTAAATTTAGATTTGGAAGTTTAGTTAAAATAGGCGCTGCATTGTCTGCCGAGAGCCTTATATATTTATTTTTTTGATAACGGGAGTAC
Organism: Campylobacterota bacterium; assembly: GCA_003650125.1. Lineage (GTDB taxonomy): Bacteria > Bdellovibrionota > Bacteriovoracia > Bacteriovoracales > Bacteriovoracaceae > SMWT01. The sequence continues at coordinate 5,542 of QNFX01000018.1, forward strand.
AATAAAGTTGAGCAGATGATAACTACTACAACAAATATCTTTCCTGGAAAACTGAGTTTCAAAAGACTCCCAAATATTAAACTAAAGCTATATAGCTCATCTTGGCATTATCACCAACACGGCCATCGGCAAGCTTTAAAATACGAGTATAACCACCTGGTCTCTCTTTGTATTTTGGGCCTACTTCATTAAATAGCTTTTGAACCACGTCTTTATTTACAATTTTAGCACTAGCAAGTCTTCTATTGGCCACAGAATCAATCTTTGCAAGAGTGATTAATTTTTCTACATAACCCTGAACTGCCTTGCACTTAGCATGAGTAGTTTTAATCTTGCCGTGATCGATAATTTCGATGGCCAGATTTCTCATTAGAGAAACTCTATGAGAAGGGGTATTTCCAACTTTATATTTATGTTTATTATGTCTCATACCTTACCTCTTACTGTTCCCCGCCTTCTAGGCCTTGGTTCTCTTTAATTTCTTTCATGATGGAATCAACTTTCATACCAAGTCCAAGTCCCATACCTTGAAGAATTTCCTTGATTTCATTGAGAGACTTTCTACCAAAATTTTTGGTTCGAAGCATTTCACCCTCAGTTTTTGAAACAAGTTCATAGATATATTTAATATTAGCATTTTGTAAGCAATTTGCTGAACGTACTGAAAGTTCTAGCTCACTAACAGGTCTAAGAAGAGCGCTATTAGTAGAAGATGTCTTTTGAGTAGGTCGTGCTTCAACCTTCACAACTTTTTCTTCATCTTTAAAGCTCATGAAAACTGCCAGTTGATCTCTTAAAATCTTAGCAGAAAAAGAAACTGCATCAGATGGATCAACTCCAGCATTGGTCCAAACTTCAAGTGTCAAACGATCAAAATCGGTTCTCTTTCCAACTCGAGAGTTAGTAACTGTATAGTTAACTCTATCAACTGGTGAAAAAAGTGTATCAAGATAAATCCAACCAACTGGAAGATCATATATTTCTTGGTTATCCACAGCTGTTACATAACCTTTTCCACGAGATACTTTAAGTTCCATTTTAAGAGAACCACCAGAGGAAATATTTGCAATAACATGCTCAGGATTTAGTACTGTTACATTTGGATCTTCAGTAATATCTCCAGCGGTAACTGCACCTTCAGAGTTTTTCTCTAAAACAAGAGTTGTCTCTTCTTTTCCAGAAATTTTAAGCCTTACTTCTTTAAGGTTTAGAATAATTTCTGAAACTTCTTCTTTAACGTTATTGATAGTACCAAATTCGTGAGTAACACCTTCAACTCTAACAGCAACAATCCCTGCTCCTTGAAGAGAAGAAAGCAGAACTCGTCTAAGAGAGTTCCCGAGGGTTTGTCCGTATCCACGCTCAAGAGGTTTTGCCACAAACTTACCATAGTTAGACTTTTGGCTTTCTGGATCAACTTCCAAAATTAAAGGTCTAATCATGTTTGTCCAATTTTTTGCTACGTATGTTTCCATATAAATAAACTCCAATAAGGAAAAACCTTACTTAGTATAAAGCTCGACGATTAAGTGTTCTACAATTTGTGAAGTTACATCTTCACGTTTTGGAATATCTCTTACAGTTCCTTGAAAGTTGGCCTTGTCGATTTCGATCCAAGAAGGAACTTCTCTCATACTATTGGCCTCAAAAGATCCCGATAGCTTACTTGAAGACTTTGATTTCTCTTTTAATGCTACAATATCACCTTGCTTTAAAAGCATAGAAGGAACATTTGATTTTTTACCATTAACTGTAAAATGAGCATGCTTTACAAGTTGTCTTGCCTCTTTTCTAGATGAAGCAAAGCCAATCTTATAAACTACGTTATCAAATCTTCTCTCTAAAAGGCTTAGTAGGTTTTCACCAGTAACACCTTTCATTCTAGATGATTTCTCAAAAAGATTTCTCATAGGTTTTTCTAAAACCCCATAAAGTCTTTTTAGTTTTTGTTTTTCACGAAGCTGAATTCCATAATCAGAAATCTTACTTCTTCTTTGACCATGTTGTCCTGGAGGATAAGGTCTCCTCTCGATGGCACATTTATCAGAGTAGCAACGAGAACCTTTTAGAAAAAGTTTCTCTCCCTCTCTTCTACATAATTTACAAACAGATCCTGTATATCGGGCCATTTTCTAATCCTTCCTTTTTATACTCTTCTTCTTTTAGGTGCTCTACAACCATTGTGAGGAATCGGGCTGTTATCAGCTACCGAACATATTTTAATACCAGCACCAATCAATGCTCTAATAGCATTTTCTCTACCAGCTCCTGGTCCTTTAACTAAAACATCAACTGAAGTAACTCCATGTTCTGCCGCTCTTCTAGCTGCTTCTGCTGAAGCTTGTTGAGCGGCAAAAGGTGTCGATTTTTTAGACCCTCTAAAACCTAGTTGTCCGGCGGAGGCCCAAGAAAGTGCGTTTCCTTTAGGATCAGTAAACGTTACAATTGTATTGTTAAAAGATGCCTGCACATGACAAATACCGTGGGCAATATTCTTTTTAACTTTTTTCTTTTGTATCTTCTTCGCCATCGATCTAATTCCTTATATATTACTTCATTGATTTAACTGATTTCTTACCGGCAATGGCCACGGCCTTACCTTTTCTTGTCCGCGCATTGGTATGAGTTCTTTGTCCTCTTACCGGAAGCCCTCTTCTATGTCTTAGTCCTCTATAAGAACCAAGATCTTTCAGTCTTTTAATATTTAGACCTACTTCACGTCTAAGATCCCCTTCAACAATATGAGCATCACTATCAAGAATAGTTCTGATTGCTGTGATCTCCTCTTCTGAAAGTTCATTAGAGTTCATGTTTAAGTCCACATTGGCCTTAGTTAACACATCTCTAGAAACTTTTGGACCAACACCATAGAGTGACTGAAGTGCCACTCTAATAATTTTATTTCGCGGAATATCTACACCAAGAATTCTGGCCATTTCCTTCTCCTAAATTAACCTTGTCTTTGTTTATGTTTTGGGCTGGCTTTACATACAACACGTAAAACACCTTTTCTTTTAATTACTTTACAGTCTTTACACATAACTTTTACTGATGCTCTAACTTTCATAACTCACCTATTTTTTGCTTCTATAAGTTATTCTCCCCTTCGAAAGATCATAGCGACTGATTTCCACTAGGACCCTGTCTCCAGGAAGAATTTTAATAAAATGCATTCTCATTTTCCCACTAATATGGGCTATAATTTCATGCCCATTGGGCAATTTTACTTTAAATTTCGTATTAGGGAGTAGTTCTAAAACTTCACCTTCTAATTCAATTGTGTCTGGTTCTGCCATGTACAAGTTTTCCTAACATGCTTTATTATTCTAGGCCGTGCGATAAAGCAAGGGCCTAGATTCTATTTATACAACTACTTAGCAACCCAAAGTTTTTTTAATCTGGGTTAGAACTTGATCCATGCTTTGCTCAGCATCAACACGTCTCAAATTTCCTTTTTGCTCATAATAATCGAGCACTGGAGCAATGGTCGTCTTAAAGACCTCAAGTCTTTTAGAAACCGCTTCTTCCTTGTCATCATCACGATGAACGAGGTTGCTGCCTCCACACTTATCACAGGTGCCCGCAGTTTTCGGAGCACTGTAAACTAGGTTATAGATGGCGCCACAATCGCCACAAGTCCTTCTATTTACTAGTCTTTCAAGCAATACATTCAAATCTAGATCCAAATAAACCGCCATTGAATCGGTGTCATTTAAAACCTGTTCATCTAGCGCCTGCGCCTGAGATATATTTCTTGGAAAGCCATCAAAAAGGTACTGAGATCCTACTAAATCACAATTTATTTTTAAAAGCTCTAAAACGATATCGTCACTAACGAGCTCGCCATTTTCCATAATATTTTTAACTTTAAGTCCAAGTTCTGATTCTTTTGCTACTTCGGCCCTAAGAAGGTCCCCAGTAGATAGGTGATTGAAACCACAGTCTGCTACAAGTAGCTTGGACTGAGTTCCCTTTCCTGATCCTGGAGCGCCTAAGAAGATAACCTGTCTCACTAGAATCTTCTCCTTCCGCCGCCGTTGTATTTCCCTTTGGCCTTGTAAGCTGTTTCATAACTATCGGCATACATGAAAGATTGAATATTCATCATTACCCGAATAGCAACGGAAACTAGAATCAAAAGTGAGGTCCCGCCAAAACGGGTTTGAGACCCGGTAATAAGCGTTGGAAGTACACATATAACTACTAAAAACATGGCCCCAAAAAAGGAAAGTCTATTGAGGACAAAATCCAAAAATTCCTTGGTTTTGGCCCCAGGTCTGATTCCGGGAACAAAGGCATTATTTTTCTGCAGCATCTCAGTGATCTTTTTAGTCTTAAACTGAATTGGGGCATAAAAATAAGTCATATAGACAATTAGGCCCGCAAAAAATAAATTAAAGAGCATGTTGCCGGGATATAATGATTGTTGAATCGTATCAAAATAAGGTTTTAGAGGGTTGCTCTCATCTACAAAGCTGGCAAAAGTAGCAGGTGCTGCGAGTAGCGATGAGGCAAGAATTGGTGGCATAACTCCACCAGTGTCCACTCTAACAGGAAGAGTTTGCGCTCCACCGTACTGTCTATTGTGAACTATTTTTTTAGCATATTGAACAGGGACTGCTCGATAGGCCTTTTCAACATAGGCGACAATATAAAACCCTGCCAAGATAACTAAAAAGGTAATTAAAAGAGTAAGGCCTGATAATTCGCCACTTCTATAAAGAGTTAATTTTTGAATAACTTCTGCAGGAAGAGCAACTGCGATCCCGGCAAAAATAATAAGCGAAACCCCATTTTCTAGACCATATTCAGTAATTCTCTCACCCAACCATAGAAGAAACATAGTTCCAGCGGCCAGAGTAATCATGGTCGACATTCTAAAGAGCATTCCAGGTTCAGGAATTACTGCTGCCCCACTTGGAGCTTTAAAGCCTTCAAAGACTGCGGCCATAGAATAACCTTGGACACAACATAAAATGACCGTGGCATACCTGGTCCATTTTTGAATTTTTTTATGACCTTCCGAATCCTCTTGAAGTTCAGCAATTTGAGGAATCACCTCTCCTAACAAACTAAAGATAATGGAAGTTGTAATATAAGGCATAATCCCCAAGGCCAAGACAGAAAATCTTTTAAAGGCCCCACCACTAAAGGTGTTGATTAAGTCAAAAATTCCTCCACCGCCCTCAGCAAAATAGGCTTGAATTGCAGAAGCATCAACTCCAGGAACTGGAACCTGCGCCGCCATTCTAAAGACTACTAAGAGTGCAAATGTAAAAAAAATCTTTTTCTTAAGGTCGTCCAGTTTCCCAGATTTTGCCATTGCCATGGATTATTCCTTTTTTCCTTCAATAGTACCTTTGGCCGCTACAACGGCTTTTTCAGCTGTCTTACTAAACTTTGCAATTCCTTTGAAAGTTAATCCTTTACCTAGCTCACCTTCTCCAAGAATTTTAATAGGACGTCTTTTATTTATCCCATTTAGAAATCCTTGAGTGACTAGAGATTCTCGTGTTACTTCTTCCCCATTAAACCTAGTATTTAAATCACCGATATTAACGATGGCATACACAGTTTTAAAAGGAGCATTTTTGAAACCCCTTTTAGGAAGTTTAATATAAAGAGGCATGGCACCACTCTCGAAACCAGGTCTTACCCCGCCTCCCGATCTGGCCTTTTGTCCTTTATGACCTTTACCTGCCTGCTTCCCTTGTCCGGAAGCCTGGCCTCGGCCAAGTCTCTTTGTATTTCGGTGTGCCCCTTTCGGGCTTTTTAGATTAGATAGTGTTAACATATTTTATTCCTACTTAATTTCCAATAAGTGAATTACTTTTTTAATCATTCCTCTAACAGAGGGAGTGTTTTCAAGAGTTCTCTCACTTCGAATTTTTCTAAGGCCTAGGCCTCTAACATTGGCCTTTTGCTTTTCATTACAACCAATCACACTTTTAACTAGTTTTACTGTTATCTCTTTGTTTGCCATAACTTCTTTCCTTACTTTAGCCTTAATGTTTTAGGATCTTTCCCTCTTAAGGCAGCAATCTGTTCAACTGATCTTAAATTTTTAAGAGCATTAAAAGTGGCCTTAACAACGTTATGAGGATTATTTCCTCTCAGAGATTTAGTCAAAACGTTGTGAACACCTGCAAGCTCTAAAATAGACCGACATGCACCTGCGGCCTTAACACCGGTACCATCTGCGGCCGGTTTAAATAAAATTTTCCCAGCATCATATGTCCCCAAAATTTCATGAGGAATCGTGCCCTTTTCAATAGGAACATGAATCATATTTTTTTGAGCAGCTTGGGTAGCTTTTCTAATCGCTTCAGGAACTTCTTTGGCCTTACCAAGTCCGTAACCTACGTTACCTTTTTTATCACCTACGATCATCAAAGCAGAAAAAGAAAATCTCCGTCCACCTTTAACAACTTTAGCAACTCGGTTAACCGTTACAACTCTCTCTTCTAGATCAGGATCAACACCTTCTGGTACTTGTCTTTTTCTAGGAGCTGGTCTTCTACCTTGTCCGCCTTTTTTAGCAAATGCCTTTTTTCCTTCAGTAGGAGCAGCAGTTTCTACGGTCTTGGGATCGATAGTTTTTGTCTCTTCTTTTTTTACTTCGTCGTTCATTGAATCCTCTTATAATTAAATGGATACGCCATTTTCTTTAATTCCTTCAACTAAAGCGGCCAGTACTCCATGGTACTTATGTCCAGCTCTATCAAAGACGGCAGTTTCAATTTTATTAGCTTTTAGGTTCTCAGCAATTTTTGCTCCTAATAGCTTGGCACCTTCTTTATTACCTTTAGCTCCGGCCACAGCATTTTTTCCAAATGTCTGGACTGAAAAAAGTGTCTTGTGAGTACTGTCATCAATCGCCTGAACAAAAAGATTTTTATTCGTTTTGCCCACACAAATTCTAGGTCGTTCAGTACTGCCGATAACTATTTTTCTGATCTTTAGTTTTCTTCTGTACCTTTTGGCCAGTGAGCTATTTTTAATCTTTCCTATTTTCTTTCTCATCTTAATATTCCCTACCGGTTATTTGGCCCCGGTCTTACCAGCTTTTCTAATAATATGTTCTGTAATGTATTTAATTCCTTTTCCTTTATAAGGCTCTGGTGGTCTGAAAGATCTAACTTTCGCGGCAACTTGCCCAACCATCTCCTTATCACAGCCGGAAATATGAATAATCTTAGCTACTACCTTGGCAGTAATCCCTTCAGGTAGTTGGTAATTAATAGGATGTGAAAAACCTAGTCCAAGCTCTAAAACTTTTCCTTTAGCAGCGGCCTTGTAACCAACACCATTAAATTCTAAAGATTTTGTAAAACCTTCGCTTACACCAACAACCATATTGTTAATTACAGATCTTGTGGTTCCCCAAAGAGATCTGGATAATTTTGATTCATTTGCCGCTGTTACCATGACTGTTTTATCTTTCAGTTCAATATTGACTTGATCAGTGAACTGATAAGAAAGATCACCTTTTGGACCTTTTACCGATACAAATTTGCCGTCGACTTTAACTTCAACTTTCTCTGGTAACACTACTGGTTCTTTTCCTACTCTTGACATAATTTACTCCAAATTCCTACCAAACGTTGCAGAGAACTTCTCCGCCCAATTTTCTTCTTTTAGCTTCCCTTGAGGAAAGAATTCCCTGCGAGGTTGAAACTACGGAAGTACCAAGTCCTGAGATTACTCTTGGGAACTCTTGATATCCTCTATATTGCCTAAGGCCTGGTCTACTTACTCTTTTAATTCCTACAAGAGAGTTATCTTTAAATAACACCTTGATGGAAACGATTGGGCTTTCCTTCACAATAACTTTAAAAGAACGGATATATCCTTCTTCCTTTAAAATCTTACAAATACCCGCCTTAACTTTACTGGCCGGAAACTCCACACGGTCGTGTCCTGCCATTAAGGCATTTCTCATTCTTGTCAACATATCTGCTACAGGGTCAGTCATCATAATATTTTGCTCCTACCAACTAGACTTGGTTACGCCAGGAATCAAACCTCTAAGTGCCAGTGTTCTAAAACAGATCCTGCACATTTTAAAAGCTCTCAAATAGGCCTTGGGTCTACCGCACAACTCACAACGGTTGTGTTGTCTTACTTTAAATTTTGCTTTTTTTCTTGCTGCAACAATTTTTGCTAATCTTGCCATTCTCTATTCCTCAATTATTTTTTAAAAGGCATTCCAAACATTGATAAAAGTTCTCTTCCCTCATCGTTATTTTTCGCTGTAGTAACGATAGAGACTCCAAGACCTCTAACTGTATCAATTTTGTCATAATCAATTTCTGGAAACATAATTTGTTCTCTCAGTCCCAAAGTATAATTTCCTCTCCCATCAAAACCTTTAGCAGGGACACCTCTAAAATCTCTCACTCGTGGAAGCGAGATACTGATTAGACGATCGAGAAATTCATACATTCTCTCACCTCTTAGGGTTACGTGCCCACCGAGTGCTTGACCTTCTCTAAGTTTAAATCCTGCAATAGATTTTTTGGCACGAGAAATAACCGCTTTTTGACCAGTAATCACTGTTAAATCATCTAAAATCTTATCTACAACTTTAGAATTAGTAACGGCTTCTTTCGTGACCATATTGACGATAACTTTCTCAAGCTTTGGAACCATGTTTACATTTTTATACGTAAACTTATCCTGCATCTTTTGCTTAATTTCTTTTCCATATAGATCTCTTAATCTACTCATAAATCAATCCTTAAAGAACCGAACCGCAAGCAGTTGCGACTCTTACTTTCTTTCCATCTTTTTCTTCAATTCTTATTCTAGTGGCCTTATTGGTTTTAGGGCTCATAAGAGCAACGTTACTAATATGAACATAAGCTTCTTTATCAAAGAATCCACCAGCTGGGTTTTCCTGAGTTGACTTCATAGTTTTTTTAACCATGTTAATGCCTTTAACTAGAGCTTTATTTTGCTTGAAATTTAAATCAAGAATAGCTCCCGTTTTGCCTCTATCTTTTCCCGCTAAAATTACTACATCATCACCAAGTTTTAACTTTTGCATTTTACAATACCTCCGGTGCTAAAGAACAAATCTTGGTAAAGTTTTTGTTTCTTAGCTCTCTTGCCACTGGGCCAAATATACGAGTTCCAACAGGCTCATTTTTCGTATCAAGAATAACCACACTATTTTTATCGAATCTAATATAAGAACCGTCTTCTCTTCGCAGAGGATAAACAGTTCTAACAATTACGGCCTTTTTAACTTCGCCTTTTTTTATTTTTCCACCAGGTAGCGCCTGTTGAACGGCAACTACAATTAGGTCTCCAACATCAGCACTCATTCTTTTTGAACCGCCTAAGACTTTTACACATTTAACGATCTTAGCGCCTGAGTTATCTGCTACTTCTAATTTTGTCTGCATTTGTATCATGGCCAAATCTCCATACCCTTAGAGGGTTTTATTAACTCTGCTTAAACAGTTCCCAAGTCTTAGTTTTTGAATAAGGTCTAGATTCAACGATAGTTACACGCTCTCCAACCTTAGCTTCATTTTTTTCATCATGTGCTGAATACTTAGCACTTTTGAAAACAAACTTTGAATATTTTGGGTGCTTAAACCTTCTTTCAACCTTAACTACAATAGTTTTGTCGGCCTTATCAGAGGTTACAACTCCTTCAAGTCTTTTCTTAAATTTTCTCGTCTTAGCAGTTTCCATCATCAACCCTTACTTTCTAACTTTTCTGAAAGTTTTTTCTGTTAATAGCCTTGCAATATTCTTCTTAGCTATTTTAATTAGGTGAGGCTTTTCAATTCCTGAGGTCCCCATTTGCATTTTATAACCCCAGAGCTCAACCCTAAAATCGCTGATTTTTCTATCTAATGCAGCGTTATCTAATTTTTTAATTTCTTCAACTTTAAGCATCTCTTTATCTCCGTCGGACCCTATTCGGCCGCCTTTTCCTTTTTTATAATTTTGGTCTTAACCGGAAGCTTATACATAGCAAGCCTTAAGGCCTCTTTACTTAGCTCTTCACCAAGTCCAGCTACTTCAAAAAGAATTCTTCCAGGTTTAACTACAGCAACCCAAGACTCTGGAGAACCTTTACCTTTCCCCATTCTTACTTCGGCCGGCTTCTTAGTTAGCGATTTGTCTGGGAAAATTTTAATCCAGACATTCCCGCCCCTTTTGGCCTTACGATTGATCGCAATCCTGGCCGCTTCAATTTGACGGTTAGTTATAAAACCACAAGTTGTGGCCTGTAGTGCATATTCACCAAAGGTAATGGTCGATCCACGATACGCTTTTCCACGCATTTTACCTTTATGTTGTTTACGCCATTTTACTTTTTTAGGACTTAGCATTTTCTACCTCTATTCCTTATTTATAAATCTCGCCTTTATAAACCCAAACTTTCACCCCAATTTTCCCATAGGTGGTTTGTGCTTCGGCAGTATTATAGTCAATGTCTGCTCGGAGTGTATGAAGAGGAACTTTTCTCTCCGCATACCCTTCTTGTCGGGCCATTTCCGCCCCACCAAGTCTACCAGCAGTTCTAATTTTAATTCCTTTAACTCCGGCCCTGAATGCAGATTGCATAACCTTTTTCATGGCACGTCTAAAGGCAACCCTTTTTTCCAGTTGAGCAGCAATATTTTCAGCGATCAACTTGGCATCAGCATCGGGTCTTTTTACTTCAGCAATATTAAAAACTAGAGCTCCCGTAATAAGTTTCATTAGGTCTGTTCTAATCTTTTCAATTCCAGCACCTTTTTTACCAATGGCCACACCTGGCTTTGCGGTAAAAACAGTAACTTTTGTCTGACCAGAAGTCCGAGAGATCTCAGTCTTGGCGACAGCAGCATTTTTCATATTCTTGTCAATATAGTTCCTGACTGCCAGGTCTTCTTGCAAGATCGTGGCATACTTCTCCTTGGTGGCATACCAAGAGCTCTGCCAAGTTTTGATGTATCCTAATCTAAAGCCATACGGATGTACTTTTTGTCCCATTCTTACGCTTCCTTCAGTTCTAAAGTTATGTGGCTACTTCTTTTTCTTATTTTAAATGCTCTACCTTGTGCTCGCGGTTGGATTCTCTTTTGAGTTTGTCCTTCGTTGGCGTAGATAGTGCTAACCACAAGGTTATCGATATCGTATTTTTCAGAATCCGAAGCAATAGCAAGTCCACTATTTAAAAGTTTTGAAAGAACGATAGAAATCTCTTTCTTCTCGCAAAATCTTAAGATTCTTAATGCCTCAGAGGCTTTTTTATTTCTAATTAGGTTAACAACTCCTCGTACTTTTCGAGGTGCTATCCCTACTCTATTTGCATGTACTTTTATGGCCATTTCGAGCTCGCTTCCTTAATTGTTATCTTTTACCTTTTCTGTCTGCCCCGTGACCGTAAAAGGTTCTTGTAGGGGAAAACTCGCCTAATTTCATTCCAATCATATTATCAGTTACATAAACGGGAATAAATTTCTTCCCATTATGAACTGCAAAAGTCAGTCCAATAAACTCAGGGATGACTGTTGATCTTCTAGACCAAGTCTTGATCACTTTATTTCCCTTCGCTGAATCCTCTTGCATGCCCATAACCTTTTCTAGTAAATGATCATCAACAAAAGGACCTTTTTTCAAAGATCTAGTCATATTAAAACTCCGTTATTTTTTACGTCTCTTAACGATAAATTGATTTGTTCGTTTATTACTTCTAGTTCTATAACCTTTAGCAGGAGTTCCCCAAGGTGAAACCGGGTGACGTCCACCTGACGTTCTACCTTCACCACCACCATGAGGGTGATCAACTGGGTTCATGGCAACACCTCTAACCTTAGGTCGTCTGCCAAGCATTCTACTCTTACCGGCCTTACCGATAACAATTTGTTCATTATCAACATTTCCTACCTGACCAATGGTCGCTCGGCAGTTAATTTTTACTTTTCGAAGCTCTCCAGATGGCATTCTAAGAAGACAGCTATCTCCTTCTTTGGCCATAACCTGAACATAAGCTCCGGCCGCTCTGGCCATTTGTCCACCAGCTCCTGGGTAGAGTTCAACATTGTGAACTAAAGTTCCCACTGGAATATCTTTTAAAAGCTTAGCATTTCCAATTTTTACATCCGCATCAGCAGAAGAGATAACACTATCTCCAACTTTAAGCCCTAATGGTGCCAAGATATAAGTCTTTTCCCCATCAGCATAAGCGATCTGGGCAATGTGACAGGTTCTATTTGGATCATAAACAATCGCTTGAACCTTGGCCGGAATATCCGTCTTGATCCTTTTAAAGTCTATAATTCTATATTTTCTCTTAACTCCACCACCACGGTGTCTAACAGTGATTCTTCCATCATTGTTTCTACCGGCGTTAGAAGGTCTTGGAACAAGTTTACCTTTTAAAGGTTTTACACCTTTAGTGAGATCCTTAGAATCTCTAACTGCCATCTTTCTTCTTGAAGGAGTTGTTGGTTTAAATTTTTGAATTCCCATATTTTCCTCTAAGTATTAAACGCCTTTAAAAAACTCAATCTTTTGCCCTTCACTAAGCTGAACAAAAGCTCTCTTAATTTTGGAAGATTTTTTAATCGTCTTCCCAGTTCTTTTAAGTTTTCCAGCATTGACACTAGTTTTAACGTTTAACACTTTAACGTTGTATAACTTTTCAACTGCCATTTTAATTTGGTTTTTGTTGGCCCGAAGAGCAACTTGAAAACCATAACGGTTAGATCTCTCTGTTTGCAGAGAAGCCTTTTCAGTAATTAGTGGCTTTAATATAATTTGTTCTAAATGCATAACTTACACCAATTTATTAAGGAGAACCTCAAGGGCCTCTTTTTCAATAATTAAGTTCTCATATTTAAGTGCTTCATAAACACTGAAACCTTCAACTGGAATACCTTTACCCCACTGAAGGTTTTTAGCAGCTCTAAGAGCAAGAGAATCTCTATTTCTAGTAACAATAAGACCTGGAAGAAGTCCCTTCCCATTTAAAAGAGAGTGCATCTCTTTAGTCTTACCAGTCGATTCGATTTTCTCAACAACAGTTAATTTTCCTGCTTGCATCTTATCAGCAATAACCGATCGGATTGCAATCAGCATCATCTTCTTATTAACTTTTTGTGTATAGTCTCTCGGCTTCGGTCCAAAAGCTACACCACCACCATTTTGGATAGGAGCTCTAATAGAACCTTGACGAGCACGACCTGTTCCCTTTTGTTTAAAAGGCTTAGCACCACCACCTCTAACTTCTGATCGATTTTTAGTGGAAGCGTTTCCTTGTCTTCTTCCCGCCAAAGTGGCCTTAACCACTTGGTGGACAACAGGAACTTTAATATCTTCAGGAGCTAATTTAACATCAACTTTCATGCTCCCAGACTTTTCAAATTTTGTGTTTAATACATTTATATCGGCCATAACCTGTTCCTTACTTCTTTACCGACTTAGATATTTTAACAAAACTGTTTTTGGCACCAGGAACACTTCCTTTTATAAGAAGGTATCCTTTTTCCAAGTTCAGTTCTTGTATTTTAATATTTTGTACGGTTGTAGTTTTTGCACCCATATGCCCTGGCATTTTCTTACCTGGGAAAACTCTACCTGGGGTAGCTCGGTTACCAATTGAACCTGTTGTTCTATGAAATTTTGAACCATGAGCACCAGGGCCACCAGAAAAGTTGTGTCTTTTTATAACACCTTGGAAGCCTTTACCTTTAGATATTCCCGTTACATCAATATATGTATCAGCAGGAAAAGCATCTAATGATACCTCTTTTCCTAGATCTTCAGAATTAACACCTTCAATTCGAACTTCACTATATCTTGTCAGAGGGGTTTCAATTTTGGCCTTGGCCAAAATTCCCTTTAAGGGTTTGTTAACTAACTTCTCTCGCTTTTCCCCATAAGCTACTTGATAAGCTTCATAGCCATCAGTTGCTTGGGTTTTAACTTGAGAAATGAAATTTTTAACTAATTTGATAACCGTTACTGGAACATGATTTCCATTATCATCAAAGATTCTAGTCATTCCAGCTTTTACGCCAAAATATGTTGGTAGCTCGACAGTAGTCTTATCGCTCATTACTTCCTCCACAGCATCACCCTGACCGCAGGGATGCATGCATGGTTAAACTTTCACCAATTAAATAGGTTACAAGTAAATACTAGTATTTAATCTCTACGTCAACACCTGAAGACAGGGTCAATTTCATAAGGCTGTCAATGGTTTGTTGCGTAGGGTCAATGATGTCGACCAATCTTTTATTGGTTCTCATCTCAAACTGCTCTCGAGATTTTTTATCCTTGTGAGGAGATCTCAGTACAGTGAATTTATTAATTTCAGTAGGTAGAGGGATTGGGCCAGCAATTTTGGCACCAGTCTCTTTGGCGGTTTGAATAATTTCATCAACAGAACTATCCAAAATCTTGTGATCGTACGCCCTTAATTTAATTCTAAGTCTAGTTGCTTTCATTCAAAGTGTTCCTTTCTACCTAAATATTCTTATGGGTTTTATGGATTTATGGGCCCTTTGTCAAGGCGATTGAAAATATATTCCCTAAATAAATATGCCTCTTTTTTCTAGTAGTGCCTTGGCCATGTCTTGGGGAATTCTTGCATAACGCTCAAATTCGAGCGTGAAAGATGCTCTACCCTGGGTCTTAGAACGTAGATCTGTGCTGTAGCCAAACATCTCTACTAGAGGGGCCTCTGCCTGAATGACCTCTTTATTTTTCTTAGTCCCCATAGCGATGACTTTTCCCCGTTTCATATTAATATCAGCGATTACATCGCCAGTGTATTCCACTGGAGTCAGCACTTCTAGCGCCATAAATGGCTCAAGGAGCTGTAATCCTGCATTTTTACAGGCCTCTTTAAAGCCCATTGAGGAGGCTATTGAGTAGGCCACCTCTTGTGCTTCTTCCTCGATATAACCAGCATCAGTGATAGTGGCCTTAATATTGATAAAAGGATAGCCCGCAAGGGCCCCGCCCAAAGAGGTGTCTTCAATTCCCCTAATCATCGCCTTAATAAATTCTTCCGGAATATCTCTCTTGGTTAGCTTGGATTCCACTAAAACACCCATCGCGTGATCGACTGGTTCTACTGTGATCTGACATTGTCCATATTGAAATTTTCCGCCAATTTCTTTTCTAAATTCTGCCTCGCCCTTACCAACTCCCCCAATACTTTCTCGATAGGAGACTTGTGGTTTCCCTACTCTAATCCCAACTTTAAACTCTCGTTGCAGACGATCTACTACAATCTCAAGATGGAGCTCTCCCATCCCATAAATTAAAAGCTGTCCTGTCTCTTCATTATGCTTAAAGGCAAAGGAAGGATCTTCCTTTTTAATTTGCAGCAGAATTTTTAGTAATTTCTTCTCATCAGCAGCAGTTTTAGGCTCTATGGCGATAGAAATTACTGTTTCTGGAAATTCCATCAAATCAAAAATGATTCCCTTTTGTTCAATACAAAGAGTTTCACCTGTAATTGTATTTTTAAGTCCTGATACCGCTACAATATCTCCCGCAGTTGCTTTTGGAAGTTCATCCCGCTTATTAGCATGCATGCGCAGAATTTTCCCCACTCGTTCTTTAGTCTTTTTAAGTGGGTTGTATATTGTTTGTCCCGCCTTTAACTCTCCCGAGTAAATTCGAATATAAGTTAAACTTCCAACAAAAGGATCAGAGGCAATTTTAAAGGCCAAAGCGGAAAAAGGTTCTTTAACATCTGGTTTTCTAGCAATAGTTTTGTCTACATCTTTCGGAGAATGGCCGGTAATTTCCCCTCGATCAACAGGAGAGGGTAGATAGTCGATCACCGCATCTAATAGAGGTTGAACGCCTTTATTTTTAAAGGCCGAGCCACAAAAAACAGGAATAAAATCTTGAGTGATAACCGCATTTCTTAATATTTTCTTTATGCGAGCACTTTCTATTTCTTTCCCTTCAAGAAAGTCTTCTGCCAAGTCATCATCTAAATCGCAAAGGGCCTCAATAAGTGTCTCCCTATATAGGGCGCTATCATCGATTAATTTTGTGGGGATCTCCCCAGTTATAACTTGGGCACCAAGGTCATCTTCTGAAAAGGTATAGGCCTTCATCTCAATTAGATCTATCATCCCTTTAAAATCGGCCTCGCTACCTATAGGAATTTGTACCGCTACGGCAGTTTTTCCTAATTTTTCTTTTATCTCATCGATACAGTTAAAAAAATCGGCGCCTACTCGGTCCATCTTATTAACAAAGGCAAAGCGGGGAACACCATACTTATCGGCCTGATTCCAGACTGTTTCTGATTGAGGTTCAACACCGGAGACGGCATCAAAAACTCCTATGGCCCCATCGAGTACGCGCAGAGACCTTTCCACTTCAATGGTAAAGTCCACATGTCCCGGGGTGTCAATAATGTTAATTTCGTATTTTTTCCAAAAGCAGGTCGTTGCCGCCGAGGTAATAGTTATTCCTCGTTCTTGTTCTTGAACCATCCAGTCCATGGTGGCGGCCCCATCATGGACCTCACCAATTTTATGACTTTTTCCTGTATAGTATAGAATTCTTTCCGTTGTGGTAGTTTTCCCGGCATCAATATGGGCCATAATCCCGATATTTCGAATCCGTTCTATCTGGTCACTCATGGAAAAACCTTTCTAATTATTTAAGATCTACCATTTAAGGTGAGAGAATGCTTTATTGGCCTCGGCCATTTTATAAACATCTTCTCTTTTCTTAACGGATCCACCTCTACTTTGTGCGGCTTCCATGATTTCATCAGAAAGTTTTCCGCGCATGGTTCTTCCATTACGAGATCTTGCATAATCTCTAAGCCATCTTAGAGCTAGGGATTGTCTTCTTGCAGGTCTTACTTCTACTGGAATTTGATAAGTTGCCCCACCAATTCTTCTAGATTTAACTTCAACTGCAGGCTTGATATTTGAAAGTGCTTTTTTAAATATTTTTAATGGTTCTTCACCAGTTTTTTTCTCGATATCTTCAAGGGCACCATAAAATATCCTTTCAGCAACGGCCTTATTACCGCCTTTCATAAGGATATTGATAAATTTTGTTACTACCATGTCTTGATATCTAGGATCTGGTAAAACTAATCGGGGAGTTGCTCGGTGTTTTCTGCTCATTTTTTCCTCTCTTCAATTCAAAAGAATTTACTCTCAAGGCCTTAATAAAAGGGCCTTGATTTGGTTAACAAATTATTTTTTTGGTTTTTTACAACCGTATTTGGATCTTCCCTGGTTTCTCTTATCTACGCCTGTAGTATCAAGAGCTCCACGAATAGTGTGGTATCTAACCCCTGGAAGATCTTTAACTCTTCCGCCTCTGATTAGAACGATACTATGTTCTTGTAGGTTATGCCCTTCTCCACCAATGTAGGAAGTTACCTCAAATCCACTAGTTAGTTTAACTCGACAAACCTTTCTCATCGCCGAGTTTGGTTTTTTTGGAGTTGTTGTATAAACCCTTACACAAACTCCACGTCTTTGCGGACATGATTTAAGTGCTGGTGACTTAGTCTTAGTGTATTTGGATTCTCTTCCCTTTCTAATCAACTGGTTAATAGTAGGCATTTGCTATTTTCTCCTTAAATTACCTATAAGCTTGCATTAGGTAGCATGGTGGTCTTCCCAATTGCAAGTAAAAACTAAATTTGCAGGCCGACGGCCTCAATTTTATCCTGCTCTTCCTCGTCCACCATGGCCTCGTAATCTCTGTATCTTGATATACCAGTTCCTGCAGGAATTAAACGTCCCATTATAACATTTTCCTTAAGACCCCGTAGTTTATCCGATTTTCCTTCAAGTGCTGCTTGAGTTAGCACCTTAGTGGTCTCCTGGAAGGAGGCCGCAGAAATAAAGGATTCCGTGGTCAAAGAGGCCTTGGTAATCCCTAGAAGTAGAGATCTTGCCTTGGCCGGTTGTTCATCTGGGTCAAGAGCTGCATTTGCCTCTTCAAAGATATGTTTAGTTACAGAATCACCTTGGATGAAGTTGGTATCTCCAGCATCTTCGATCTGAACTTTTTTCAGCATCTGGCTCACGATAACTTCAATGTGCTTATCATCAATTTTAACCCCTTGAAGTCTATAAACTTCTTGGATTTCATCAACGATGTATGAGGCCAGTGCTTTAACCCCCATAACTCTTAATAGGTCATGAGGATTTGCAGGCCCATCCATTATCGCCTCACCGGCCCTAATGTAGTCACCTTCGTTAACAATAATATATCTTCCCTTTGGGACGGAGTAAGTCATTATATCACCTCCATCCTCAGGTCTAACAATAACTCTTCTTGATCCACGAAGCTCAGGTCCAAACTCAATGGTTCCTGAAATATCAGAAATTTGGGCCGCATTGGACGGTTTTCTTGCTTCAAAAAGTTCAGCAACTCTTGGCAGACCACCGGTAATATCTTTAGTCTTAGTGGTTTCCCTTTGCGCTTTAGAAATGGCATGACCAATTTCAATTTTTTCACCATCATCTACTACGATGTGAGCGTGGGCCGGTAATCTATAGACTGCCTCTCTTTTGGTTCCAGGAACTATCATTACTTTCCCGTTATCATCACAGATAGCAATTCTTGCTTGAAGCGCAGTATCTTTAGTTTCGACAATAACTTTATGAGTAAGTCCGGTTACCGCATCGATTTGTTCTTTTATGGTCTTTCCAACAACTAAGTCTTCATAACGAATGGTCCCAGAAACTTCAGAAAGAATTGGAATGGCAAACGGGTCCCATTCTAGAATTCTTTGACCTGGAGTAACTGATCCACCTTCTTCAATAAAGATTCGGGCACCATAAACACCAGGATATCTCTCTTTAACAACGCCTTGGGCATTTTTAACGTAGATCTCTCCAACCTTATTCATAATAATGATAGAACCATCATTTAGTTTAGCAGTTTTGAGTCTATGGAATTCAATCACACCGGCGGTTCTTACTTCAGTTTTATTAACTTGCGCACCAGCAGTTGCGGTACCTCCAACGTGGAAGGTTCTCATAGTCAGCTGAGTACCTGGCTCTCCAATAGATTGAGCCGCGATAACTCCAACCGCCTCTCCAAGGCTAACCATTTTTCCACGTGCTAGATCTCGTCCAAAACATTTGGCACAGAAACCATATTTCTCTTTGCAAACAAGAACTGATCTTACTTTGATCTGATCAATTTCATGATCAATCAATCTTTGATTATCAGCTTCTGTTAATAGGTGATTTCGTGGAAGAACTTCTTCACCACTATGATCGAGAATTGGTTGAGCGGTTACTCTTCCCATTACTCTTTCAGAAATATGTTCAACAATTTCTCCGGAATCAATTCTTGATTCAAGAATAATTCCATCGGTTGATCCACAATCTTCATTGCGAATTATACCGTCTTGGGCAACGTCAACTAGTCTTCTGGTTAGGTAACCAGAGTTGGCCGTTTTAAGCGCGGTATCAGCAAGACCTTTCCTCGCACCGTGGGTAGAGGCAAAGTATTGAAGAACGTCTAGTCCCTCTCTAAAGTTTGAAGTAATTGGTGTTTCAATAATATCACCGGATGGTTTGGCCATAAGACCCCTCATCCCGGCAAGCTGTCTCATCTGAGCAGTAGAACCCCTAGCACCAGAGTCCGCCATCATAAAAAGTGCATTGAATGACGGTGCTTTAACTTCATCACCAGCATCGTTAGTGAAGGTATCTTCAGATAGCCCGGTTAACATCACTTTAGTTAATCGCTCATTAGTTTGAGTCCAGACATCCACGATTTTATGATATCTCTCACCATTGGTGATCGATCCTTCATAGTACTCTTCAGTGATCTGATCTACTTCAACGTATGCTTCTTCCAAAATTTTTGGTTTTTCTTTTGGAATGGTCATATCGTTGATGTTAATGGAAATTCCCGCTTTCGTTGCGTTTTCATATCCAAGTCTCATTAAAGAGTCGGCCAATAAGACGGTATCTTTTTCTGAGCCTACTCTATAAGCAAGGTCAATTAAATTACCAAGAGTCTTCTTATCTAAAATCTTGTTGATATCAGAATATTTCAAACACTTTGGAACAGCATCATAGACAAAGGTTCTACCAACAGTGGTCTCAACCAGTTCACCTTCAAGTCTAACTTTAATAGGTGCTTGTAGGTGAAGATTTCCCGTGTGATAGGCAAATTGCGCTTCTTCTTTAGAAGAGAACACTTTGTCATAACCTCTCGCAAAAGGTCGTGGTCTAGTCATATAGTAAAGACCTAAGACAATATCCTGAGAAGGAACAATTATTGGCGTCCCATCTTTAGGCGATAAAATATTGTTAGTAGACATGACCAAAATTCTACATTCTACTTGCGCTTCGAGTGAAAGTGGAACGTGAACTGCCATCTGATCACCGTCAAAGTCGGCATTAAAAGCGGTACAAACTAGCGGGTGAAGTTGAATCGCCTTCCCTTCAATAAGGACTGGCTCAAAACCTTGAATCCCAAGTCTGTGCAGAGTTGGTGCCCGGTTTAGAAGAACTGGGTGTTCCTTAACAACTTCTTCAAGAATATCCCAAACTTCTTGTTTTTGTTGATCAACCATTTTCTTGGCCACTTTAATAGTCGTACAGTGACCTTTTTCAATTAGCTGATTGTAAATAAAAGGCTTAAAAAGCTCTAGCGCCATAAGTTTTGGCAGGCCACATTGGTGAAGTCTTAAGGTCGGCCCAACTACGATAACTGAACGTCCAGAGTAATCTACCCTTTTCCCTAGTAAGTTTTGTCTGAATCGTCCCTGCTTACCTTTAAGCATATCGGAAAGAGATCTTAGTGGTCTCTTATTAGCACCGGTAAAGACTTTTCCACGTCTTCCATTATCAAAAAGAGCATCCACAGCTTCTTGAAGCATTCTCTTTTCGTTTCTAATGATAATTCCAGGTGCATTTAATTCTTTAAGTCTTTTTAAACGATTATTTCGATTAATAACTCTTCTATAAAGATCATTGAGATCAGACGTTGCAAATCTTCCCGCTTCTAGAGGAACTAGAGGACGAAGATCTGGTGGCAGAACGGGAATTACTTCCATCATAAACCACTCAGGTCTATTATCTGATTTAAGCAAAGACTCAACAACTTTAAGTCTTTTGATAATTTTGGTTCTCGCCATCTCAGTTGTTACAGTTTTAAGTCCTCTTCTAAGTTCTTTGTTATCAATATCGATATCAACTTTAGAGAGCATCTCTTTAACGGTGCTTCCACCCATGCCTGCTTCAAACTTAATACCTTGCTCTTTAAGCTCATTGTATTGTTGTTCGGTGATAACTCTTCCTACTTCTAGCCCTTTTTCTGCATTTTCAGCATCTGATTGGGTCACAACGTAGGATTCATAATAAAGAACTTTTTCCAGTTCTTTTAGCGTTAGATTTAAGATGGCCCCAAGTCTTGAGGGAAGAGATCTTAAAAACCAAATGTGAGCAACGGGAGAAGCTAGCTCAATATGGCCACATCTCTCTCGTCTAACTTTTGATAGGGTTACTTCAACACCACATTTCTCACAGACTACCCCTCGGTGTTTCATCCGCTTGTATTTTCCGCAAATACATTCGTAATCTTTCACTGGCCCAAAAATTTTGGCACAAAAGAGACCATCTCTCTCTGGCTTGAAAGTTCGGTAGTTGATAGTTTCTGGCTTTCGAACCTCACCAAAAGACCATTCTCTAATAGTGTCAGGAGATGCCATTTTAATTGAAACGCCTTCAATACTGATAGGATCTTTAGGTTTATCGAAAAAATTTAAAAGGTCTTTCATCTTAAGTTTCCCTTATATTTAAAAAATATTAACTAAAAGTTTCTTCTTCGGTGCTTTCATCTAATTTCACGTCAAGACAAAGAGACTGTAGCTCTCTGATTAAAACATTAAATGATTCAGGAAGCCCTGGTTCAAGTACCTGCTCACCTTTAACGATGGACTCATACATCCTAGTTCTACCGATAACATCATCAGATTTTACGGTTAAGAACTCTTGTAGTGTATAGGCCGCACCATATGCTTCAAGTGCCCAAACTTCCATTTCACCAAGTCTTTGACCACCAAACTGGGCCTTACCACCAAGTGGCTGCTGAGTTACCAGTGAGTATGGACCTGTAGATCTAGCATGAAGTTTCTCATCAACAAGGTGATGAAGTTTCAGCATATACATAATTCCAACAGTAACATCTTCAGAAAATGCATCTCCTGTTAGACCATCAAAAAGAGTAGTCTTTCCAGATGGATCGTAATCTGCCAGCGCAAGCATCTCTTTAATCTCTTTTTCCGCTGCTCCATCAAAAACTTTAGTGGAGAAACGAACACCAGATTCAAGAAGCTTTGCAACTTCCATTACTTGCTTGTCAGTTGATTTTTTAAGCCACGCTTTTACATCATCAGTTTTATAGATGGCATAAATGAAATCTTTAATTTCACTCATCTTGGCCTGCTCTTCCATCATAACGGTGAGTTTTTCACCAAGACCTCTACCGGCCCAACCAAGGTGGAGCTCAAGTAGCTGTCCAATATTCATTCTTGATGGAACACCAAGAGGATTTAGTACGATATCAACAGAAGCGCCATCAGCAAGGTATGGCATATCCTCTCTCGGCAGAACATTAGAGATAACCCCTTTGTTCCCGTGACGACCGGCCATCTTATCACCAGGTTGTAACTTTCTCTTAATGGCGATGTAGACTATTACCTTTTTGATAACTCCAGGAGGAAGCTCATCTCCACGATGAAGCTTGGCCACCTCTTCGTTAGCAGTAGTTCTAACTCTATTGATTCGGTTTCTAACTTCAGCAAAGTACTCACTGAGTTGCTCTTCATATTTTGGCTCAAGAGGAAGATAACCAATTAGCTCAAATGGGATTGTTGTTAAAATCTCTGCCGTGATCGCTTCACCTTTTTTAAGCAGCTCAGTAGTCCCATCTTCAGAAATTAAAATATCAGTAATCTTCTTACCATCAAGCATTTCAACAATTTTTGAGATAGCAGATGCTTGGATCGCTTTGATCTCAATCCTTTCATCTCTTCTGATTAGAACCGTCTCGTGTTCAATTATCTCTTTAGATCTTGAATCCAGTTCGACTCCCTCACGGGTATAAACTTTAGCATCAATTACAGTTCCTCTAACTGATGAAGGAACTCGAAGAGAAGTATCTTTAACATCTCCCGCCTTATCACCAAAGATCGCTTTAAGAAGTTTTTCTTCTGGTGAAAGTTGAGTCTCTCCCTTTGGAGTGATTTTTCCAGTTAAAATGTCACCTGGTTTTACAATAGATCCAACTCTGATGATTCCCGCTTCATCTAAATGGGCCAAGGCCTCTTCAGAAACGTTTGGAATATCTCTTGTGATCTCTTCTTTACCAAGTTTGGTATCTCTAGTTTCAATTTCATAGGATTCGATATGAACTGATGTGAAAATATCTCTAGAAAGCATGGACTGATTAATGAGGATTGAATCCTCATAGTTGTATCCACCCCAAGGCATGAAAGCTACGAGAACATTTTGTCCCAGTGCTAAGTCACCTAAGTGAGTACCAGGCCCATCAGCGATAACCATTCCAGGATGAACTCTGTCCCCTTCTTTAACTAGGGCCTTTTGGTTGTTACAGGTATTTTGGTTAGTTCTTTGATATTTAATCAACTTAGAAATATCAACGCCTGTTTCACCTTCTTTAAATTTATCTCTTTGAATAACAATTCTATTGGAATCAACAAAGATAACTGTCCCATGATCCTTAGCGAATAAAATAGCACCAGAATCTCTAGCGATAATTTCTTCCATTCCAGTTCCGACAATAGGAGCGTCCGTCCTAACAACAGGAACCGCTTGCCTCATCATATTTGATCCCATTAGCGCACGGTTGGCATCATCGTGCTCAAGGAATGGAATTAGTGATGTAGCAACCGAGATCATCTGAGTTGGTGAAACATCCATTAGCTCAATCTCAGCGGCGTCAACCAGGGTAAATTCCCCCGCGGCCCTTGATGGAATATGAGACCCAGATATTTTATCTTTATCAAGATATTTAAAGTGATATTGGGCAATAGTTTTTCCTTCCTCTTCAAAGGCAGAAAAATATCTAATATTTGATTGTAGTTTTTTGTTCTTAACCGCTTGGTATGGAGTCTCAATAAATCCATATTCAGAAACTCTGGCATAAGTTGCAAGAGATGTGATTAGACCAATATTTGGCCCCTCTGGTGTTTCAACTGGACACATTCTTCCGTAGTGAGTTGAGTGAACATCTCGAACTTCAAATCCTGCTCTCTCTCTCGTAAGACCCCCAGGCCCTAGAGCTGAAAGTCTTCTTTTGTGAGTAACTTCAGAAAGTGGGTTGGTTTGATCCATAAACTGAGAAAGCTGAGAAGAACCAAAGAATTCTTTAACTGCAGCGGCCACTGGTTTTTGGTTAACGAGGTCATAAGGCATCATGGTTTCAATTTCTTGAATCGCCATTCTTTCCTTAACTGATCTCTCCATTCGAACTAGACCAACACGGAATTGATTTTCAAGGAGTTCACCAACAGCTCTAACTCTTCTATTTCCAAGGTGATCGATATCATCGACTTTACCTTTACCGTTGTTTAGTTCTACTAGGTAGCGAACCGTGGTCATAATATCTTCTTTGGTCAGAACAGTATTTTCAACTGGGATGCTCTTACCAAATTTATAGTTAACTTTCATCCTTCCAACTTTGGAAAGGTCATATTTTTCAGGATTGAAAAAGAGATTATTAAAAAGCATCTCTGCTGCTTCAACCGCTGGAGGTTCTCCTGGTCTTAGTCTTTCAAATATTTTAATAAGTGCTTCATCTTTCCCATCAGTTTTATCAATCAGAAGAGTATTTCTGATTTGATCCCCAAAGTTGATCATATCAATGTAGAGGCACTTAACTTTTTTAATCCCTGCGGTCATTAGCTCTTGAATTTTGGCCTCTGAAAGGGCCTCGTTGGCAAGGCAGATGACTTCACCGGTTTTGTCATTAAAGACATCTTCTGAAACGACTTTACCAATTACTTCTTCTGTTTCAAGCGGTAGTTCTTTAACTCCGGCATCTTTTAATTTCTGAACAGAAACTTTGGTTAGCTTCTTTCCTTTTTTAATTATTGTTTTACCAGATTTCGGATCAAGCATATCATTTGCAGTTCTTGTTCCGATTAAAAGACTTAAGTCTAGAGACCTTTTAAATTTTCCTTTTTTATCAAGCGTAACTTCTTCTATTTGATAGAACTCATTTAAAATTTCAGTAGTATTAAAGCCTAGGGCCTTAAGAATAACTGTCGCATGAAGCTTTCTCTTTCGATCAATCCTGGCGAAAAGAATATTTTTATGATCGAATTCAAAATCAAGCCATGAACCACGATGAGGAATAATTCTAGAAGAATATAATAATTTTCCACTAGAGTGTTTTTTTCCACTATCGTGCTCAAAGATGATCCCTGGAGATCTGTGCAGCTGAGAAACGATAACTCTTTCAGTACCATTGTAAACAAAGCTTCCTGTAGGCGCCATCATTGGAATATTTCCTAGATAGACCTCTTGCTCTTTAATGGAAGAAACATTTCGCTGTTCATTTCCATCCTTGTCTACAGTCACATCATAAGAGACTAATCTTACGATAACTTTAAGTGGTGATTCAAAAGAAAGGCCCCTCTGCCTACACTCTTTCACTGTGTATTTGGGTTCTTCTAAAGTGTAGCTTACGTATTCAAGAGACACTGTTTTGTTAAAATCTTGAATTGGGAATACGGAGTTAAAGACCGCATGAAGCCCTTTATCTACTCTTTTTGCCGGGGGAATATTCTTTTGCAAGAAATGTTCATATGATCTAATTTGTAGATTCATAAGAGGTGGAGTTTCTAAAACCACCGGAGTTTGAGAAAAATTCTTTCGGAACCATTGGTTTGATGAGAAAACCTTCGCCATTTTAGTCTCCTATAAGACTTAATGTTTAAAACGCAAAGAAGTATGAAAGCAAATATCTCTGCCTTCATACTCTTTTTTTATTTTTATTTGAGAGTACAATCCTCTACTTAAGTTCAACCTTGGCGCCTGCAGCTTCAAGTTTCTTCTTAATTTCTTCAGCTTCTGCCTTTTCAATACCTTCTTTAACAGCTTTTGGAGCGCTCTCAACCAAAGTTTTGGCCTCTTTAAGTCCAAGACCTGTGATTGCTCTAACTTCTTTAATTACGTTAATTTTCTTGGCACCAATTTCAGCTAAAACTACGCTAAATTCTGTTTGCTCTTCAGCAGCAGCTCCGCCGGCCCCGCCAGCTACAGCAACTGGAGCAGCAGAAACGCCAAATTTTTCTTCTAGTTCTTTAACTAGCCCTGCTAGGTCAAGAACTGACATTGATGAAATGTGTTCTATTAATTGTTCGTTAGTCATTTTAATCTCCTATAAATTCTAAAATAAAATATTTGTTAATCTTCTTTTTTCTCTTCTGCTGGCTTTTCCTCAGCTGCAGGTGCCGCTTCTTCTCCAGATCCTTTTTGCTCATTAATAGCATGTAGGACTCTCGCAAAAGCAGAAACTGGTGCCATAAAAGTGGCCAGTAAGGTTCCAAGCATCTCATCTCTTGATGGTAAACTTGCAAGTTCCGTTACTTCAGCTTTAGTTAGTTCCCTGTCTCCAAGAAAACCGGCCCTAAGCTCAACTAGTTCTAATTCTTTCCCAGCGTCTTTGAGAACTTTGGCCACTCCAGCGGAATCTTCAAATGCAAAGGCCACAGCATTGGTACCTTTAAGGTCTGAAAGCATACTTTCAACCTTAGTTCCCTTGGCCGCGAGACCAAAAAGAGAATTTTTAGTAACAATAACTTTTCCACCTTTTTCTCTAACTTCTTTACGGACTCTAACTGCATCGTTAGATGAGATACCGATAAGATTCGTTAAAAAGATGGCCCTTGCCTTGTCGATGTCGCCTTTAAGACCTTCAATAATTGTGTCTTTTTGCGCTCTTTGTAACATAGGCTTTCCTCCATTAATTTATATTCGGAGGGGGATTTCAAGCAGGATTTATTTGCTACCGACTTTCATCAACCCCAACAAAATACTGATTATTAAACTGCTCCAGCTGCTTCGAGGGAATCGATTCTAATTCCCGGGCCCATAGTCGTACTTACTTTAATTGACTTAAGATAAGTTCCTTTGGCACTGGCAGGTTTTGCTCTCATTATGGCCGTTAAAAGGGCCATGAAATTGTCTTTAAGTTGTTCTGGTGAAAACGATTTTTTTCCAATCATCACATGAACAATACCGGTTTTTTCTGTTTTATATTCTACCTTTCCGGCCTTTTGCTCTTTTACTGCTTTGGCCACGTCAGGAGTTACAGTTCCAAGTTTTGGGTTAGGCATAAGTCCTCTAGGACCTAGGACTCTACCAATTCGACCTAGCTTTCCCATCATATCAGGAGAAGCGATCACTCGATCAAAGTCCAGCCACCCACCTTGAATTTTTTGAACTAGCTCATCCGATCCAACAAAGTCAGCTCCGGCCGCTTCGGCCTCTGCAACTTTATCACCTGAAGTGATAACACAAACTCGTACATCTTTTCCCGTACCTGCTGGAAGAGCAAGTGCTCCTCTAATCATTTGATCAGCATGTCTTGGATCTACACCTAATCTAAAGGCAACATCAACGGACTCATCAAAGTTCGCGAAGGCCACATCTTTAGTAAGCGCTAAGGCATCATCAATTGTGTAGTTCTTTTTAGCATCGACCTTGGATTGGGCCTCAAGAAATTTTTTACTATGCTTTTTCAATTTAATCCTCCCGGTGCTAGCGGCCAAACGGCCTCCCGATTAATTAATTAATAATCTAATTTTAGACCCATGGATCTAACTGATCCTTCAATGGTCTTTACTCCGGCCTCTAGTGTAGCTGCCGTTAAATCTTCTTTCTTATCTGCTACAATTTCTTCCACAATATTTTTAGGAACCGTTCCACCCACTTCGTGACCTGGTTTACTAGAACCTTTTTTCAGCTTTAACTTTGTTTTTAAAAGATAAGAAGCTGGTGGTGTCTTACAAACAAAAGAAAATGATCTATCAGAATATACTGTAATAATGGTAGGTAACTTCACCCCCATCTGCTTATTAGTTTTTGCATTGAAGGACTTGCAAAATTCCATAATATTCACACCCTTTTGTCCCAGAGCTGGTCCAATTGGGGGTGATGGATTCGCCTTACCACCTTCGATTTGTAACTTAATGAATCCTGTAACTTTCTTGGCCACTATTTACTCCAAATTTATGACATTTTCTCTACTTGAGAAAATTCTAATTCAACCGGTGTAGGTCTTCCGAAGATGGAGACACTAACCTTAAGTTTTCCTTTTTCATTAACTGATTCAACGGTTCCAACAAATGAAGTAAAAGGTCCTTCAATAACCTTAACCGTTTCACCTTCTGTAAAATCAATAGAACTTTTAACTCTTTTCAGTCTGCCATCGGCCTGATTAGTCATATAAGCTGCTTCATCATCACTGATGGGAGCTGGTTTATCAGAAGTACCACCAATAAAACCTGTGATCTTATCTGTATTTTTAACCAGGTGCCAACTGCTCTCATTCATAATCATTTTGATCAGAATATAGCCAGGGAAGAACTTTTTCTTAAGTCTTCTCTTCTTGCCACCTACATTAGTAGTGACTTCTTCTTCAGGAGTTAGAATGTCAGCAAAGAACTCAGTGAGTTTTAGATTGACGACCCTTTCTTTCAAAGTCTTAACAACTTTGTTTTCTTGGCCAGTCATAGTCTTGGCTATATACCACTTGAAGTCAGGAGTATCACCTTTGGCGAAACCATACTTTTCTTCAATACTACTCGTGGATACTTCCTCAAGAGTCTCTTCTTCTTCTGATTTTTTTGAGTCTTCACTCATTGGTTTATTCCCTAATAAATTAAATTTAGAACTTTCTGACAGAGAAAATCCACTAATACAAAAAGTCCTGAAAATATCGAGACTCCAATAATGATCCCGATAGTGGCCTTAACAACCGCATCTTTTTCAGGCCAAATTACTTTAATCAATTCACTAAAAACACCATTTAGATATGCCATCGCTTTTTTGTTTTTATAAACAACAAAAAAAGTAAGCAAACCAACAGCGACTCCAATACCTTGACTCATGGCCAGGAAGTTTCCAACCTTTGCCTCAAGATCAAACCACTCTCCCATTGTTTCGGTGAAACGAATGGAAACAAATCCTGAGAGGACCGCGATCATAGCAACGAGTGCATTGATCCATTTTTTACTATCTTCACTTTTTAAAATGGACATATAACCCTTTCCTATCTGTAGATAGGCCAAAAAGTTGGCATTTTAGTTTTTTAAATTAATCCAAAGTTATGTTTATATGCAAAACTTTTGGCAATTTGTCTATAAAATAGATAAGATTTTTCAGCTGTCTGTGTAATTATTCCACCACACACTGCATCAAATGAAGTGGCGGGCGCAGAGGGACTCGAACCCCCAACCTACTGATTTGGAATCAGCCGCTCTACCAATTAGAGCTATACACCCCTACTCCCTGAAAAAAAAGGCCGATTCTTTAGGATCGGCCTCTTATCCAATTAAAAATCTATTAACTATAAAATCTCTGAAACGGTACCAGCACCAATCGTTCTACCACCTTCTCTAATGGCAAATCTTAGTCCTTTTTCCATCGCAATTGGGTGGATCAGCTCAACTCCAAAAGCAGTATTATCGCCAGGCATAATCATTTCCTGACCTTCTTTAAGTGTAATCGTTCCAGTAATATCAGTAGTTCTAAAATAAAACTGAGGTCTGTAGCCTTTAAAGATTGGAGTGTGTCTTCCACCCTCATCTTTGGTTAGGATATAAACTTCACAGTTAAATTTAGTATGAGTTGTTACAGAACTTGGCTTACAAAGAACCTGCCCTCTTTCAACGTCTTCTCTTTTTGTTCCTCTAAGAAGGATACCGCAGTTATCTCCGGCCTCACCTCTATCAAGAAGCTTTCTAAACATCTCAACACCGGTAACAGTAGTTTTTTGAGTATCTCTAATACCTAATATCTCGATCTCGTCACCAACAAGAACAACACCTCTTTCAATTCTACCAGTAACAACTGTTCCCCTACCTGAAATTGAGAAAACATCCTCAACTGGCATTAGGAAATCTTTTTCGATATCTCTTTTAGGAGTTGGTATATACTCATCAACTGCTTTCATTAGTTCTAGAATTTTATCTTTTCCAATAGCAGGATCTCTGCCTTCAACAGCAGCAAGAGCTGAACCAGCAATAATTGGAATATCATCTCCAGGAAATTGATACTCAGATAATAGTTCTCTAATTTCCATTTCAACTAGCTCAAGTAGTTCATCATCATCTACTTGGTCTACCTTATTCATGAAAACAACGATCGCTGGAACCCCAACCTGTCTAGCAAGAAGGATATGCTCTCTAGTTTGTGGCATAGGTCCATCAGCAGCAGAACAAACAAGAATCGCACCGTCCATTTGAGCAGCACCAGTAATCATATTTTTAACGTAGTCGGCGTGACCTGGACAATCAACGTGAGCATAATGTCTATTAGCTGTTTCATATTCAATGTGAGAGGTATTGATGGTAATCCCTCTGGCCTTTTCCTCAGGGGCAGAATCGATTTCATCAAATCGCTTAACCTCCATACCACTGGCCTCAGCAAGAACCATTGAAATAGCAGCAGTAAGGGTCGTTTTCCCATGGTCAACGTGCCCAATTGTCCCAATATTTACGTGGGGTTTACTTCGATCAAATTTTTCTTTTGACATAACTTAAGTCTCCTTCAAATTAATTATATTTCTCTATATCTAGATTTAATTTAAGTTTAGCTCTTCTCTATAGTACAGCTCTGTGAAATTAGTCAACATTATGACCTTCAAAAAATTACGTGACAAGTATATTTAGAAAGTGGAGCACACGATGAGATTTGAACTCATGACCTCTCCCTTACCAAGGGAGTGCTCTACCCCTGAGCCACGCGTGCCGGACTTTTTCCGATTATTATAAAAAAAAATGGAGCGTGCGACAGGGGTCGAACCTGCGACATCAACCTTGGAAGGGTTGCACTCTACCAACTGAGTTACGCACGCTTAAGTGGTGGCGAGAGAAGGATTTGAACCTTCGAAGGCATACGCCGACAGATTTACAGTCTGTTGCCTTTGACCACTCGGCAACCTCGCCACAATAACCTAGAAAACTGGAGCTGGCTATAGGAGTCGAACCTACGACCGCCGGTTTACAAAACCGGTGCTCTACCAACTGAGCTAAGCCAGCCTATTTCTAAGGTTAACTAGTTGTGATTTATAGTCATGTAGGTCTTTTAAAGCAAGAAATTTTTTACCTCAGGCCAAAAAACTTATCCATCGCCAGTGCAGCGGCCACAGAAACATTAAGAGATTTAATAGGGCCCTGGGATTTAAGTGCCACTGTCTTATCAAGAATTCTCATTACAGCACTAGAGAGCCCCTTATCTTCGGACCCTAAAACTAAGCAAGTGTGACCTTCCGCTATCTCCAACTCTCCTGAAGCATGTTCAGAAAAACCTACACAGGTAACCCCTAACTCTTTCAATTTATTGAGGGTTCGAGGAAGTGCAGCGCAGCGAATAATAGGAATATATTCTAGCGCCCCAGAGGCATTTCGCGAAAAGCTGGGGCCTACCCCGAAGGATCCTTTAAAACTAACCAATAAATAATCGATGCCAAAAAAGGCAGCTGTTCTTAGTATCGCCGCAGCATTTTGCGTATCAGTAACCTGATCAAGGCAGAGAATCTTACGATTTTTTTTCGTTTCTATCTCATTATATAAAAAGGCCACACCCAGTTCTTCTAGTTTACTGGTTATTAAAAATACGTTGGAGGGAATCCTTTGATATTTAAAATCAAATGTCCGGCAGAATTCTTTTGCTCTCTCTTGCACCTCGTGAGTACCTAAAGTGACAACTTTGATTCCTTGAGGGGTCCTACCGATATTTTTTAGACCATCTTTAGTACCGTACAGAGTTGCTGAATGTCTTTTAGGATTTTTTAATGCCTCAATTATACTGTGAGTTCCAATGATTAAGTCTTGATCCATTTTAGGAAAGTTCCTTTAAAAGTTTTCTCAAGGTAGGAATCAAATCTTCCTTTGATACCTTCGTTGTTTCACCAGTCTTTCTAATGGTAATTTCTAAAAGACCATCACCTTTATAATCTCTTTCTCCTAAAACCACTCTAATAGGCAGTCCCAAAAGATCAGCATCTTTAAATTTAAAGCCTGGGCCTAATTTTGCTCGATCATCATAGAGAACTTCAAACTCACCATTTATCTCTTCGTATATCTCATCACAAATATTTTTAATTTCAGCTGATTTAGCAATAGCAGTAAAATGAATATGAAAAGGAGCGATAGCAAGAGGCCAGATGATTCCATTTTCATCGTGATGTTGTTCGATGGCCGCCGCTACGATTCTTGTAACACCGATCCCATAACAGCCCATGAGTGGATGAATAGTTTTGCCATTTCGATCTAATACTTTCGCATCGAGAGCTTTGGTGTATTTATCTCCTAACTGGAAGATATGTCCTACTTCAATGCCACTGATCTCAACTACAGGGCCTTCCTTATCACCAATTTTACAAATATCTCCGGCACGGGAAAGTCTCAGTTTTGCAACTTCAATTTCCCCTTTAAGATCTCTCCTTGGAACAAAGTTCATATAGTGAAAGTCTTTTTTATTGGCCCCGGTGGTAAAACCAGCATCGAGAGGAATTGCCGAATCAAAAATAACTCGCACTTCTCTACCAAGTTCATAAGGGCCTAACTGACCTTTTACAAAACCTTCTCCCATCATTTCATTATCGGTGAGAGGTTTAATATGCTCATGTCCTACATGGTTTTTAAGCTTGATTTCATTTAGCTCATCATCTCCAAGCATTAAAACCAAAAAAACCTCTTCTTTATCTTCTGTGATTCCAGCATAAGCGAGAGACTTAAGACTTTGATGCTGTTTAATTTTTAAAAAATTTGAAACCTCTTCAATGGTTCCCATATTTGGGGTTTCAACCAGCTCGATTGCCTTATCAGAGTTATTAAACTCCAATGGTTCTCTTAGCGTTACTGCTTTTTCGATATTGGCGGCATAGTCGCATTCTTCACAGATAATGACCTTATCTTCTCCTGATTTGGCGAGAACTTGAAACTCATGAGTTTTATTTTTCCCAGCACCCATGGCCCCAGCATCTGCTTCAACTACGATAAAGTTAAGCCCCATACGATCAAAAATATTTGAATACGCCTTATAAAAATCCGCATAGACCAGATCTAGTGACTCCCAGTTTTCATGAAAGCTATAAGCATCTTTCATAATAAACTCTCTCGCTCTCATAAGCCCAAATCTAGGACGAATTTCATCTCTAAATTTCATATTGATCTGATAGAGAGACACGGGAAGTTGTTTATAAGATTTCACCGTTTTTCTAAAAATATCTACTACCGCTTCTTCATTTGTAGGACTTAAGCAGATGTCTCTTCCGGCCCGATCCTTTGCTTTGAGCATAAGACCTTCCATAGCGTCCCATCTGCCGGATTCATGCCAGAGTTCACCTGGTGTCACCACACTCATGGCAATTTCCATCGCACCAATTTTATTGATCTCTTCACGGATTATTTTTTCCACTTTTTGAACTGCTCTGAGCCCAAAAGGTAAAAAGTTATAGAGTCCTGCCTGGGATTTATGAATTAGTCCGGCACGAATCATTAATTGATGGGAGGCGATGGTCGCATCGCTTGGATGCTCTTTATAAGTTTGCCAAAAACCGTTTGAAAGTTTCATGTGTTATTTCCTAATAAACTGATTGCCCTACCAGAGTGGGAAGCGCATATGGTTTTATATACTCTTCTTCTAGCTGGGTTGCAGGAACTAGTTCATAGGCATTTTTATCTTTTAAAAGTTCCCGGCAT
Source organism: Campylobacterota bacterium (assembly GCA_003650125.1). Classification (GTDB taxonomy): domain Bacteria; phylum Bdellovibrionota; class Bacteriovoracia; order Bacteriovoracales; family Bacteriovoracaceae; genus SMWT01. Next base: position 39,482 of record QNFX01000018.1, read on the forward strand.
AATAGATTATGCAGTTTATGCCCGGATTTGAAAGTAGTAATTTTACCAGCTATTTCATAACCAAGTAAGGCCAGATCTCCAATAGTATCTAGAATCTTATGACGAACAAATTCGTCCTCAAATCTTAGTCCATCCGGATTCATGACTTTAAAGTCATCTAGAACAATCGCATTATCGAGAGAGCCGCCTTTAATGAGACCCTTTCGCTTTAAATAATCCACATCTCGAAGCAGCCCAAAGGTTCTTGCTCTTGAGATCTCTTTGATAAAGGCCTCACAAGAAAATTTAAAAACCTTGTGCTGTCTCTTTATAAGGGGGTGGGCGAAATCAATTGTGGAATCAATCACCAAACTACGATTTGGTGAAATCATTGCCCAATTATCTCCAACCTTAACCTTCACTTCTTTTTTTACCACTAAAATCGTCTTGGGACTGTTTTGCGAAATAATCCCGGTTTCTTTGAGTAAAAAGACAAAAGAAGTTCCTGAACCATCCATAATAGGAATTTCAGGGCCATCAACTTCAATTAAAATATTATTAATTCCCAATCCATAAATGGCAGATAATAAATGCTCTACAGTATGAATAGTATAAGGATTGCTACCAATGGTAGTATTATTCTCAGTGGCAGAAACAGTATCAGCGCTAGCGTGAATTAATGGGCCACTTTTTAAATCCGCCCTTCTAAACTTGATCCCAAAATTTTCTACGCCTGGTTTTAGGGTAAGAGTTATCTTTTTTCCCGTATGCAATCCAAGCCCTGTAAAGGAGGTCTCTTTAGCGATAGTTCTCTGATTGATCATTTATACTGCCTTAGTTCAAAGCTCTATTATAGCTATGCGCCATATCCTTGGCCATAAAGACCAAAATTTACACCCTGCTAGAAACCGCGACTATAATACTAGTTTCCCCAACCATCAAGGGCCAGCTCAAAGCATTATTAACCTTTTTAAAGCTGTCGAGAGTCTATATGGTATAGAAAAGGAGCGACCATGGCGATTTGGTTTCAAACACCCACAATAAAATATTTAGAAGAAAGGGGAGAGAAAACTCTCACCTCCTTTATAGGTATTAAAATCACTAAAATAGGCGATGATTTTCTTGAGGGCACCATGCCCGTCGATGAGCGAACCATCCAACCACTCGGTCTGCTCCATGGTGGTGCCTCCTGCGTCCTGGCAGAATCTCTCGGTTCAATCGCCGCCAATATGGCACTGGATACTTCCAAAGAATACGCCGTAGGCCTTGAAATAAATGCCAATCAC
>QNFX01000019.1 GCA_003650125.1 Campylobacterota bacterium
TACCTTTTTCTTGGTCACTTTCTTTTTAGCTACTTTCTTTTTTTTTGCCACGGAATCGTTCCTTTTAATTACTCTTAATATTTAATAGGCCTTTATTAATTTAACAAGGAAAAACTTACTGGGATACCCCTATTTTTGTGCATGAGGTTAGTTGTTTATCCTGACCCATTCTTCAATTCGTTGCTTGGAAATTTGATTTTTAAAACTAGGAGGCCCTTTGGTGACATCTGTTGGTGAAGTTCCAAACTGCGCCGACTCATAATAGACACCCTTGTCACTATAACTTGCCACACCACCACTATAAACCTTCTCCACCGAGATAAACTTAGTAGAATAAAAATTTCTTTTGCCCAATCTCTCAGGCGAGGTGCCAAAAGGATGAACCATTGTGCCATCTTCTGTCGCCCCAGTCCTTGGACCTGGCATATAGGCAGTCATAAGAGCAGAGTTGCTTAAATCAGTCGGTTTTTCATAAGATGTTCGATAAAATGTACCAAAATTTGGATACTGAGTATCAATTTCGATCCAATATTCAGTAACCGAAATACTCAGAGGCTTTATCCCGCACTTTTGGGAAGTACCCTGGAAAAATTGGTAAAACCTAGTGGCTATACTTAACTCAGCACAGTCAGCGAGATCACTTTCATAGGTTGCAGTGCCCACTGGTGATTTAGGATGAATAACCGCTGCTGCAGGATCATAAGATTCAGGCCCACCCCGGGCCCCGGCGGCAGAGGCCCTGATTTGTTCTGCTACTTCAGCTAAAGCAGCTAAATAAGTGTCTACAGCTATTTTTGTATTGGCCAGATACTCATCCATAACTACACCAATATCTGAAATACTGGCATAGAGAGTATTAGTTCCATAAAGAGGTGCAAAAATATCATATTTTCCGTCAGGACCAACATGAACTCGGGAAGGAGAATTTAAATTTTCTGCCTCATTATCCATGGTTGGAATTAGATAATTTAAAGCATCATAGTTAGTCGGTGCACGAGCACGGCGAATGGCCATATCAATTTCTTGCTGGGAAAGAGAACTTGCCGCACCAGCAGTTCCCAGATTTTTCGCCAGCTCTCGGAAAACTTCTTTATCATATAATCCTAGAGGAGGACTTTCAGAGGGAATTCTACTACTTGCTTCGTTGGCCCCAGGGGCCAATTGTAAGATTGCATCCGGTGGCCTAGCGTGAGGAGTGATAGCACCAATCTTTCCCAGGGGAAAAGCATAGAGTAAATTGGGAATAGCAAATTTAGGATTAACCGAAGTTTGCGCCGGAACTCCACCAATAATATCAGAGGCATCTTTAACCCAAAAACTTGCAGTAGTTGGAATCGGAAAACCCGCTTCATAAGTTGTTCCAAGTGCTGCCGTATCAATGCCTGAGAGATAGGCGGCCGACCTATTTTGATCAGCATATCTTGGAATAATCGCACCAGAGCCATCAAAGTTAAAAAGCCTAGGGCCGATTCTGCCACCGAAAGGTTTTGCCGCAGCATAGGCCTTAAGGTTTATCCCCGTTTCCGAGGCAAAAGGATAAAAAAGTCCCATAAATTGTGCTTCACCTTTTACTGTGTAGTAGGTGATGACTTCGTTATTTTTTAAAAAGCCCATGATGTATCCAGGAACCGGAAGAGCTGTTTTAGAACTGGGACAGGCCGCCTCTGATCCAGTCCCCGCATCGTTACTGTTATCAGTAATAAAACTAGTAAAAAAAGTGGCGAGGTTGACCGGATAAATTTGTAGATCAAGATATTGTTTTTGTGAGGCAGCTAAACCTGTCTGCCCAATAGTGGCATTGGCCGGAATAAGATAACCACTGAGATCTCCAGGTCTGGAAACTTTCCCCATAGTCTGAATTTCTCGAAGTTGAAAAGTAGCGGCAAAAGGATCAGAGGTTTTTTTATCCCCTCCCGATAAATTTCGATAGGCCGACCAGAAGGCCTTAATAGGTCTTTCATTTAAAGGAATGTTAGTGATCTCAGCATCTAGGTCTGAAATAGCGAGACAATTTCCTCCCCCGAGACAAATAGGCCTTCTAGAGACAGCAGGTCTATTTACAATCATTTCCAAGTTTCTCATACGAAGCGCTAATTCTAAGGCCTGAATCCAAGCACCCACACGGTCAGCGGCAATTTGCGGAGCACCAGGAACCGACTTGAGTCCTGTACCAAAGGCCCAAAGCATGGCAGTGTTATAATTTAGTGTACTTCTAGCAGAACAATCTTTTGATTTAGTCTTAACAATTTCATCTAAAAATTCTTCATGCTTTTCTCCTACCCCAGGCATTCCAACAGAATCAAAACGAGGAAGCCCTGGTAGCGAATAAGTTTCACAAATATTATGAGCAGCACCTAAGTGAACACAGATGGAAGGGATGTTGAATTTATCAAAGACATCTGCATTATAACTGGCATGGCCTTGATCATAGAAAGGGTTAGTTCGAAAACTCATGGCAGCAGATGGTTGCCCTTTTTTCCAGTCAGGACTATCTAAATTGGCGTGGTTGGTTTTTAACAAAGAGAGCTGTCCTAGGACGTAGTATTTAAACATCCATTCTTTGTAAGTATTTCTCATCTCCCAATTTAAATAAGCAATGTTGGTGAGTTGTCGGGCCTGAACAGAAGCTCCAGACCAAGCGGCGGCATCAACAGCATTTTGTAAATTTATTTTGGCCTTTACAAAAAGACCCACATTGATAACAAAGCCTAAAACGGTAAGGGCAATGATAAGGCAGATGCCCAAAAAAATACTCAATTGGCCTTTTTCCTTTAGGCCTTTTTTGAAGCGATCTCCCATGATAAAATGCTACAAGAGGAGGAAACATGCGTCAAACAAGGAGATATCCTTAATAAGGACTAATTTTTCCATGTGGAGAGCTTTCTTTAATAGCTTTATAATTAAATAATGGAACAAAATCCTTTAGAAGAGCGTGTATTTAAATTAAAAAATCCTCGAATGGAATTTTTCTGTCCTCTTTGTAGGTCGCAAAGAGGTTTCTTATATTCTCCGAAACTCTCTAAAAAAAATTATATGCAAATTGTTGCTATCTCCTTAATGCTTGCTATGAGCTTATATCCTTTTATGGGGTTTAGATCTGGTGTCGTCCTTTTTATGGTCTGGGGCATAATGGAATTTTCTATTCGGGTTTTATTTAAAAAAGAAGTTCCGTGTCCTCACTGTGGGTTTGATGCTACCTGGTATAAAAAAGATATAAAAGTTGCACGGCAAAAGGTCAAAGAGTTCTGGGAGCAGAAAAAACATATTTCTGACACAGAAAAATTTGCAGAATCTATTTAAAAAATTTTTCCTATTGTAATTATCCACTTTTAATTTTAGATATTTAGTTCGCTTTAAAACTTCCGGTTCTTTGTAAAAAGGACTTTAAAAATGTGGTTTTAAAGCATATCGTTTTGAATCTGTATCATTTTTTGTGTGGCAGGACAGAACCTGTCATAAGTTTAAAAGGAGTTATTTGTGAGTGTAAACAAAGTTATTTTATTAGGTCGTTTAGGTCAGGATCCGGAACTTAAGTATACCCCGTCAGGAGTTCCAGTGTGCAATTTTTCTTTGGCAACAACAGAAAATTGGGCGGATAAAAGTGGCCAGAAACAAGAGCGAACTGAATGGCATCGAATTGTTGTTTGGGGAAAACTTGGCGAGCTTTGCAACCAATACCTAAGTAAAGGTAGACAGGCCTTCGTAGAAGGAGCATTGCAGACTAGGTCGTGGGAAAAAGATGGTGTAAAAAGATATACTACTGAAATCAATGCTAGAAATGTTCAATTTTTAGGAGGAGCACAAGCTTCTAAAGATCAGGCAGCACCACAGGCCTCGGCAAGTAGTCCAAATCCTGTTATGGATCAGTCTTATGATGTTTCAACAGATTCTAATTTCACTGCCGACGATATACCGTTTTAAAAAAAGAAGGCCCTGTTTAGGGCCTAATTTTCTCAAAAAAAATCCGATAATTTTATATATCCCCTAATAAGGAAAACTAAATGAAATTTATTGGACTAATCCTTTTGTTTATCTACTCTCAAAATGTTCTTTCTCAGGGAGGGCGAAGCTATGATACCCCTCAAACCTATGATCAATTTAAAGAAATTCAACGTAAAACGTGGGAAAGACAAGATAGGTATAAAAGAGAAGATTATAAAAGAAAAGCAGCTGATCAATATCTAAAGGCGCTAGATCAAACCTTAAAAGGAATGGAAAAAGTTTCCCAAGATATGCATAATAAGGCCAAGCAAAAAAACTTGGATATGTTAAACAAGTTAAAGTTGGGCCGAGGCCAGATGAAGATCACGCTCTACGATCTTAAAAAATTAAAAAAAATTAAATTAAATATCCCCTTGGGGGGGAAAGATGAAAAATATTCTTGTTTTTCAACCAAGAACGTTCCCCAATCCTTCCACTCGGTGGCCAAAGAGGCATCCATTGGCTCAGAAATAAAATTTGAATTAGTCGATTTTAAAGGAGCAGATGAAAAGCTAATGGTATCAATTAAAAGAAGTGTTAAAAATTATAATATAGATACCATAATTGAAGTTCCCAAATCGAGTTATAAAATTTATGGCAACTTAAGAACGGGTGCAATTAGAGTTTTAAATGATGCAAAAAACAAAGACAAGATGATGATTAAATCAGGCTCGGAAATAAAATTTTATAATTGTGGAAAGCAAAGTATTGAGCTGTCTGGTGATAGCTATGGAGATGAGGAATATTAAAATGGCGGCAGAAGAATATTTTACCGTTCAGGTAGACCTGATTTTATTAGATGGGCCCCTGCCTTATAACTTGTACATAAATTCTGCCGGAGACTCGGGGAGAGTTAAATTTATCCGTGTTTTTCCGAGAGGAGATATTTTATTAAGTGATGACTTAAAAGAGTTACAAAGGAAATATGTCCAAATTTATTTAAGCGATGATGAGAGAGATGACTTCGTACAAAGTTTGGTTAAATCTTCTAGTGTTGCAATCGAAGATAAAACTAAAGTTGTAAAAGATTCGGCGATTAACTATCTAGATAAAGTATTTGATCCAGAAAAAGAATTTAGTACTGAAGTCTTGGAAGAAACTATTAAGGGTTGTCGGAAAAATGTGGAAAACATGGTAGACCTCATCACTGATGAAGATTTGAGTCTAAGTGGACTGCAAAAACTTATTGGCAATTTATCCTATCATGATTTTTATACCTTTGATCATTCAGTCAACGTCTCCATGTATACTATCTTAATTTTAAAAGAGACCAGGCCTGAGTCGAGTAAAGATGATCTGACTCTGGCAGGACTTGGAGGAATGTTACACGATATTGGCAAGGTAGAAATTCCACTTTATATAATAAATAAAGCAGGCAAATTAGATGATGAGGAATTTGCAATAATACAGTCTCACCCGGTGAGAGGTAAGGAGTTAATAGAGACCCAAAAGAAAGAGCTTCAAGGGGTGGACTTTGAAACCATCAGAGATGTGGTTTTTCAACATCATGAAAACTACAACGGAACGGGATATCCCAATAAAATTTCAGGGGAAGATATAAATTTTTATGCCAGGATTGTCGCGGTTGCCGATTTCTTTGATGCGGTAACTACTAAGCGGTCCTATCACACACCACTTTCATTAAATGATGCCATTGGGATAATGGAAAATACTGTTGGGAAAAAACTAGACCCAGAAATATTTCATGCCTTGAAGGCCACCGTTAGTGATATTGGTACTATTGAGAAATCCCATATTATCCTTCCTGATGATTTTGATGCTTGTCAGCCTCACAATAAATTGCCTATCAAAGATTATGATCCTGCAACACAAGATCACAATCTTTTTGAAAAAAATAAAAAGTTTGGGAAAGTAAAAGTCAGTAAGAAAAAAGGCAGCTAATTATTTCTTAGGTTCTTCAATATCTCTACTTAGTGGAACAGCTACTGGAGCTTCTGAATCAAGAAGAGATTTATCTGATTTTTTAGACTGAAGTCTTGCTAAATTAACAGATCCACCTAGAAAAAGAATTGCTAGGACTACCGTAATTTTACTTAAAATATTTCCTTGCTGAGCACTGCTGAAAACGGCATCAGATGAGCCTCCACCAGAGATCAAACCTGCTTCCGCCCCTTTACCAAACTGCAGTAGGACCATGATGATCAGTAAAACTGAGACAACGCCTTGGAATATCATTAATGCTTCAATCATAAAAAACCTTATAACCTATTATACCTCAAATTGGCAAGGCCATATACTAGTCTAAGTTATGGGCCTTATCAAGAATTTGGTAAAAATCTTCACTACTTAAACTAGCACCGCCAACAAGAGCACCATCGATATTAGGACACGCCATTAATTCCGCAGTATTAGAGGGTTTCACTGACCCTCCATAGAGGATAGGGCAATCTAAGTCTCTATTTTTTAAGTATTTGGCAATACTTGTATGGGTATCTTGCGCTTGCTGTGGGGTAGCAGTTTTCCCTGTTCCAATGGCCCAAACAGGTTCATAGGCGATAATTAGCTTCTCTGTGGCCGGAAGGTTTTTTAATCCCTCATCTAATTGTCGCTCCACTACCGAATTAGTGGTTCCATTTTCCCGCTCCCCAAGACTTTCCCCTACGCAATAGACCACGGTTAGTCCTGCAGCTAGAGCGCTTAGAACCTTTTGGTTTAAGAAATCCCCTGACTCTTTAAAGAGCGAGCGTCTTTCACTATGCCCTATAAGGGTGAAATCAACTCCTAAATCTTTTAAGGCCTGAGGGGCGATTTCTCCCGTGAAGGCACCGCTATTTTGAAAATGACAATTCTGCGCGCCAATTTTGGCCTCACCTTTCATTTCAAGTGCTAGAGGTAGATGAATAAATTGGGGTGCAATCCAGGGAGTTCCTGGAAGAGGTCTAGAATTTAGATCGCTAAAAAAAGCTTTAACCTCTTCGGTTAAATGGTTCATTTTCCAGTTACCGATTATAAGTGGTAGTTTCAATTTAAACTCCAAATTTTAAGGCATTGATACCGGGAAGTTTTCCTTCTTCAATATATTTCAAAGAGGCACCACCGCCAGTTGAGATATGAGAGATCTTATCACTGACGCCTGATTTTTTTATGGCCGCTACAGAATCTCCTCCTCCTACGAGAGAGAAAGCATCAAGGTCTGCTACCATATGAGCAATGCTTAAGGTTCCTTTGGCGAAAGCAGGTTTTTCAAATAGTCCCATAGGCCCATTCCATAAAATGGTTTTGGCATCCTTTAAGGTGTTTTCAAATATTTGAATTGTTTTTTCACCAATATCCAGTCCCATTTTATCAGGTGGGATATCTGCGGTTTCACAATACTGAGCTTTTCCTTTTAAATTATCGGCAACTAAATGATCTACTGGAAGTTTTATTTTAACTTTTCCTGAGGGGGAATTTAAAATCTGCTTTGCTAAAGAGACGTCCTCATCACTGCAAAGAGATTTTCCAATCGTATGTCCCTTCGCCTTTAAAAATGGGTAGGCCATGGCCCCACCAATAATCATTGCATCCACATTGGTAATTAGCCGGGAGATAATTTTTATTTTATCAGATACCTTCGCACCACCAATAATGGCGACAAAAGGTTTGACGGGATTTTTTACAATTTTATCCAGCGCCTCTATTTCTTTTTTAAGTAAAAAACCACCGAAGGATTTATTCCTAAAATATTCTATAATTCCATAGGTCGAGGCATGTTTCCTATGAGCAGTGCCAAAAGCATCTTCCACTAAAACGTCACCATATTTTGCAAGCGCCTTGGCAAATTCAGCATCATTGGCCTCTTCTTCTGGGTGAAACCTTAAGTTTTCCAGCAGGATGATTTTGGGGGTGGAAAGGTTAAGTAGAGTATTTATTCCGCTATCTAATGCTGATTCAGTTAAGATCACTTCACTGTCTAGTTTTTCCGCTAAATATTTGGCCACGGGTTCAAGGGAATATTTATCTACTCTTTCTCCCTTAGGTCTGCCGAAATGGCTCATGATAATTAATTTATCAGTTCCTTTTTCTAGTAAGTATTTGATGGTGGGAAGTGAGTTATCAATTCTAGTGGTATCAGTGATTTGTAAGTTTTCATCTAAGGGAACATTGAAGTCAAAACGGACCAAAACCTTTTTGCCTGCAAAGTTTGCTGTCATATCATCAATATATTTTATATCCATTACAAATTCTCAGCGACATAAGTTGTTAGATCAATTACCCGGTTAGAAAATCCAAATTCATTATCATACCAGGCAATAATCTTGGCAGATCTTCCAATAGCGTAAGTAAGTTTAGAATCTATGGTAGAGGAGAAGGGAGAGCTCATATAGTCGATACTGACCAGTTCCTCTTCAGTGTAAGCTAAAATGCCTTTAAGTTCCGAGTCGGCCGCTTTTTTAAAAGCAGCATTAATTTCATCGACACTTGCTGCTTTTTTAAGAGTGACACTTAAATCTACGATGGACACATTAGGGGTGGGAACTCTAATAGCGAGTCCATCAACTTTGCCTTTAAGATCTGGGATAATCATTCCTAATGCCTTGGCAGCACCAGTGGTGGTTGGAATCATAGAGACTGCTCCGGCCCTCGCTCTTCTTAAGTCACTATGAGAGGCATCCAATATTTTTTGATCAAGCGTATAGGAGTGAATGGTGGTCATAAGAGCTGATTCGATGCCAAATGTATCATGTATTACTTTTGCCACTGGGGCCAAGCAATTGGTGGTACAACTGGCATTGGATATTATTTGATGATTTTTAGGATCATAATCTTTGTGGTTAACACCAAAAACAAAGGTGCCATCAAGATCTTTCCCCGGGGCACACATGATAACTTTTTTAACTGAACCTTTGATGTGTCGACCTAGAGCTTCTTTATCTTTAAAGATTCCCGTTCCATCGATTACGATATCAACATCTACTTCTTCCCAAGGGATTTCGGCCGGATCACGATGGTTGAAAAATCTGACTTTTTTTCCATCAATAGTTATGTATCCATCACCTTGTTCTACGGTTTTATTAAATTTACCATGACAAGAATCGTACCTTAAGAGGTGAACATAACGCTCTGTAAATCCAGGGTTATTAACGGCAACGACTTCAAGAAGAGGATGATTAGAGTTGAATATTTCGCGAAGGATTGTACGACCGATCCTTCCCATACCATTGATTCCAACTTTCACTTTGCTCATAATAGGGACACTCCTAAACTCAGGTATTAATCATTTGAAAAAGATGAATTGATTTGGAATATGCCATATTTTATTTGCATTGTGTAGAAGAAAAAAGCTGCCTTTTTATGCCTAGCAAAAAGGAAAGAGGTCTAGTGTGTTTTGATGAATTTGGGGTAGTCCAATCTCCGCTGAAATATTTTTTACTTCCAATACTTTTTGCGCCACAAAAGGGAGATATATAGGAGCATTTTCTTTACCTCGATGAGGGGCCGGTGCCAGGAAGGGAGAATCAGTTTCTAAAAGGATTCTATTGAGGGGAGTCATTTCTAAGGCCGCACGTACGCCCTCGGCCTTTTTAAAGGAGATAATTCCGTTAAAACCCAAATATAGGCCGGAGTCGATAAGGTACTCTGCCAGTTTTAGGGAAGAGGTAAAACTATGGGCCACACCCTTAATTTTAGGGAAATTTTTTAAAATCGCCATGGTCTCATCCTCGGCCTCCCGAGTGTGGATAATGACTGGCAGCTTTAAATCCATGGCAAGCTCTAATTGTTCCTCAAAGGCACTCATCTGCAAGTCTCGAGGTGAGCTATCATAGTGAAAGTCTAATCCGATCTCCCCAATCGCTACCACTTTTTTTGAGGACATGGTGTTTTCTTTAATTTTTCCAAGAACAGTTTTATCCCAATCTTTAGCGTCGTGGGGGTGGACTCCCTGGGAGCAAAAAACATTTTCAAAGGTATTAGTGAGGTTCAATACAGTATCTAGATTGGAGGGGGTCACACTGATGGTAATCAGCTTTTCAATCCCTAACTTATGAGATTTTTCTACATTTTCTTTAGGGGTAATCGATTTTATGTAATCGAGATGGCAATGGGTCTCAATTAGAGGGAACTTGGAACGTCCATTTTCGATGAAAGAGAGATTTTCCAAGGTTTCTTCATAACTTTTTCGTTTTCCCATTTTACTTACGCTTTAAGAGTTCATCCAAGATGATTTTAAAGTTATTTAAAGGAATGGCCCCTTCGATTTTTCTACCATTTATAATGATTGTTGGAGTGGATTGGATGTTGTACTTCCGGTAGTTATTAAAGTTTTTCATCACCTTCGCTTTAGATTCTTTTTTTGCGTAGCACTCACTCACGCCATAGGTTTTGGCAGTTTCGGTTAGCCAATTTGAACTAAGCATGGACTGGCCTTCAAAGAGATGATCGTGAATGGCCAGAAATTTTTCAGTGGGTACACAGGCGGAGAGATAGGCAGCTTGACAGGCAAAAGGGTGAAAAACTCTTTTGATCTCTGGGTTACAGTCATTATCTAGTGGAAAGAAATAATATTGAATATTAATACTACCTCTATATGCTTCGGCCAATTTTGCACCAATTTCTGCCATTCTTCCACACATTGGACACTGAAAATCAGAAAAGATACTCATTCTAAGAGGTGCTTCGCTAAAATTATCAAATGATTTCTCTAAGACAAAAGATGATGGTGTATCCGGATCACCTAGATTTTTTAGTCGATCAAATTCTTTTATGAGGGAAATTTTATAGAGATCATTATTTTTATTTTTCCCCACGATATCTGCATAGATAAAACCTGCAGGAATGGCAGTTAGTAGAGCATAGGCCGTCAGTACTTTCCAGCTAGGTTTTTTAAAACTACTAGTTTTATAAAAACAAAGCAGCGCCAACCCAGAGGCAACATAATAGGCAAAGCACATGGGACAAAGACCTTTAAGCCAAAAAATAGAATAGAAAAAAAGAGCTAAACAGCCAGCAAAGTTTATAATTGCTAAGAAATGATTGGTGCCTTCTAGATGTTGTTTGGGAAGTAAAAATCCGATGAGAAAAAAGACTCCCATCATGAGACCAAAGATTGCGGTAGGTACACCAAAAATACTAGAAGCAGCAGAACCCATGGTGACATCACAGTTTAACCAGGTACTGATGTTGCAAAATGAACCACCTACTCCCGTAGGAAAAAGGGATTCATAGTAATGATTGGTCATATAAATGGAAACGCCAACCATAGCTAGAGCTACAATTCCAAAAAAGAGCTTCCAATTGAAAGAGGCGTTATAATACAAAGATCTGCTAGTCATAATAAACTCCAATTATATTATTTTTTACCGATGAGTGTGTCTGGTGTCAACGGTATCCAAATATTCCAATTACGCTTAATGGTTCGGTTGCGGCGATAGCTATGAAACTTAAGGTCACAGTGAGTGCATTCTTTGGCATAACTTATTTCAATATTTCCAAAATAATTTTTTAGGTGAAGCATAGCAACGTCTTTTAAAGAAAAATAATATTTACCATTTTTTTCTTTGAAATAACTTCTTGGAAAATAATTTAAAAATTCACTCGTAACCTCAAAGCAACAATTATTTATATGAGGGCCTATAAAGGCCTTATTAACACCGATGCTTTTTAAAATATCCTTTTTTAAAATACCCGACTGCAGGCCTCGCCATCCTGCATGAATGAAAGCATCACCTTGTGCTCCTATAAGCAAGATGGGCATACAATCGGCAGTAATAATGGCAAGATTATCTTTTGAGCTAGAAATCAACCCATCGGCCTGAACATCTCCAGATGAAACAATATTAGTTCCATGTACTTGGTTAATCTTTTTAAAATCAAAATTGGGGGGAGCATTAAAAACGGTGAATTGACCTTCGGGAAATTTCTTTTTAAAGATTTCCATTTTGTGCCAGTTCAAGAACTTTTAAAAATATTTCAGGTTTCTCTGCCTCAAATTCCATTTCTTTCTTCGTGAAGGGGTGGATGAATTTTATTTTTTGGGCATGTAAAAAAGGGTAGGGGTAATCACCAATTAAGCTTTTAAAGGGGTCCCCAAGTCTTTGTAAATCTTGTTTTGGGTTGCCATATAGAGAATCACCAAGGACAGCATGTCTTAATTCTTGTGCCATATGAACTCTAATCTGATGAGTTCTTCCGGTTTCAAGTTTTATTTGAAGGTAAGTCATTTTCTCAAAAGTTTTTAAGACTTGATAATGGGTAATGGCCTCTTTACCATCTTTTACATTAGCGGCCATCTTAAGCCGATTGGTAGGATGCCTGGCAATTGTTGTAGTGATAGATCCTACGGGATTAATCTTCGTTCCCATCACGAGGGTATGATAATACTTTTCAATTTGCCTTGAAGAAAAAAGCAGCATCAACTCTTCTAAACTCTTTTGATATTTGGCCATAATAATGAGGCCGGAAGTTCCCTTATCAAGTCTATGGGCCACCCCAGGTCTTTTGGCATCGGTCATTTCTTGCATTTTAGGATAGTGGTGTAAAATCGCATTAACGAGAGTTCCCGAGATATTTCCTGCCCCAGGATGAGTCACCATTCCCGCTTTTTTATTAATAACTATAAAGTGATCATCTTCAAAAATAATATCTAGAGGAATATTTTCTGCTACCGCTTTTTCCGGCAACGGGGGCGGAACCTTGACACAAATCTTGGTGCCAGGATTTGGCATCTTTCTAATTTCTAAGGTTACATCTGAGGTGATAGACCCATTTTGGAAGAGTTTTTTAAGCAATGATCGGCTTATGTGAGGGCATTTTGCCGCCAGAAAATGATCAAATCTTTTATATTCAAGAAGGTCTTCAGGGGTAACCTCAAGTTCGATTTCGTCATCAATGATGGATTCAAGATTATCCTGCTCGTCTACCATGGTAATTGTCATGGTAGAGAACTTACTAAGCTTTTAAACGCTTTGTATAGGAAGATGCTACTAAATCAGGGTTTAGCTTTAAACATTTTGCATATTGGTAAACAAATCCTCTGATATAGACCGCAGCAGGAAGAGCAGCATAGTTTTCCTCTTCAATATTGTTTATATAGGTCTTTGATATTTTGGTCATTTCTGCCAGACGAGGGATATCTACATTTCGATACTCACGAATTTTTTTCAAAAATGTCCCCGTAAATTCTGTGGTGCTTTCGATTTCTTTTTCGAGGTTCTCATCCACGGAAAATTCTAGATCGAACTTTTTTCTCGCTACAAGTTTTGAAATCTGTCTCTCGGGAGTGGGATTTTTTACAGCTTGATTTTGATAGAGGCCCTTTTTCTGATCCTGATTCAACCCACGGGCATAGTCGTATTTTTGTCTTTTTTCAGGTTCTCCGATGATTTCAAAGGCCTCTTCCACAAGGTTTAAAAAACGATCGCATTCATCTTTACTAAGTAGTGAGTACACCGCTAAATTATCTTGAGCATAGGTTTGTTTTTGTCTTAAGTAGGCCTGGTAAATCTTATCTGGATCTGAGTTCGTTGGAACCTCAAGTATTTCATAATAATTCTTATCAATAGCATTATCCACAAGGCCTCCCTAGTTCCAGTTTAAAAGTCTTTGAACGATTTGATCAAAATTTGCGACAAGCCCTGAGTGGGGGAACTCTGTTAGGAGAGGTTTCCTCTTTTTTACACTTTGCCAAACTGTCGCATCATATTCTAAATGCCCGACATAATCTAAATTAAGCCCAAAGTACTTTTTACAAATTATTTTCATTGAATTGCCGATTTCTGTATCGGCCTGAGTTCTTACTTGATTGATAATTAATTTGGGGCATATCAAGTTTATTTCTTGTTTTAGTTTTTGCCCCATTTGAGGATTAATTTTACTAATCTTATCTAATAGATCGGCCGGCGTTTCGGAATCCATCATTCTTGAGTTGTAGGCCTTATCAATCAAAGGCCCAAGTTCCCAAAAATCTTCTATCAATTTAAGCTTGCGGTAGAAAAAAGATTTGATAAACCGGTAGGTGTTTTCCAAACTGGTGGGCTCAGGTAGTGAGGTTAAAATTCCCTGATCAGCTGAGATGAAAAAATCAAGAGTGTTATTTGAAGTTCCTGCTCCAAGATCAAAGATTACAATATCTGCTTCAAGTTCTCCTAAATGAGAGAGAATCTTCCGGCTATTCATATTATTTAAATTAGCGATTCCTACATCATCTTGCGCCCCACTTATGATGGATAATCCTGGTATGGAAGTAGGAGTTTTTAAATCTTTTAGATTTCTAGTTTTTTTATTTAAAAAATCAGAGAGAGTTTTTTCAGGTATTGGAAGTCCCAGACAGGTATGAAGGTTGGCGCCACCAAGATCTAAATCTATGGCCACTACTTGGTAACCTAAAAGGGCCAGGCAAATTGAGACATTGGCAGTAACCAGACTTTTTCCAACTCCACCCTTTCCACCACCGACGGCCCAAATTTGGTAACGCCTCTGAACTCCTAGGGGAGAATGTAAATCGTCAAAATAATGTGACGAGTTTCTATGAAAATTATCCTTGGGGGGCAAACCAGTGTTGGACAATCCTAATCCTTTTGTTGCGGGTAGTTTAATTATAAGCGTAAAAAATGAGAAAAGAGAAATAATGATGCGTTTTAGACGCACTGCATTTTGTATACTCATTGATTTATGGGATATATGATCCTCATTATGTCTATTTCATCACCATCAACACGACTGGCCAGAAGATCCGATTTGCATCTTATGCGAAAGCTTTGGCACGCGGGTATGGGGGTTACCGGCCTTTACCTTTATTTTAAATTAGGTCTTTCTCAAGAATTAGCAGCACTCGTCTTAGTAATTTTTGCCTTTATTGCCATCACAGTAGATCTAATTCGTTTTGGACAACCAGTGGCGCAAAAAATTTTCACCATGACTTTAGGCCCCTTTATGAGAAGGTCTGAGCTCGAAAATTTTACGGGTTTTCCTTTCTACGCCCTCGGGATCGCTGTAACTTTGGTTTTGTATCGGGAACCTTTGGCACTTTTGGCGACACTTTTTTTAATCTTTGCTGATCCCATTGCCTCTTTGGTGGGAATTCAATTTGGTAGAGATAAAATATTTAAAAATAAATCAGTCCAAGGTTCTATGGCCGCTTTTTTTGTCTGCACTTTTATAACCCTATTATATGGTCAGGCTTATGGGCTTATCGGCTTTAGACTCATGATCTATTCGGTTCTAGCGGGAATTATTGGCTCAATTTCAGAAATCTGTTCGTTGAAAATTGATGATAATCTGACCATCCCCATCTTGTCAGGACTGGGGCTTACCATTTTAAATAAGCTCATTCCCCTCTTTTAATTATGAATTTAAAAACTCACATTAGAGATATTCCAGATTTTCCGAAAAAGGGAATTCTCTTTAAAGATCTAACTACTCTTTTTAAACACCCCGAGGCCTTTAATAAAACCATTCAAAGGTTAAGTGATCGTTATAGTTCATATGATTTTGATACCGTGGTAGGAATTGAATCCAGAGGATTTATTCTTGGGGCGGCGCTAGCTTATGCTCTAGGTAAAGGATTTGTTCCACTTCGAAAACCAGGGAAACTACCGGGCAAGGTTGCATCAGTTTCCTATGAATTGGAATACGGAGAAGACCAACTTGAAATTCATGTGGATGCACTTGAAAAAGGTGCGAGGGTTTTACTTGTGGATGACATCCTAGCAACTGGTGGAACTGCTCTGGGTGGGGCCAACCTAATTCAAAAGTTAGGTGGTGAGATTGTTGAGTGTTGTTTTATTGCGACTCTAAAGTCTTTACCAGGTGAGCAAAGATTAAAAGAACGGGGACTTGATTTTTTTGGACTGATTAATTTCTAATGATGAAATTCATCGTGTTCTTTAACTGAATGTCCGTCAAATTGAACTCCAGCAAGTACCATACAAATTGGAAACCACGCCCAAGTAGCAAGCAGTATCAGAGCAACCCAAAATCCTTCACTCATTTTTTTATCCTTTTTTAACTATAAAGTTACAGATTTTTCCTGGAACGTAAATTTCTTTTACAATCTGTGCACCGTTTAATTGCTTGGCCACTTTAGGATCTTCTTTAGCTCTCGCTAGAAAATCTTCTTTTGAGATATCTGCCGGCACACTCAGAGTAGCTCTGGTTTTACCCATGACTTGTACCGCCATGGTGATTAAATCATCAACTGCGAGCTTTGGGTCAAATTCAGGCCAGGCCTCATAGGCCAGAGTATTTGAGTGTCCTAAAATAGACCAAATTTCTTCCCCCACATGAGGTGCATAAGGGGAAAGTAAAAGGGCCATCTGCTTGGCCGTTTCTTTTGTCACTTTACCTTTTTTAATACAGGTATTGGTGAAAACCATAAGTGAAGAGATGCCAGTATTAAACTTCATCTCTTCAATATCTTGACCTACTTTTTTAATAGTTTTATGAAGTGCCTTTTTTATCTCAATATCTTCTTCGCCTGCTACGTAGTTATCCGTATTGCCAAAAAATGTATAAGCTCTTTTTAAAAAATTATAAACACCCTTTACACCATTTGTTTGCCAAGGCTTAACTTTTTCAAGTGGTCCCATAAACATTTCATAAAGTCTTAGGCTATCGGCGCCAAATTCATGGACAACATCATCAGGGTTAATCACATTACCCCGGGACTTACTCATTTTTTCCCCGTCACTGCCAAGAATCATCCCTTGGTTGACAAGTTTTTTAAAGGGCTCAGTGGTTGAAACAAAACCTAAATCAAAAAGTACTTTGTGCCAGAACCGGGCGTAGAGCAGGTGCAGTACTGCGTGTTCAACTCCACCAATGTAGAGATCAACTGGCATCCAGTATTTTTCCTTATCTTTGTCCCAGGGTTCTTTATCATTTCGGGGATCCAGATATCTTAGATAATACCAACATGAACCGGCCCAGTTAGGCATGGTGTTGGTTTCTCTTTTTGCTTTTTTTCCCGTTTTAGGATCGATAACATTGAGCCATTCATCCATAGTTGCCAGAGGAGATTCTCCGGTTCCTGAAGGCTCATATTTTTCTACTTGAGGAAGGCCTACGGGAAGTTCATCCTCGTCAAGACAGCGAATCGTGCCATCTTCAAATTTTAAAATAGGGAAGGGTTCGCCCCAATATCTCTGACGGGAAAAAATCCAGTCACGAAGTTTATAATTGATTTCTTTTTTACCAAGGCCTTTTTCTTCCAACCACTCGATAGATTTTTTAATCCCATCGTTTTTACCAAGGCCGTTTAAAAAGTTGGAGTTGATATGGACTCCATCTTCAGTGAAGGCCTGCTCTTTTATGTTTCCACCTTCTAAAACGGAAACGATTGGTAGGTCATATTTTTTAGCAAATTCCCAGTCTCTAGTATCGTGAGCGGGAACTGCCATGATTGCGCCAGTTCCGTAAGAAATTAAAACGTAGTCCGCCACGTAGATGGGAATCTTTTGATCGTTTGCCGGATTGATACAATAAGCACCACTAAAGATTCCAGATTTATCCTTGTTTAGATCAGTTCTTTCAAGATCAGATTTATTAGCAGTGTCTTGTTGATATTTTTTTACAGCATCTTTTTGCTCATTAGTTGTGATTTCCCCAACCAATGGATGATCAGGGGATATGACCATATAAGTAGCACCAAAGATAGTATCAGGCCTGGTGGTAAACACCTCTAGAGAATAATCTGTCGCTGCTATTTTAAAAGCAAGGGAGGCACCTTCAGATTTACCAATCCAGTTTCTCTGCATCTCTTTTATATTTTCTGGCCAGTCTAGACCATCTAGATCTTGGAGCAGTCTTTCAGCGTACTCAGTGATTTTAAGCATCCACTGTTTCATTTTCATTTTTTCAACAGGGTGTCCGCCTACTTCTGATTTTCCATTGACGATTTCTTCATTGGCGAGGACGGTCTTAAGTTCGGGACACCAATTCACTTCAATTTCATCTTCATAGGCCAGGCCTTTGTTAAAGAGTTGAACAAAGATCCATTGAGTCCATTTATAGTAATCAATATTACTGGTGGCCAGTTCTCGGTCCCAGTCATAGGAAAAACCTAAAAACTTAAGCTGTCTTCTAAAGTTGTCTATATTTTTTTTGGTAGTCGCTTCTGGATGAGTTCCCGTTTTGATGGCGTAGTTTTCTGCAGGAAGACCAAATGAGTCCCAGCCCATAGGATGCAGAACATTAAATCCCTTATGTCTTTTATATCGGCACACTATGTCAGTTGCGGTGTATCCTTCCGGATGTCCTACGTGTAGCCCGTTACCAGAGGGAAAAGGAAACATATCGAGAGCATAATATTTTGGTTTGGATTTATTTTCGGTTGCTGCAAAGGTTTTATTTTTATCCCAATATTTTTGCCATTTTGCTTCAATATCTGAAAAATTATACTTCATGTAAATACCTCTTAATTTAATAGTCAGATAAATCAAAAAAAATGGAGATTTGCAACATCTAGTGGGCGATCTTAACGGTTTTTTCCAAGGCCTCATACTCTTTTAAAACTTGGGCCACTATAGCATCTTCAGCAAAGGGATTGGCCTCATTTATCAGCATACTGAGCATTTGAATTCTTTCATTCAGGGAGTTTACCTCTAGAATCAGCTGGCGAAGTTCCACGTCTTGAATAATGAACATGGAGATATAATCAACTACGTGATCAATAGTCGTTAATCCGTTTAAGAGTTGAAGTCTTTCAGCTTCATCTAGTATGGAGTTTTCCAACCAGGCAGCAAAGATAGAACGGAGCTTTTCTACTTTGGGGTCGTCCATGGAAACTAGCTCTTGTTGATCTTCAATCAATTCTGCTTCATAAACGGGGTAGGGAAAGCTTTGAAGCGCCTGCCCAAGTTTAACTTTCCCAGTCCCATTGATGATGACTTTTAGCTGATTTGGAGATTCCTCTAAAATAATAGGGATTCCAATACCACAGGTTCCCCGAGGTACATCACTGACAAA
Source organism: Campylobacterota bacterium (assembly GCA_003650125.1). GTDB lineage: Bacteria > Bdellovibrionota > Bacteriovoracia > Bacteriovoracales > Bacteriovoracaceae > SMWT01. The sequence goes on from QNFX01000019.1 coordinate 18,886, forward strand.
GAGTCCGAAGCCTTCCATCAAAGAGAGTCCAATAGGGGTTTTAAACTCCACACAATCCTTAATCATTTTAATTACTGTAGGATTTTCAATATTTAGAGGTACGGCAGTCTTAGGAAAAAAGACTAGATTTTGAATTGGGAGAACTGGGATGTTTAGTTTTTCCATTCTTGATTATACCTTATAAAAAAGCTCGGAAATATAATGATTTCCTGTATTGGTGTGATATCAATGCTTTGCAGCTATTACTTTCGAATGATGTATAATACTCGTAGTCAAATAATATTGCTTTAAAAGGTGCTAAGCGTTGAATAATAACCCTCTTATTTTAAAATTAACTCCCTACCTTCAAGAGAAGGTTTGGGGAGGTCATAGGTTAAGGCCCAATCATTCTACTCCTATCGGTGAAAGTTGGGAGATATCCATTCATTCAGAGGGAAATTCCACAGTAGATGGAATAAATCTGTCTCAACTTATAAATGAAAAGGATTTACCTTACCTAGTTAAAATAATTGATACCTCCGACAACCTTTCAGTTCAGGTGCATCCAGGTGATGAGTATGCCGCAAAACATGAGAACTCCAAGGGAAAAACTGAATGTTGGGCGATCTTAGATGCTGGTGAGAATCAGGGAATTTATCTCGGTCTCAAGGACTCCATTACTAAAAAAGATTTTAAAGATGCCCTAGAGGCAGGAAAAAATATGAGTGAGCTGTTGAAGTTTTACCCCGTAAAAAGGGGAGATTTCTTTTATGTTCCTGCTGGAACTCCTCACGCTATTGGCAAAGATGTTTTATTGGCCGAGGTACAACAGAGTTCAGGAATTACCTATAGAGTTTGGGATTGGAATCGTTTAGGACTTGATGGAAAACCTCGTGAACTTCATATAGAAAAGGCCCTAGATGTTATTAACTTTGATAAAAGTTTAAACACATCAGAAAATTTCAAAATGAGAAGAGGCATTTTTGATCAATTTGGTGAAATCGAACTGCTAAATCACCCGGAATTTAACCTCACTTCATTTAAAATGAAAAAAAATCAGGAACTGGAGCTTAATCTTAGGTACAATAGAATAGGTGGACTGGTTTGTTTAGGTGGGGAACTTGAAGTTCAAAGAAACGGACTAGTGAAAAAACTCAGAAGGATGGAAACTCTGCTTATTCCCCTGGATCCATCTGAGGTGAAAGTCACGAGCAAGGAAGACTCTGAATTTTTATGGATTTGTTAAAAACATTATTTTTAATATCACTTCTTTTAGGTTGTACCAGATACTCTGAACTTAAAAAAAATAAAGATGGTGATTTTTTCTTTAAGACTTCAGATATTCATCTAAAAAAAATTAAAGTATTTCCATGGAAAGTAGGGATTAAAGAAAAAGAAACCCTTTCCAAGGGAATAGGCCTTATTATTACTTATCCAAGACTAGAAAAAAAAGACATAATTATTTTAAAAGAAAAATATGGTATTGATTCTTGGGTTGTCAGAGTGCGGAGACGTTCAACTTTAGGCTCCCGCATCTTGGGTCATTTTTATACTCCAATATTTCAACCAGGACGTTTTGGTCCTAAAAACCTTCGTGCGCGACAAATCCTTTCGGCGGAAGTGTTAGTGTTTTATTCAGCTGCTGCCATTTCTGATCGCATTCAGCGCTTTCCTTGTCCGGTTTTAAATCATAGAAAGAAAATTGAAGGTTGGGACCTTTCCTTAGCTCCAACAGATGAAATCACGGTAACCCTTACTCCTGGAATAGGAGTACCTCTGGAGACTTTTTTAGATCCCTTTTCCTATGCTCCTCAAATGATAAATGGAGGACTAAGCTTAGTTGGTAAATACTCCTTAGAAATTGCAGCTTTTGATTTTGGTAGCAAAAGATTAATAAGTGATTGGATCGAAGTACCAGAGCAATTTAAAATAGAAAAAGAGTCTGAGGCAATCCTTCCCGAATGCACCAATTGGGAACCGCCTATTCAACATCCTGATTATCGTGATTGGAAAAGGTTTAAGTGGAAGAAGGACAATTACCATAGATGAAAAATATTGAAATCCTTTTTGATCGAATGTACTCCATTATCCCCGATAAAATACAAAAACCTATTGGCGCCTTTGCCTTTGATAAATATATAAAAATTCAAAGAAAATCATTAGGTGCTAAAGAAAAATTTTTTAAGGGAATACATTACCTTGATATTGATAACGGACATAGTGAAACACTGCTTTTAATTCATGGCTTTTCCGATAGCAAAGATGGCTTTCTCGCTCCGGCAGTACATTTATCTCAAAAATATAATTTGCTTATCCCTGATCTTCCAGGCTTTGGAAGTAATGAAAAAGATCCTGCTAGAACATATTCTATTTATGAAATAGGTCAAAGCATAAAGGCCTTTTTAGAGGGATTAGGAATTGAATCACCTAATATTTTAGGTGTTTCACTTGGGGCAGCAGTGGCCATGGAAGTAGTTCTACTTGAACCAATGTTTCCAAAATCCCTCACTCTAGTTTCACCCGCAGGATTTTTTGATGATGAAAAAACTAGTATCTTTCATGAGATTTTAGAGGGAGATAATATTTTTTGTATTGAAGGGCCAGAGGATTATGAAGGGCTTTTAGATCGAGTTATGGTTAACAAACCTCATATTCCCTCTCCTATTAAGCTTCATCTCAGTGAAATGTTATCTCAAGAAAAAGAATGGTTAGATAAAATGGCCACGGATATTATTGGTGGCGTAAATGATTTAAGTGATAAAGAAAAAATTGCTAAGCTTAGTTATAACCAGCGGGTAGAAAACATTATTTGTCCCACACTAATTATTTGGGGAGAAGGGGACACCTTATTTCCCTTAAAGCTAGCTGAAATACCCAAGACCAAAATTAAAAATTCAAAATTAATTGTGATGGAGAATGTGGGTCATGCACTTCATCATGAAACTCCTAAGCTCTTCTCGAGCGAGGTTCAAAAATTTCTCGAGAGTCTATAAGACTTGTTTAATCGACTAAAACACTAAAGTATATTCATTAACCTTCCGAATTAATTAGGGATGGATGAGAGATACTACGTTCCTAAATTGAATTATCGCGATACAAGTAAAACGCAATCGGGGCAGATATACCGAGAACTTCAGCAGACTCGTATCGATATGAATTACAACGCTGAAAAATTAAATGAATCTTTAAGGCCAAAAAGAGATTTAGATTCACCCTATCTTTCAGATCGAGAAGGTTACACTCCAAGAATTAAAGGTTCACTGGATGAAGGGAATTGGAAGTATGTACCACCTCTTCCTCAAGAGAAATTTGTTTACCTAAATATGAGAAAACTAGATATTGTTTAATGGCATCTCCTCTGATTTAATTGGCCATATTTAATCAAAGGAGAAATTTTGAGTACAAAAGCAATATTGGCAGGAGCTGCATTAACAGGACTACTTTTGGGGATGAGTGGATGTTCATCATCTTCAACCAACTCAGGTAGTGAAGTTGTTGGTGAGTGTCATGGGATGAACTCTTGTAAGTCGACTGGGGCCTGTGGTGGAAAAGGTCATTCCTGTGCAGGGCAAAATAAATGTAAAGGTCAGGGTTGGTTAAAATTATCCAAGAAAGACTGCCTAGCTAAAAAAGGTACCTTTAAAGAACAATAGACTAAAGGCCAGCTATTATGATTTTATACGCCAATGTGTAACATTGGCGTAGGTCTTAGGGCCGAGCACTATTCATATCTGGAAGCAAGGCCTCAAACTGAGCTCAAATGGTTTGAGGTTATTTCAGAAAATCATCTTAATTCTAGAGGAAGACCGTGGGAAATTCTCCATACTATGCGAGAAAAGTTCCCTCTTTCTTTTCATGGTGTATCTCTAAATATAGGCTCTTATGCTCCTCTAGATTTTGAGTATTTAAAAAAATTAAAATATATGATTGAAGTTTTTGATCCTTTTCGTGTTTCGGATCATCTATGCTTCACTGGCGTTCCAGGGGCCAATATTCATAATCTATTACCCTTGCCTTATAATGATAAAACGCTAATTCACCTCACTGAAAAGTTAGATCAGGTTCAATCATTTTTAGACAGACCTTTTATTTTAGAAAACCTCTCGGCCTATATAGATTTTCAGGAATCGACTTATACTGAGTGGGAATTTATAAAAAAATTAGTTGAAAGGTCGGGCTGTAAAATTTTATTAGATGTGAACAATATCTATGTAAATGCAGTTAACCATAAATTTGATCCTAAGATTTATATTGATCATATCCCCAAAGATAAAATTGAAGAGATCCACTTGGCCGGTTATTCCGATATGGGTGATTTTTTATTTGATACACATTCAAACCCCGTATTTCCTCCAGTATGGGATCTCTTTTCTTATGTCATAAAAGATTTAAAAGATGTTCCAGTTTTAATTGAATGGGATGATGATATTCCAGAATTTGCCCGTCTAGAAGCAGAGGCCTTGAAAGCAAAAAAAATATGGGAGTCTCACCATGCTCGGAATTAAGAGCTCACAGGTACTTTTAGGCAAAAGTATTCTTACGGGAAATCCATCAGAAGATCTGCTTAAAAATATTATTCCTGGTGGGAAGTTAGACAAAAAAAGAGCTCTTGAAGTTTACCATGATGATTATGTGGCAAGACTTAGCTCGGTAATGGCGGATAACTTTGAGGGAACTCATGCTTTTTTAGGTGAGGAACTATTTTTCGCACTGTGTCTCGAGTATCTAGACCACTACCCATCCACTTCTCCAGATCTAGGTGAGTATGGAAAATACCTAGATAAGTTTATGAAAAATCACGACTTGGGTAAGGAATATCCCTTTTTACCGGAACTTTGCAGATTAGATATGGAGTTTATGCGCCTTTTTCATTTGCCCAAGGAAAAAAAGATAGACCCCGATAGGTTAAAGGCCCATGAGAATTTGTCTCTGGCCAAGTTTACATTAGTCAAGGCCCTCTACTTGCAAAAGTCTAAGTATCCAATATATAAAATCTGGGACTTGAAGAACCTTTCAGACGCTGAAAGGGAGGACGTAGAACTAGATTGGAGTGGGGCCGAAAATTTTTGTCTATATAAAAATATGGATGGAATTAAGGTGCAATTTTTAACTCCAGAGCAAGTGGATGTCCTTGAGAAAATAAAGCTAGGCCTTAACTTAGACTCAGCTTTAGAAAACTCAGAGATTGATCCTCTAAGAGTTCAGGAATTATTTGGATTTATTTCTACTAGTGGAATCTTAATAGATATTATTTAAAATTATGACCTTTAATGAGCACGAAAAAAAACGTTACAAAAGACACCTACTTCTTTTAGAATTTGGTGCCAAGGGACAGGAATGTCTCAAAAACTCCAAAGTATTATTGGTAGGTCTTGGGGGACTAGGTTCCCCAATAGCGCTTTATCTGGCAGCGGCCGGAGTGGGAACTTTAGGTTTGGCCGACTTTGATAAGGTGGATTTATCAAATCTTCAAAGACAAGTTCTCTTTAATGAAGATGACATTGGAAAAAGTAAAGCAACGACTGCAGAGAAAAAGCTCAGCAAAATTAACTCAACGATTGAGTTGAAAATTATTTTAGAAAGATTAGATGCTAGTAATATCCAAAATATTATTAAAGATTTCGATCTAGTAATTGATGGCTCCGATAATTTTGCTACGAGGTTCTTGGTTAATGATGCTTGCGTTTTTTTAAAGAGGCCTTTTCTTCACGGTTCGGTTCATAAATTTTCCGGACAAATTGGATTATTTCTAGCAGATGAAAAAGCACCTTGTTTGAGGTGTCTATATCCTGCTCCTCCCACTGAAGGTGTTGGTAACTGTTCTGAGGTAGGAGTTCTTGGAACTATGACTGGTATGATTGGAACTCTGATGGCCTCTGAGGCGATTAAGTTTTTAACCTCTGTAGGAAAAAATATTTCAGGAAACCTTTTAGTCTATAATGCCTTAGAAACAAGTTTAGACAAATATTCTCTGGCCAGAGATGAGAGTTGTCCTATTTGTAGTGAACATGCCTCAATCAAAAATTTAAGGTCAGAAACGCTCGTTCCATCAATTACCAGGGAAAAAATCGAAAAGGATTTTGTGATAATTGATGTGAGAGATAAATATGAGTTTGAGGCCTTTAATATTGGAGGAGTTCATATTCCTTTGTATGAACTGGAAAGTCGTTTATCAGAACTAGATAAAGAAAAAACCATAGTCGCGCTATGTCAGCTAGGGCAACGAAGTATGTCCGCGTGCGCAATTCTTAAGCAAAATAATTTTAACTCAGTTTATCACCTTGAGGGTGGTCTTGATGCCCAGTAATAGACAAAAATATTCTCACGTGTAAGAATCGGCCGATTAATAAACTTTGGAGTTCTTATGCAAGATAGGCCTTTTATTGAGACCAATCCTTTAAAATATAATTCTTATTTTCCCAGTTCAAAAAAAGTTTACGTGGAAGGGAAAATCCATCCTAATGTTCGAGTTGGTATGCGTGAAATCACACTAACGGACAGACACTCTCACTTTGATGATGGGAAGGCGTTAAAAAGTACGCTTAAATCAGATCATAATAAGATTTGTGTTTATGATACCTCTGGAGCTTTTACTGATCCGGAAAGTGAAATAAATGTAAAAATGGGACTTCCTCAAACCAGATTGGATTGGATCTTAAAGAGACAAGATTGCGAAGAGGTCTTGGGCAAGGGAAAAGTAAATGGTTTTTCTGCAAAAATTAGAAAGTCCAAAGAGGGAAAAAATGTTACCCAACTTCATTATGCCAGGAAAGGAATTATCACTCCTGAAATGGAGTATGTGGCGATCAGAGAAAATCAAAAACGAGTTGAGATAAAATTAGATAAAGAGCGAGAAGAAAGACTTAAAGGAGTTAGTTTTGGTGCCAATATGGTGCCTGATATAACTCCTGAATTTGTTCGCAAGGAAATCGCCGAAGGTCGAGCGATTATACCCTCAAATATCAATCACCCTGAAAGTGAGCCCATGATTATTGGGAGAAACTTTTTAGTTAAAATAAATGGCAATATCGGAAACTCTGCCGTCACCTCAACGATTGAAGAGGAAGTGGATAAACTTATCTGGTCCACCAAATGGGGTGCTGATACGGTAATGGATCTTTCCACGGGAAAAAATATCTATGAAACTAGAGGATGGATTCTGCGAAATTCTCCTGTTCCCATCGGTACTGTTCCCATCTATGAGGCACTAGAAAGAGTCGGTGGAGTTGCCGAGGATTTAACCTGGGAAATTTATCGTGATGTTATAATTGAACAGGCGCAACAAGGTGTAGATTATTTCACTATTCATGCCGGTGTCCTAAAAGAACATATTCCCCACGCTGCTAAAAGAGTAACTGGAATCGTCTCCCGAGGGGGAGCAATTATGGCCAAATGGATAATGGTTCATAACAAAGAGAACTTTCTCTACACTCACTTTGATGAAATTTGTGAAATTATGAAGGCCTATGATGTCTCTCATTCTTTAGGTGATGGATTAAGACCTGGCTCAATTGCTGATGCTAATGATAAAGCACAATTTGGCGAGCTTAAAACTTTAGGGGAACTGACTAAAGTTGCTTGGAGACATGATTGCCAAGTAATGATTGAAGGCCCAGGCCATGTGCCTATGCATTTGATTAAAGAAAATATGGATAAACAGTTAGAGTATTGTAGTGAGGCCCCATTTTATACACTAGGGCCTTTAACTACTGATATTGCTCCAGGATATGATCACATAACTTCCGCCATTGGTGCCGCCATGATTGGCTGGTATGGAACTGCACTTCTTTGTTACGTAACGCCTAAAGAGCATTTAGGACTACCAAATAGGGAAGATGTTAGAGAGGGAATTATTGCTTATAAAATAGCCGCTCACGCAGCTGATTTGGCCAAAGGACATCCTGCTGCTAGGAGAAGAGATGATCTTTTATCCGCTGCTAGATATGAATTTCGTTGGCGAGATCAGTTTAATCTTTCTCTCGATCCGGAAAGGGCGATGGAATATCATGATGAGACCCTTCCTCAAGATGCCGCTAAAGATGCACAGTTTTGCTCTATGTGTGGGCCTAAATTTTGTTCTATGCGAATTAGTGAAGAGGTGAAAAATATTTATCAGGAGCATCCTGCCACTTTATGAAACCAACAGTTGCCATTGTAGGTGCCGGGATTTTGGGGCGTCTTATTTCTTTCTTTTTAATTGAAGATGGTATTAAGGTTTCCCTTTTTGAAAAAAATAGCTCTCTACCTGCAACTAAAGATTCCTGCAGCCTGACTGCCGCTGGCATGCTGGCCCCTTTTTGTGAATTAGAATACAGCGATCCTCTTATTACTAAAATGGGATTGGAATCAATCGAAATTTGGCAACATCTTCACCAATACTTTGATCAGAAGTTTCATTTTGAGCGAAAGGGCTCAATGGTTTTAACTCATCCCCGTGATGAAATAGAGCTATGGAAATTAAAAGAAGTAATTAAAAAACATTACTCAAGGCCAGTTTATCAGGAGCGAGAGGTCTCAAGTGTAGAGCCTTTTATAAAGGGATTTGGCAAAGGACTTTATTTTCCTCATGAGGGATTAGTGGATCCTGAAAGTTTTTTTAAAGTTTATAATGAAAAGTTTTTAAATAAATTTGAAGGTCTCTATTTTAATACAGAAGTATTAGAGATAGCGCCTCATCTTATTAAAACTGAAAAAGGAAACCATTCTTTTGATCTTGTGATCGATTGCCGAGGGTTTAGTGCTAAAAAAGATTTAAATAATTTTAGAGGGGTCAGAGGCGAGCTTCATTTAATCGAGGCCCCTGAAGTTAAACTAAATAGTTTTGTTCGACTTATGCATCCTAGATACCCTCTATATGTGGTACCTAAACCAAATGGGCGTTTTATTGTTGGTGCCACTTCACTGGAGTGTGAAGACCTAAGTAATATCTCTATAAGATCAAGCCTTGAGTTACTCTCAAGTATTTACTCTATTCATCCCGCTTTTGGTGAGGGCAGAATTATAGAGAGTAGGGTACATCTCAGACCTGCTTTTATGGATAATCTGCCTAAGATTGAATATGGAAAAGGACTTATTCGTGCCAATGGTTTATATCGTCACGGATATTTGGTCTCTCCTAAATTGGCCCAGTTGGTCTTTAATTTGGTGAAAGAGAAAGAAATAGCAACAGAATATAGGAGCTCTTATGCAACTATTTATTAATGGAAGTGATCAAAAATTGGAAGTAAAAACCGTAGAGGAACTTCTAGTTCACCTTGATAAAAAACCAGCGTTTTTAGCGGTTGCGGTTAACAAAGTTTTTGTGCCAAAAAATAAATATTTTGAATACACATTATTTGAAGGTGACCGGGTAGAAATTGTTACCCCTCACCCTGGAGGCTAATTATGTGGGAATTATTTGAAAAATCTTTAAAAAGTAGATTACTCCTTGGAACTTCTAGATATCCATCTCCTGAAGTTTTAAAAAAATCCATTCTTTCTTCTAATGCGGGAATCATAACCGTCTCGCTTAGAAGATCTTCGGGAGGAGAGGGCAACCCTTTTTGGGAAATGCTTAACTCTCTTGGAGTTCAAGTGCTACCTAATACGGCCGGATGTCATAGTGTGAATGAAGCTGTAACTACAGCGCAAATGGCGAGGGAAATTTTTGGTACCAATTGGCTTAAGCTTGAAGTCATTGGTGATGATTACACACTTATACCTAATCCATCTGCTCTTGTAGAGGCCGCAGAAATTTTATGTAGAGATGGTTTTGAAGTTTTTCCCTATATGACAGAGGACTTGACCCTGGCAGAAAAGCTTTTAGAGGCCGGTTGTAAAATACTTATGCCTTGGGCCTCTCCAATTGGTTCAGGACAAGGAATTGTTAATCCTCTTGCGCTTAAAACTCTAAGAGAAAAGTTTCCTGAAGTGCCCATGGTGGTTGATGCCGGAATCGGTTCACCTTCCCACGCCGCCCACGCTATGGAGCTAGGTTTTGATGGAGTTTTATTAAATACCGCTGTGGCAACTAGTTTAGATCCAATTAAAATGGCCAGGGCCTTTGCTTTAGCAATTGAAGGGGGAAGAGAGGGATATCTTTCTGGCATAATGGAACAAAGAGATTTTGCTCATGCCTCAACTCCAGTCGTGGGTACTCCTTTTTGGCATAATGAGAGGCGAGATGACTCATCCCAATAGAAGGTTCTTTGATTTAAAACCAGTTGTTTGCATTGGCGGTTCTGATTCTAGTTCTGGAGCAGGAATTCAAGTAGATATGCGGGCCTTAGCTGCTTTGGGGATTCCCTATAAAAATATCATTACCTCGGTAACCTCTCAAGAGGATGGAACATTTTATCATCAAGAGGAAATATCTTCAAAATCATTAAAAGCTCAGGCCCAAGCGGTCTTAAAAGAAGAGAGTATCGTTAAAATTGGTATGCTAGGAAGCTCACTTAAAATTTTGGATGAGATTTTAAAAAATAGAAAGGACACGATCATTTTAGATCCTGTTTTATTTTCTAGTTCCGGTGCCCCTTTGTTTAGAGCTGATGATTTGAAGTTGCTTAAACAATTTCTAGCAAAAGTTATGCTAATTACCCCAAATATTCTAGAGGCCGAAACTTTATGGGGAAAATCAATTGAGACAACCTCTGATGTTGAAAAAGCGGCAAAATACATAAGAACTCTGGGGGTGAAAAATGTCTTAATTAAAGGCGGACATCTTAACTTTTGTGGTGACTATTTCTTGGGTGAGCAGAGTTTTTGGATAAAAAAACAAAAAATAAATAAAAGTAATGTGAGAGGAACAGGTTGCTTTCTCGCTTCCTCAATCGCCGGGGGATTATCTCTAGGACTCAATATTTTAGATAGCTTAGTGATGGCACAAATTTTTCTTCATAAAAGTTTTCGAAATGCTTATAAACAGGGAGATTTTTATTATTTAAACCCTGAACCCTTTCACCAGAATTTAAAACCTGAAGATATGCCATGGATTCAAGATAGTTTTGAGGACGCGATTTCTTTTTCAGAGTTTGCCTTAAAAAATAAAACTACTCTCTATCCCATTGTGGATCGGGCCCATTGGATTAAAGACCTTGCAGGTGCCAGGCCTTCCTTGATTCAACTTAGGATTAAAGATCTTGCAGGTGTTCAGTTAGAGCTAGAAATAAAAGAGGCGATCCGCCTTTCAAAAGAGTTGGGGATATCCCTTTTTATTAATGATTTTTGGCAGTTGGCAATAAAATATGGGGCCTTTGGGGTCCATCTAGGACAAGAAGACCTGGCAGATGCCGATATAAACTTATTGAGGGAAAAGGGTATTAGATTGGGAATTTCCACCCATTGCTACTTTGAGGCCGCGCGGGCCCAAGCTATCAGACCTTCCTATATTGCCTTTGGCCCTATTTTTCATACCGCTCTTAAGGCCATGGATTTTGCACCCCAGGGGCTTGAAAATCTTAAGTTATGGAGAGATCTTTTCGAGCTTCCGTTAGTGGCCATAGGAGGAATTAACCTAGATCGAGGTACCGCCGTAGCTAAAACTGGGGTCGATATTATCTCTGTGGTGAGAGATATTCTCCTAAACCCCACACCCCTAGGGCAGGCCCAGGCCTGGAAGTCCAAAATTGGTGAGCAAATTCACTAAATTCGTTGCGTAAAAAATTGTAGGTTTTTAAAATTATTGCTAGTATGCCGCATTCTTTAATATTAAAGAGGAGTAAGATATGAACAGGCCATGGCTTTCCGCTTATCCAGCGGGTACCCCAGAAGAAATTGTTTTAGGAGAATTTAATTCTATTCCAGAGTTGATGGAAAATACTTTTAATAGTTTTAGAAATGATCCGGCATTTTCAAACTTTGGAAAAACACTATCCTTTGATGAAATAGATATTATGTCGCAAAATTTTGCCGGTTACCTGCAAGGAACACTGGGACTGAAAAAGGGTGAGAGGGTCGCGATCATGCTTCCCAATATATTACAATATCCCATAGCTCTTTTTGGAATCCTTCGTGCCGGTCTTGTTGCGGTAAATGTTAATCCCCTCTACACTGCCCGGGAATTAGAACATCAGTTAAACGACTCAGAGGCAAAGGCCATTTTAATTTTTGAAAATTCGGCACACACCCTAGAGAAAGTTTTAGGAAATACTAAGGTTGAACATGTTATAACCACTAAAGTAGGGGACATGCTTGGTTTTCCAAAATCAGCGGTTATTAACTTTGTTTTAAAATATGTTAAAAAAATGGTTCCAGATTGGAACATACCAAGTGCTATTTCTTTTAAAAGCGTGATGAATGGTAATTGGACCAAAGATTATGCCAAACCGGAAATTACCCTAGAAGATACAGCTTTTCTTCAATACACTGGTGGAACCACTGGAGTTTCAAAGGGTGCAATTCTCTCGCATCGAAATATTGTGGCCAATTTAACTCAGGCCAAGGCCTGGCTTGGTGAGCGTGTATGTCGTCCTGGGCATATAGTTATTACTCCATTGCCGCTTTATCATATATTCTCTTTGACTGCGAACTTGTTTGCCCTTAGTTCAATCGGTGGACTCAATGTTTTGATCACCAATCCAAGAGATATTCCAAATTTTGTTAAAGAACTTAAAAAATGGAAGTTTACCGTGATCACTGGAGTAAACACTTTATTTAATGCTCTTTTAGCGCATAAAGATTTTAAAGATATTGATTTTTCTCATCTAGAGGTAACTCTAGGTGGTGGAATGGCAGTGCAAAGAGATACCGCCACTAGATGGAAGCAAGTGACTAAGTGTACTTTAATTGAGGCCTATGGACTTACAGAAACTAGTCCCGCCGCTTGTATGAATCCGATGAATCTTCCAGAATACAATGGCAAAATCGGGCTTCCCATCAGTTCCACCATCGTCACCATTAAAGATGATTCAGGTGCTGATCTCCCGGCCGGAGAGGTGGGAGAGATCTGTATTAAAGGGCCACAAGTTATGCAGGGGTACTGGAACCGAGCTGAAGAGACGGCCTTGGCCTTTACCGAGGATGATTTTTTTAGAACTGGTGATGTGGGAGTGATGGACGAGCAGGGTTATTTTAAAATCGTTGACCGTAAAAAGGATATGATTTTGGTTTCGGGTTTTAATGTTTTCCCAAATGAAATTGAAGCTGTCTTATGTGGACATCCTAAAATTTTTGAATGTGCTGTTGTTGGCATTGCTGATAGTAAAAGTGGTGAAGCGGTAAAAGCCTTTATTGTTAGAAATGATGAAAGCTTAACTAAAGATGAGGTGATAGCATTTAGCCGCGAAAATATGACCAGATATAAGTGTCCTAAGTTTGTAGAGTTTAGAAAAGATCTTCCTAAATCTCCGGTAGGAAAAATTCTTCGTAAGGATCTAAGATCATGAGCCATTCTATTTTCATTCCAGTTTATGTGCTTTTTATGTGGGCCATGTGGATAATGGCCCGTTTGGCCTATATGAAAATAAAGGCCCATAAGGCCAAAGAGATCAGGTTTTCCCAGTTTAAATTAGTTACTGACATGCCTGAGAGGATTCAGTTAACTTTAAATAACTTAACTAATCTCTATCAAATGCCAGTGTTCTTTTTCGTTCTGGCGGTTTTTATCTTTGCCAAGGGGATGGAGACGCCATTTTATCTAGGACTTTCTTGGACCTATGTATTTTTGCGAATTATTCACTCCATGATTCATATAACTACCAATAATGTAAATTTAAGGGCATCTACTTTCTTTTTAAGTATTATCGTTTTGGTATGGATGTACACCGCATTTTTATTTGATATAATCTAAGCTTATGAAAAAACTTACTACTAAAGAAATCAGACAGGCCTTTTTGGAATACTTCCAGGGAGAAGATCATCAAAAAATTGGATCCTCTTCGGTGGTTCCTAAAAATGATCCAACCCTGCTTTTTATTAATTCGGGGATGGCCCCGCTTAAAAAATATTTTCTCGGTAAAGAAAGTCCTCCTTATCCTCGTTTGGTGAACTATCAACCTTGTATTCGGACTAAAGATATAGATGATGTTGGTGACCGCCATCACCTGACTTTTTTTGAAATGCTTGGTTCTTGGTCAATTGGAGATTACTATAAAGAAAAGGCGGTAGAGCTGGCCTTTGATCTTTTGGTTAACAAGCTTGGCTTTGATCCGCAAAAACTTTATGTCACAGTCTTTGAAGGAAATAAAAAACTAGGTCTCAAAGGCGATGAAGAGTCTGCTAAGGCCTGGGAAAAAATGGGTATTCCCACTCAGCAAATCGTAAGCTTAGGTGCCGATAATTTTTGGGGGCCGGCCGGCGAAACAGGGCCTTGCGGGCCTTGTACTGAGGTGTTTTTTGATTGTGGTGAATCCTTTGGTCCTAAATGGAATCCAGGAGAAGAGTTTATTACCACTGGCAGATATATTGAGATTTGGAATGCCGGTGTTTTTATGGAACTTAATAAAGAGGCAGATGGTTCTTACAAACCACTGCCTTTAAAAAGTGTGGATACAGGGTCAGGACTTGAACGAATGGCGATGATTATGAATGGCCTAAACTCAGTCTATGATACAGATTTATTTGTTCCCATCGTGAACAAGGTGAACGAATTATTTAGTCCTGATGAAGAAACTACTTATATGATTTCTGATCATATAAGGGCCTCGGCCTTTATTATGTCAGAAGGAGTAGCGCCATCTAATGAAGGTCAAGGTTATATTCCTAGAAGATTACTTAGAAAATGTATTGGTGCCTTGGCCTCACATGGACATACTACGATAGATTTTAATCCTCTCTTAGATATCATTAGGGATTCCTTAGGAGAGTTTTATCCCTCTCTAATAGCAAATTTTGAATTTGTGCAATATGAGATTAAAACAGAAATCGATGAATTTCTTCCGCTTATTCACGATGGAATTAAACGAATCGACTCTCTAATACCGAGTATTAAAGATAAAACTTTTCCTGGGAATGAGGCCTTTGAGCTGGTGACTACTTTTGGTGTGCCCCATGAAGTTATAAAGGCCCATCTAGATAAATTGGGATATGGATTGGACGAGGCAGCTTTTCAGCAATGTTTTGAAAATCATCGTAAAATATCTCGAGTGGTAAAAGGTAGTATGGCAGTAGGAGAGGATATGGATATTGAGGCCCTTTTATCTGAATTTCCTGCAACTATCTTTGATGGATACCTTGAACTTAAATCTAAAAGTCAGGTCTTAGGACTTATTAAAGATAATAACTTAGTGGATAAAGCAACGGGAGAGTTTTTCTTTGTCGCCCAGGAAACTCCTTTTTATGGTGAATCTGGAGGGCAAGTTGGAGATAGAGGAAGTGCTCTTGTGGGAGATCTATCTTTTGAAGTCTTAGACTGTCAGAAATTTGGAAAAGTGTTTCTTCATCGTGCCATCTTAAATCAAGGTGAAGTAAAAGTAGGCGATAAGATCTCACTTTCAGTTGATGAAGAGACAAGATTTAACACCAGAAGAAATCACTCAGCGACCCATTTGCTCCATGCTGCCCTTCGAGAAGTGGTAGGACATCATGCCCTTCAAAAAGGATCTTATGTTAACTCTGAAAGACTTCGTTTTGATTTTCAAAACAAATCAGGTCTTAGTGAGGTTGAATTAGAAGAGATAGAATCTTTAGTTAATAAGTGGATCATGAAAAACAATGAAAATGAGACCTTGGAAACTGATTATAATAGCGCTCTAAAACATGGCGCCTTGGCCTTGTTTGGTGAAAATTATGGCGCACAAGTTAGAGTGGTTAAGTTTGGTGATTCAGTAGAACTTTGTGGTGGAACTCATGCCAAAAATACCGGAGAGATTGGGCTTTTTATCATTACTTCTGAGTCTAGTGTGGCCAAAGGGGTGCGTCGGATAGAAGCAGTAACCGGAATGGCCGCATTAAAACTTTATCAACAAAAATCAAGAGTGCTAAAAGAGTCAGCAAACATACTAGGAACTGGAGTAGAAAATATTCCTGGAAGAATTTTAGACCTTAAGAAAAAATCAAAACCTAAAAAAGAAGAAAGCAAAATATCTATTGGCAGTGTTGACTATCTTGCAACTAAAGAGTTTGAAGTGAATGGCAAGATATTTTTTCTCGGCCACATTGATCTTGAGGGAGATACCTTAAAATCTCTTGGTGATCAATTAATTGAAAAGAAAGAAATGGATATGGTTTGCTTGATGGGGGCATCTCAAAATTCTGTTAGGGCCTTTGTCTGGGTAAAAAAAGATCTTAGTAAAAAAGTCAAGGCCGGTGACTTATTAAAAGAAATTATAAAACCCTTAAATGGTAGAGGCGGTGGAAAACCACATTTTGCTCAAGGTGGCGGCGGAGAAGCTTCAGATATTGCAAAAGTTTTTAAGCACCTGTTAGAGGTTCAAGAATTTATTTCTAAGAAATTGTGAGATCTGATTGTTGATCTCATTGGCCTTAAATGGGATATTAGGATTTAGTAGTATCAGTTTTTTCCCTTCTATTTTAATTGGTAAAAGATTTTTATAATTTTCTTCATCATAATTTTCTAGTGCCTCATCTATCTGCTCTTTTGAAACCAAAGTAATATTAAATTTCCTTGGAATCAAAAGTCCCACTTCTCCGAGATAGGTTTTAATTAAGATTATATAGCTCTCCTCTTCCGTATTCATTTTGTAACCATGCACAGAGATTGCATTTTGGATGGGAACAACCTTTCCTGCTAAGTTGGCCATTCCCATAAATCCTGCTACTTTTTTGGGAAAAGGAGTTATCTCTCCCTCTGGAAAAACACTAATAATAGTTTTTAATGGAATTCCAATGAGGTTTTTTTCATCAAATTGAATTGTATAGTATTGGCCCGGTTCAAATTTCATTATCTATCTTTTCGGCAATATGGATCTAAATGTTAGTAATTTAAGGCAATTAGCATGTTTTTTTAGCTATTTACGCACCAGGTTGAGTTTTTTGGTCAAAAATGATATGTTCGGTCAAAATTACTCGATGGAGGACTTCTTGAATACAGTACTAGTCACTGGTGGCGCAGGCCATGTGGGTCTTAATTTAGTTAAAGAACTTCTAAATGAAGGCAGAACGGTAAAGGTTTTAGTTAATCGTAGCCGAGCTGGTCTTGATGATTTACCGGTTGAAATTTTTCAGGGAAATGTCTTAGATAGAGCATCTTTAGATAGGGCCATCAAAGGCGTAGATGTCGTCTATCATTGTGCTGCTAAAATCTCTATTATGGGAGATCCCGATGGTAGTGTTTGGGAAACCAATGTAACCGGTGTAAAAAATATTAGTGAAGCGGCACTTGCTGCCAAAGTAAAAAGATTTGTTCACCTAAGTTCTTGTCACGCTTTTCAAATTAACAATCGTGGTGGGGTAGTTGATGAATTCACTCCAAAAGTGACTAAAGGACAGGCCCCGGCCTATGATTTTTCTAAGGCAAAAGGTGAAGAAGAACTTAGAAAAGTGATCGCTAAAGGTCTCGATGCTGTAATTATTAATCCTACAGGGATAATAGGCCCTAATGATTTACTTCGCTCTAGAATGGGAGAAGTTTTCTTAGATATTTTAAATAAAAAAATGCCAACACTTGTTGCTGGCGGGTTTGACTTTGTTGATGTCAGAGATGTTGTAAAGGCAGCAATGAATGCAGAAACGAAAGGGCGTACTGGAGAGAATTACTTAATCTCAGGAAGACATTTCACGATTAGAGAGCTTGCTAATATTGTAAATTCTTTGACGGGAGTTGATATTCCGACCTTTGATGCTCCAGTGTGGATGATAAAAATAATTGCACCTTTAGCAGAAAAATTTGCGTTACTAACAAAAACGGAACCATTAGTAACTAGAGACTCACTTCATGCCTTAGAGGCAAATAAAAACATTTGTCATTATAAAGCGCAAATTGAGTTAGATCACTATCCAAGACATATTAAAGATAGCGTAAAAGATGTTTTTACATGTTTTAGAGATAGGGGAGTTATCCCTGAAGAAACTCCCCTTCTACACTAGACACTTACCAGTCCAGGCCAAAAGGAAGAGGTCTGGATGAAATATTGTACAAAATCTGCCTCTGTAATAATACCTACCAATTTAGAATTTTGAACTATAGGAAGACATCCAATTTTATTATTGGCGATAATTTTAGCAGCGGTAAATAGCGGAGTATTTTCCGGCACAGTAATCATTTTTGTGTGCATGATATTTTCCATCTTGATGGAGTTATTTAAATTATCCCTCTCATTTTTGGAGATTTCCGCCAGAGTAGAAATAGAATGCTTTAAAATATCTCTATGGGTGATAAGACCGACCAATTCTTCTTCGTAGTTGATGATAGGAATATGTCGGATATTTCTCCATTGCATGATTTCTTCTGCAATTTTTAAGGAGTCATCGGCATATAAGGTAAAAAGATCAGTAGTCATTAGATCTTTAACCAGTAAGATTTCATCCGGTTGAGGTCTTTTTGGTGCAACTCTCATATGTTCAACTTTCATACTGGAATCCTTTTTCTAATTGTTTTTCGATCTTTCCAAGGTTTATTTCAATAGTTTTATATAGGTCTTTCGCCCTTGTAGTAGCATTAAAGATTTTTCCTTTTAGATTTAGTCTGGCATGACTGATATTTTCTTTTTTTTCTTTGGTACAGTTCCAAATGAGAGACCCCTCTCCTCTAAATTTGTGTAGTAATTTTTCACTTTTAGATTTGATTAGGTGGTCAAAAGAATCTGAACGGTCTAGATGATTGTAGTGAATAACTAATTTCATATTACCCCCTTTTGTGCCGCAATTATCTCAGTGAATAGGGAGTTTACCAATTAGTTAGGTAAGGGAAATTTATGATTAATATCAACGATCTTTTATGCGGTGAGTTTTAATTTCTCTAGATTGAGAATATAGATATTCTTACCTTGTAGTTCAACTAGCTCTTCCTCTTTAAATTCAGAGAGTACTCTGATTAAGGTCTCCGTAGCAGTACCAATAAGTGAGGCGAGCTCTTGACGGGTTAGCTTAAGATCAATTCTAACTTGCCCATTTTCTTCTTTCCCATGAGATTTAACTAGATCGAGTAAAACACCGGCCAATTTTTCTCTAACATTTTTATAAGAAAGACTTGCCAGTTTTGTTTCAGATATTTCAAGATCAGTACTTAATTTACTCATCAAGTTCATCGCCACAGTTGGGTTAGAGCCAAGCAGTTGGGAAATATATTTTTTATCGATAAAACAAACTGCTGAGTCTTCTAAGGCAGTAGCGGTTGTATTGTAATTACTCTCTGAGAATAGTCCCTTTGGGCCTAAGACATCACCTTTAGAAGCAATCTTAACGATTGATTCACGGCCGTTTTCACCCATCTTAGAGATTTTAATATTACCTGCAGAAATACAGAAGATACCAAAAGATGGCGTCCCTTCAAGAAAAAGGTTTTGGCCTTTTTTATAGGTATTTACTACTTTGTGAAGGCTAACGTCTTTGAGCATTAATTGATCGAGATTACAGAAAATTCCTTCAGCTTTTGAAGGGCAATTTTCGCACTGTTTTGGGAGCTCCCTATTTGGGGTCATCTCATATCTCCATGGGTGGTAACTACGGTTTCTTATACTCTCAATACTGGTATTAATCTACCTAATTCTAAAAGCTTGGACATTTTTACAAACATAAAAGAGGTTTTTTGTACCCATAAGTTCTTAAAATTGTTCATGAAACTTAGGCCTTTAGGTGATGCAAGTCATTGTTGGCTAAATTTCAAAAATAAACTTATTTTTAGGAAATCTGATTCTTGGGCCATAAACGCCTTTAGAAGATCTCTTGCCAGCGCTAATTACCATCACTACAAAAGCATCACTGGGAAGGTTTAAAACCTTTGCCACTCTTTTAGAGTCCATTCCCTCCATGGGGCAACTATCAAACCCGTAGGCCCTAAGAGCGAGCATGATATTTTCACAGGCAAGAGCACAGGTTTTACTGGCCCATAACTTCATATCAGATTTAGACGTTGGTTCACGAGGAACTGGTTTAAAAAATCCCACAATGAAGAAGAATATTTTTTTTAAAAATCCCAAAATAGACAGAGGCCCTTGAGTATAAATAAAAGGGGCCAGTTTTTTATAATAAGCAGTCACAGATTTAGGGGGTTCCTGTTCCCCCTTTTCAAATAATTCCAACATTTCTTTGCAGTGTTTTTTCCAAGTTTGAGTTCTTGCCACACTCACTATTAGCTCGGCAGCAGTAGTTGCTGCAGGCTGGGAAAAGCAGGCCTTCGCGAGCTTTTTTTTCTTTTTTGGGTCTCGAACCCAATAGAATTCCCAAGGTTGTAAATTAGAGGAATTAGGTGCGAGAAGGGCCATATCAAGGCAAGAGCGCATTACTTCTTCAGGGATTTTATCCTCTGTGTAAACTCGAACACTGCGTCTTCCTTCGACTACTTTAATAAATTCCTCAA
>QNFX01000020.1 GCA_003650125.1 Campylobacterota bacterium
TTAAAAATATCTGATTATAACCTACGCATTATTTTTTTAAAAATGTTATTCTAAAAAAGAACGTAACCGATTCGTTATTTTTAATTTCGGAGAAAGATCTTATAAATATTCTTAAGTATTGTTTAGTCACCTTTAAGCTTGCGCCAAGCAGTGTTTAGGTGATTTAAAGTAAGCAATATGATTATGGATTAATTATTTATTTCATATGCAAATGTAATTTTTGATCTAGCTGTATTTTTAGGTTCTATAAAACTAGGCAGTTATTCTTTCTAAATAATTTCACTTTATTGCTACTCCTTCTTTAAAAAAGGGAGGATGAAATGATTAATGCATTAGTGTATACTGAGGAACTAGAACAAAAAGGTTTTAGCGCCGAACAAGCTAAGGCCGCAGTTAAAATTTGGTTGGAGCTTATGAACTCAGAGTTTGCCACAAAATCAGATTTAAATTCAGGTTTCACAAAGATGAGCGCTGAGTTTAAAGCTGATATTTCAGAAGTTAAGGCAGAGTTAAAAGCTGATGTTTCAGAAGTTAAGGCAGAGTTTAAAGCTGATATTTCAGAAGTTAAACTGGATATTTCAGAAGTTAAAGCTGAATTAAAAAGTGTTGAATTTAAGTTGGAAAAGAAAATCGATGGCCTTGAATCAAAACTAATAATCAAGTTAGGTAGTTTGATGGTCATAGGTATTGGGGTTATCGCCACCATGATAAAGTTTGGGCAATAGCAGCTAATTATAAAGAATTGGCCGGATAAACCTCAAGACTTCTTGAAAAAACCGCATCCACATGCCCTAGATAGATATTTTTAATCTCATCAAAGCTTGGGTTTGGAAGATCTAGTTTTTGACCCTTCTCTTCAAGCGACTTTTTTAGTGTGCTAAAAAAGACTTCGACAGAGTTATCCTTATTTCCTTCAAAAGCAGCTTCTTGAACGATCTTATAGAGTTCTTCACGGGTGAAGTCTGTTTTTTCTATTAGGTGGTGAAGGTAGTAGCTAGAGAGATAAACAAAAGTTTCTTCGACTCTTCCTTCCATTACTTCATTGTGAAAGTTTAGATTATTCATGGTGCTTTCAAGTCGGGTGAGTGAATAAAATAAAATTCCGAAGTTATCTGGTAGATACATTCTCTCAGTAGATGAGTGGGATATATCTCTTTCATGCCAGAGCACACAGTTTTCCATCGCCATAGACATATGAGACTTAAGTATTCGTGCCATACCAGTTAGGTTTTCACCAGAGATAGGGTTTTTCTTATGAGGCATGGTTGAGGAACCTTTTTGCCCTTTAGAAAAGCCTTCATGAAGTTCACTAACATCACTTCTGTGAAGATGACGGATTTCAACTGCCAGTCTTTCGATGGCCGAAGCAATCTGGCCATTGATATTTATAAGTTTGGCCAGTCGATCTCGGGGAATAACTTGGGTGGAGACAGGTTCTACCTTAAGTCCTAAAATCTCAGCGGCCTTTTTTTCAACTTCTGGAGTTAGGATACAATAGCTTCCTACCGCTCCAGAAAATTGAACTGTAAGATCATTTTTTCTAAAGTTTTCAAGATCTTGTAAACGTCTGTAAAATTCATTGTAATGGCCTAAAAGTTTTTGTCCGAAACTCATGGGTTCAGCGTACATCCCATGGGACCTTCCCATGCAGATAACATCTTTCATCTCTTCTGCTCTATTTAAAATGGCCTTGGCGGCAGCTTTAAGAGCGGGGAGGACCACATCAATTGAATCTCTAATCTGCAGAGTTAAAGAGGTATCGATAATGTCTGAAGAGGTGACTCCAAAGTGAAAGTATTTTCCAATATTGGCATCTAGGTTTTCAGTGATGGAGGTGCAAAAGGCTATGATATCGTGTTTTGTTACTTGTTCGATTTCATCAATTCTTTCAGGGTTTATCTTCGCTGACTTTGAAATTGTATCAGCGATACCTGCTGGAACTTTTTCACCTTCAAGGGCCTTTAAAATTGCCAGTTCAACTTCTAGATAAGTTTTGAACTTATTTTCATCAGACCAAATATTAGAGATTTCTTTTTTGTCGTATCTTGGGATCATATTTACCTCGGGAAGAGATAAAGAAATACCTAGAAATTGAGCCCAATGTCAAGACCCATAGTCATCTGGCCCAGGTTTAATCTGCGATCAGATCGACTTTCATTTTCAAATTCTTGGTCGCGGGTAGTCCAGGCCAGGGCATAGGCAACTTTAAGCCCAAAATGAAAAGTCTTGGTGAATCGATATTTCATAAGATAATCGACCCTAAATCCGGCGCCGCTAAAATTTTTGGCAGAATATAGTTCATCAAAAATATTATAGGTTAGATAAAAGTTGAAAGTATCAAATAGGTGTTCCCAGGGAATAATACTTTGAATTAAATCGGAACGCCAACCAAGCCCAAGTCCTATAGAGAGCAGGTCTTCTTTAGTATTTCCTAATTCTTCATTTCCAAAGGGGTCTGCCACCCGGGTATAAAGTGGATTACTTTTTGAAACTATAAACTCAAGGCTGCCATCGGTGGCAAAGTGATAACCATAAGAGAGATCAAACCCTACGATATCTGATAAGTTGGCCATATCGAGATTAAAATTTCCGGTAAAGGAGATATGATGTTTATCATCTCTTGTGTCATAGACTTTTTTATGACCATGTTGATCAGTAGATTCAAACTTTACTCCTCGATGCAGGCCTTCATTAAAAAAGAAGAAACCATTCTTGTAGTTAGAATCGAGAGTATCAATAACGCCTCTATTATCAACATGTTTGACAGTATTTTCTAGGGCGAATGATTTAACTGAAAAAATAAGAATAATTAAGATGAGCGCTTTCATTTACCTGCCATCCTTTTTGCTAAACTTTCAAAATTATTGCCAGGAAAATCCTCTACGCCAATGATGGAGGCCAGATTTACTTTTTCTTCTAGGTGTTGGAATTTTAAAAGATCCAAATCAATTTTTGATTTGGCCAGTTCTTCCAGGGATTTTGAAGTATTAATCCAGGAAGTTTTTTTACTCATATATCTTTCAAGTATTAAATCATAGGCCCTGATATTGGTCTTTACTCTTGCCTCTCCCAGCTCAATCTGTCTTTCAAAAAAATGGAGCATTTTGTAACGTTGACGGATTCCAGAATCGATAATGTAGGTGGCCCTTTCAAGATTTTTTGACTCTCTTCTATTTTGCACTAAAGATCTTCTAAGCCTTCGAGTATTAAAGAGTCCATCACGGCCGGTAATTGCCCAAACAGCATTAACTGAGGCCACAAGCTCAAAATTTTTATTTCCTGGACTTGTTTCATATATTCCTCTGCCCCCATCAGGGCCAAACATAAAGGCATAAGAACCAAGTTTTACTTCAAATTTGGGTAATGGAAGATTTTCCCTTACTTGAAACTCATAGGTCCTAGTTGAGTTTTCAAATAATAACTTCGCATCAAGAACTAAGGGGCTATTATTTCTAGAAATTCTAGTGGCCTCTTTTATAGGGATTTTCACCTTTTTATAGATTAGTGTATCACCTAGAAGATACCTACTCCCAGGTAAGTCTGCGATAGATCTGGCAAGTTCTTCTTCTGCAAATTCACTTTCTCTTTTTGCGGTGAGATAAAAATTTTGAATTCTTAAAAAGTCGGATCTAGATTGAAGAAAGTCCTGCTTATTGATTTTTTTGGAAAGCATTTTTTCCCGATTTAAGCGATAGACAAAACTGGCCTTTTGTAGCTGGTCACGAAACGTTTTTACAATTTTTTGTCTATAATCAACAGAGAAATAGGTTTTGATAAGGCGATGTTTTAATTCCCTAGTATTTTCATTTATTCTTTTCTTATCTCTTTGATAAGTCGCTTTATCATTTAAATAAAGTAGATAATCTTTTCCCCAGTTAAAAAGATTATAGTCTTCAAATTTCAACTCTAAAACGCCACTGGGATAGGAGGATGTGGCATTATCTTTAGTACTATCACTAGTAATCATTTTTCCAATTTTTTGAGGGTTTGTATGAAGTTCAAGGGTTAACCTCGGCCACCAAAAATTATCTTTGGTATCTTTAAAGTCGATATCTAGTAGTGAGCTACTATAGGAACGAATTTGTTCGTTGAAATTTCTTCTGAGACCTCTTTCAATGACATCTGTCAGCAGGAGTCTTTTAAAATTTTCTTTAAAATTATATATTCCTTCATCAGGAGGAAGCTTTAAGGTCTCTTCAATATAATTATTTTTTGCAAAAACTAGGTATGGAAGAATAAGTAATAGTAGAAAAAATTTCATTTGTTAAAAAGTCTAAAGCAATTAAAGAGGAATGGCGAGGGCCTTAAAGGGAAATTCCGGGGCAACCTTTTATGATGACTTCTTCACTGGCCTTTTTAATTTTTATTCTGGCGAGTTTTAGTTCTCTTTTTAAATTAATAATATTTCGTTCGAGCTTTTCATGCACTGTAACTTTTTCTCTTGGCACCATTTTTCGTAATTTTTTATTCCGATCAATTAACCCAAGTAGATTATTTTTGAAGGTGATTTTTTTACCTCGATGTTCAATTAACTCTTCACATCGACGTGTCTTAGTAGGATCTGTTATAACAGATCCCTTAAAATACTCCCTAATGTGCTCTTGAGAGGGCGTTGCAAAAGGGGCCAAAATGGTGAGGAATATAATTGCCACACGCAGCATAGTCTTTCCTATAATTATTACTAAAATTTTAGCATAACTTTTCAATGGTGATGGGAGGTGGTAAGTTCTCTCATTAAATTTGCTGGAGAATACTGCAATGAGTAGTAAGAAGGTGCTGGTTCTAATTCCTGCCCGATTTGACTCAAAAAGATTTCCAGGCAAACCCTTGGCCCTAATAGACGGAAGGTCAATGATTCAAAGGGTTTATGAAAACTGCCTGGGTGCCAAAACCCCCTTAAATAAAGGGCCAGGACAAAACCCCCCTAAATTTACTTTTGATATTCATGTAGTGACCGATCACCCCGCCATTGAGGCCCAAGTTAAAGCATTTGGTGGAGAGGTCTGCCGTGTGGATGAGCCAGTTGAAACAGGCTCAGAAAGGATTTATCTATCTTATAAGAAATATTTTGCAGATAAAGGGTATGACCTAATTGTGAATGTTCAGGGCGATGAGCCGCTTTTAAAAGGTGTAGAACTTAGAAAATTATGTGAGAATCACCTCGCCTCAGGAGAGGATATAGGAACCTTGATTAAAAAACGAAAAGGCTTTGATCAAGATTTCTGCGATGAAAATTTAGTTAAAGTAATTTTTTCGGAAAAATTAGGAAGATGCCATTATTTCTCTCGTGCACCTATTCCTCATCCGCGAAATGAAGATGATGAAAAAGAATGGTTCCAACATATTGGGATTTATTCTTATAAAGTAGATGCTTTGGAAAAATTTTGTAAGGCACCCCAAAGCTATAATGAAAAGCTTGAATCTTTAGAACAATTAAGGGCATTGGATCTTGGAATGACGATTAAGGGATTTTGTACAGAACAGACTTTAATAGGAGTAGATACTCCAGAAGATATTAAACGAGTAGAGGGGGCATTAAAAGATGTCTAAGAAGAAAAACAGTCAAAAAAAATATATATTTGTAACTGGTGGTGTATCGAGCTCTCTGGGTAAAGGATTAGCAATTGCGAGTATAGCTGCTCTTTTAGAAAGGAGAGGGGTGAAAATTAATATGCTCAAGATGGACCCATATATCAATGTTGATCCAGGAACTATGAGTCCGACTCAACATGGGGAAGTTTTTGTAACTGACGATGGTGCGGAAACAGATTTAGATCTTGGTCACTATGAGAGATTCACTTCGTTAACTCTATCTAAAAAAAGTAACTTTACCACAGGCCAAGTTTATCAACAGGTTATTGAAAACGAAAGGGAAGGAAAGTATCTTGGAAAGACAGTTCAGGTTGTTCCTCATATCACCAATGAAATAAAAAGAAGAATTCACGTTGCTGCTGAAGATGCGGAAGTTTTATTGGCAGAAATTGGTGGAACTATTGGGGATATCGAATCCCTGCCATTTGTTGAGTCAATTAGGCAATTTGGTAATGATGTAGGTCTTGAGAATGTTTTATTTATTCATTTAGTTTTACTTCCTTATCTTGCAACGGCCGGTGAATTAAAAACTAAGCCAGCACAGCACTCAGTAAGAGATTTAAGATCGCAGGGGCTTTTTCCTAATATAATTATCTGTAGATCTGATAGGCAAATCGAACAAGACCAGCTTGATAAGCTGGCGCTATTTTGTAACGTCCATAAAGACCAAATTTTTCATTCACTGGATTTAGATTCCATCTATAAAGTTCCCTTAAGTTTTCATGATCAAGGACTTGATGAAAAAATCTGTGAACTCCTCGGAATGTGGACTGCTAAACCTAAAATAGCTGATCTTGAAAAAGTTGCTTATAATTTTGATAACCCACTAAGAAAAGTGAAGATTGGAATTATAGGAAAATATACCGACCTTATAGAATCCTATAAGTCTCTTGATGAGGCCTTAAAACATGGGGCCTTGGCAAATCAAGTGAAATTAGAGTTAGTTTATATTGACTCAGAGAAAGTGAAAGATTACGAAAGTGTAAAAAAACATCTCGATACCGTTGATGGGATATTAGTTCCAGGTGGTTTTGGTGAAAGAGGCACTGAAGGAAAAATAATGGCCATCAGATATGCCAGGGAAAATCAAAAGCCATTCCTTGGTATCTGTCTTGGACTTCAACTTGCTCTTATCGAATTTGCTAGAAATGTAGCAGGAATTAAAAATGCCACTTCCGAAGAATTTGAAAATGAGGGTGACATGGTCATTCATTACATGGAAGGGCAGTCAAAAGAGGGATCAAAAGGTGGTTCAATGCGACTTGGTGCCTACGATTGCAGTATAGAAGAAGGCTCCCTGGCCAAGGAAATATATGGCCATAAGGATATTTCTGAAAGACATAGACATAGACTTGAAGTTAACAATGATTTTCTTGATCAAATAAAAAATGCTGGGATGAAAATTTCAGGAGTTAATAAAAAACTTAATTTAGTAGAGATCATTGAAATTCAAGATCATCCATATTTTATAGCCTGTCAGTACCATCCAGAGTTTAAATCAAGGCCATTTTCGCCTCATCCGCTGTTTCGTAATTTTGTGAAGAGTGCAGATGATTACGGACAAAAGAGAGTTTAAGATGAAGTTAGATTTTTTTATAGGGCCATGTGTTCTTGAGTCAGAGGGCCTAGCACTTGAAATAGCAGACCGTATTAAAAGAGATCTTGAACCTTTTAGTGAGCAAATTAACCTTTCTTTTAAAGGCAGTTTTGATAAGGCAAATAGAACTTCCATTGATTCTTATCGTGGGCCTGGAATAGAAAAGGGATTGGCCATTTTAGAAAAAGTTAAGCATCAATTTGACCTTCCAGTAATAACTGATTTTCATATGCCAGAACAGGCAGAGATGGTTGCCAGTGTTGTAGATACTTTGCAAATTCCGGCATTTCTTTGTCGGCAAACAGATATAATCGTTGCGGGAGCAAAGGCCGCTGCAAAATATGGCAGACAATTAAAAATTAAAAAAGGGCAATTTTTAAGTCCTGAAGAAACTAAAAATATTGTGGAAAAAGCAGCAAACTTTCTTCCTAAAGATCAGATCCTGCTAACGGAAAGAGGAACTACTTTTGGTTATAATAACCTAATTGTAGATATGTCTTCTTTTCAAATCATGAAAGGATTTGGAGTTCGGGCAATTCATGATGCTACTCATTGTGTACAAAGGCCTGGAGGACTTGGAACCAGCTCTGGTGGAAAACGAGAATATATCGTTTCTCTTGCAAAAGCGGCCATTGCTGCTGGGGCAGACGGCATTTTTATGGAGGCCCACCCAGTTCCTGAAAAGGCCTTATCTGATAGTGCTACTTGCTTGCCTCTTGATGAGGTGAAAGGGCTTGTTGAGGTTCTTTTAAGAATTCATAAGGCCTCAAGATGAACCTAGACCTTAGAGAAATTTCCAAAAGATATCATGAAAAATTATCCAAAATTAAAGTTGCTCTATTTGATGTTGATGGCATTTTAACCAATGGACTGATTAGTTGGGATGGAGAACCCGTGGGGTTTAACAGGTCAACTCATACTCAAGATGGCTATGGCCTGAAAGTATTAATGCAGGCAGGGATTAAAGTTGGAGTTATCTCCGGCGGCCAAAGTCTTGGAGTAGTAAAAAGATTTGAGGAAAACTTGAATCTCGATTATGTATTTCTGGGTAATGAAGATAAAAGAGATGCCTATCTTAAAGTTTTAGATAAGGGGCACAGTGATGATGAAATCCTTTATATGGGGGATGAATTTTTTGATCTACCTCTTTTAAAGAGGGCCGGGTTTTCCGCTACTGTTCCCAACGCGAGTTTTGAAATTCGTGAAGTAGTTGATTATGTAACAATAAGACCTAGTGGCCAGGCCTGTGTTCGAGAAGTCATAGACCTTATTAGATATGCACAGGGTATTGTGCCAAAAATAAAAGAATTTTAATTGTGGATAAGAAAAGATTTAAAGATTTATTAGAAGAACATCATACATGGCCTTGTGAATATACTTTCAAGTTTATTGTTCCAAAAGATCGAGAACAAGAATTAGAAAAGATTTTAGCAGGCCATAATATTTCTAAGAAAAATTCCAAGAAAGGGAATTATCTGAGTGTAACTTCAAAAAAAAACATGGATTCTACTTTAGAAATCATGGAGATTTATGAAAAAGCATCTCAGATAAAGGGAGTCATCTCTCTTTAAAGGAGATAAAAGTGAAAAATCAAACTGCTCTAGTTTTTGGTGCGGGGGCCTTTGGAACGGCCATAGCATCTGTACTTTCCAATAATTTTAAAAGAGTCATCTTAAAAGTCCGTTCTCAGGATGTCTACGACGCCCTCAAAGGAGAGCGAGAGAATAAAATTTATCTGCCGGGACAAAAAATTCCAGATAATCTTTATCCCGCATTAACATGGGATGAGGTCTCCGAACTAGTTGAAGGAAAAGTAGAGCTTTTGGTATCAGGGCTACCCACCAAAGCAATCGGTGAGTTTTGTAAGGACAACTATGATGTCCTTTTATCTTATTTGGCGCAGGGTATTCCGTGTGTTTCTCTGGCCAAGGGGATGGATTCAGATACTTTAGAACTTCCAAACGATATCTATTATCATCACTTTGCCGATTTTAGAGATAATTTCACTTATCTATCCGGCCCATCTTTTGCCAAAGAAATAATGGATAAAAATCCGACAGCAGTTTCCTTGGCCGGAAGAGACAGACAAGTTTTAGAAAAGATTTTAACTTATATGGAAACACCATATTTTAAAATTCTACCTTGCTTTGATGTAAGAGGAGTTCTTCTTGGTGGAGCTTTAAAGAACCTATTGGCCATCGCTGGTGGAATTGTAGAGGGCCTTGGCTTTGGCCATAATACAACTGCTGCTATGATCACTATGGGGATTACTGAAATGCTACGCTTTGGAGTAGTTTATAATGCGAGACCTGAAACTTTTTATGGTTTAAGCGGTATGGGTGATATTATTCTTTCAGTTACGGGGAATCTAAGTCGGAATAAGCAATTTGGATTTGAAATTGCATCAGGTGGAAACCCCAAAGAAATAATTAATAGTCACAGATTTACCGTTGAAGGCCATAAAACCACTAAGGCGGCCTATTTTCTGGCGGAAAAATATCAAATTAAGGCAAGACTCTCTCGCGGTCTTTATAATGTTTTATATGAATTTAAAGATCCCATGGAAGAAGTTGAAAAACTAATGAAGCTTCCTTCGCGTTTTCAAAACATCATTTAATATAAGATTTAATTTCACCGATGCTGATGGTTTCTCCTAGATCAAACATCTGTCCATCTTTAGTTATAATAAAGTAGGCAGGCACTCCGACTTTTCCTTTTGAGAAAAGCCAGTTGGTAATAGTTTGATCTCTTTTGGTCCAATCCGCTAAAAGAAGCGCTACATTTTTATCTTTAACAAGCTTTTTAAAGGCATCAGTATTTAAAACCAACTTCTCATTTACTTTACAGGTAAGACACCATTTAGCAGTGAAATCTACAAAGACAAAACGACCAGAGTTTTTTAATTGTTCCAGTCTTCCTGGAGACCAGACTTCCCACGGAAGTTCTGAGTTGATCATAGATTTAGGTTTATAGGTTGTTAATTCTTGCTTAGAAAAAGTGATTTTTCCTAAGAGTCCAATTGGTAGGATGAAAAGTATAGCGAGTATCATTTTATGCTTGGTGATATGTCTTCTAATATAAAAAGCAAAAAAGATAAGCGCCAAAGAAGTTCCTAGTAGAGTTAAAAAGGATGGGCCAGGATCAACTGCTACTAATACATCTAAAAGCCATACAACTGTAAGAATCAAAGATAGACCTAAAAACTTCTTAAATTTCTCCATCCAAAGCCCGGGTTTTGGAAGGAAAGAGATTAGGCGAGGACAGAGACCGACTAGTAGAAAAGGAAAGGACAATCCAAGCGCAATACCGAAAAATATTCCAATAATGTTAAAATTACTTGAGGTAAAGGCAAAGGTTAAAGCAGTTCCAAGAAAAGGAGCGCTACAGGGAGTTGCTAAAATAGTAGTGAGAATGCCACTTAAAAAGTCACCCCAAAGGCCCTCTTTAACTTGAATATTGCCGAAGAATTTCCCTCCTGGAGTCACAAAGTGATAGAGACCGAAAAGATTTAAGGCAAGAACAAATAAAATGAAAATGATCGCGGCCAAAAATTTTGGCGATTGGAGTTGAAAGCCCCAACCAATTAATTCGCCCGTTGATTTAAGACCCATAATAACTGCTGCTAGGACTGAAAAGGTGAATAATATACCTAGAGAATAAAAGATATTATGTCTTAAAAGTTGGGCCCTAGATTCATTACGATGTTTGATTAAATAAAATATTTTTAAAGATATTATGGGCAGAACACAGGGCATAATATTTAGAAGAAGTCCTCCTAAAAAGGCAAATAAGAAGTAGTAAAAAAAGGTCCCCTCAGATATGGGGGTGGCATCCTTATTGAGATGCTCTGATGATCTAGAATCTATCGGTTTTAATAAGGCGAAAAAACTTTCTGATTTATCAAAATTATGTTGATCAATTGATTTAAATTTTCTTTCTACCGCTTCATAGACCTTTAAAAGAGGATTGAAATACAAGAACTTAAGGGTGTAGGGGGTTTTAAAGATTCCATTTTCAGGTAAGGCCACAGGAGGTTCACTAAATTCCCCATCCCATTCAATTTTTATTTTGCCATAGAGAGTTCCTTTTTTATCCTCAAAAAGTTTTTCACGGTGAAAATCAAAGGGCCTTATGGGGAAAGGAATAAGGAAGTTTCGCTCTCTAACTAAGGTAGAAGAATTATCTTCATGGGAAAAATTATAAAATAAAGAGAGGTCTCCTGTTTTATTTTTGGCCAGAATAATATCTAAGGCCGTTGGAAAGGCAACCGTTTTGGGAAGAGAAGCAAATTGTTCTCCCATCTCATTTGCTTTGAAATGAAACTTTTCTGTTTTAGGGAGTTTGAATTCAACTCCATCAAACTGTGCGAGGAGGACCTTTTTACCTGGAATACAGATGTGCTTGCACACCAACCAATTGGATTTTACGGTTAATTGTTTTCCTTTAAGTCTCTCTATATCTTCTTTTTTTAATTTATAAAAAAGGGTGTATCTTCCGGTGTAGCCATAGGTTACAATATCACCAGCTTCGACAAATCTTTTAGGAGCAGGCCATTCCATCTCTGCCAACTCGATAGGATCATTATCAATAAAGAAATAGGTTTGTATGGGTAGTCCTGCATCGCCAGGATTTTTCCAATATGTGTGCCAATTAGGATAATTCTCATAATTTAAAGCAGCATAAAGGTTACCAGTTTGGTCTTTAAAACTTTGGATAGTAAATTTAACGGGCGTATTAGGAACACCTTCCTGACCTGCTCCAAAAACTAAACTACTAAAAGATAAGAAAATAAGAATAATAAGTTTTTTCATTTTTAATCCTCTCAAGAGGGTTAATGTATCATAAATATATATAAATGCTGCGCAACAAAGATAAGAACTAAATAAAAAAAGTTTAAAATCACCATAATTCTCTAAATGAAATTTAAGAAATTCCGATATGAAATCAAATGTTTATTGGAATTTATCATGTTTAAACTTTATCCAATAATTGCCAGTCTCTTGCTTCTTTCCGGGTGTGGGTGGGGAAAACGTTGGTTTAAAAGAGTTGAGGAAGTCAACAACTTCGAAAAAGTTTCCTTAAACTTGGCCAAAGAAAATAGATTCTTAAAACTTGAAATAAATAATCTAAAAAATGAAGTACATCAGCTGGGAATGAAAAATAAATATGCTCAAATTTCAGCAAAGATTGGACCCTCTCGTGAAATTTCAAGTATTGAAAAAGATAAAGATCTAGTGAGATTTAAAGATTATAACTGGACCGCAGATGAGCTTTTGTTTGTGGCCGAAGTCGAATTTGAAAGGGATGATTTTAATAAGTCATCGCAATTTTATCGTGCATTAATAAAACACTATCCAAAGTATTCAAAGATCGATGATAAATTACTTTTTAATGCAGCAGTCTCCTCCTATGAAAGTAAGCATTTTACCTGGTCTCAAGTCTATTTTGAAAAATTATTGAAAGAATTCCCGAATTCATCTTTTTATTTAAGTAGCAAACTTTGGTGGGCCTTGACTCTCTATAAAATAGGAAAAAAAAGAAAATTCTATTCAAAACTAGAAGAGTTCAAAGAGCTTTATAAAAACACACCTGAATGGAAAATATTGAGTGAACATTATGAAAAAATTAAAAATAAATAGTCTATTACTTATTTTCTTTCCTTTAATTTGTTGGGGGCAAAACTTTGGTTTTGTTAACTCAGTAACAGGTAAGGCCTTTTTAATTGATGAATATGAAAATACCAAAATTTTAAAGAGAGGAGATGCTCTTGAGTTTAATTCTCAGATCTTGGTAGAAGAGCAGGGGCAACTTACTTTTTCTGATTATAATGACCGTCAATATAATCTGGCCTCGGAAGGTCACATTACATTTTCAAATGGCCTTATTGAGGTAAAGAAAGGATTTTTGAGGATTAAGAGTCGATTTACGACCAATAAGGCGATGAATATAAAAACTGCCAATTCACAAACAAGCTTTACTACTGGTGAGGCCATTTTATCTTACGATTTAAGCAATGGATCAACCCAACTTCTCTCGATTGATGGAAAATTTAAATTTAAGAATCCTTTTTTAGCGGGATCAAATATAGAAGTGTATGGGGGCCAATTTTCAACAGTCCAAACCGATTTGTCCGGAGGACAGCCACAAGCTGCTGCCAAGATAGGAGAAAATTCTCTAAGTTTGGCCACGGCGAAATTCTACAAGGTAAAGGCGCCCACTAGGTCAATTTCAAGCGTCAGAAGGCCTAGCTCGGCCAGGGGAAAAATTATTTTTATCCCCTTGGATAGGGCAAAAAAGGTAGTTAAGTCACCTGAATCAGAGGGGAAGGTGAGAGAACTTAGCAAGAAAACTGAGGTTAAGGTTCAGATTTTTGGTCAAAAGGAAAAGACTAGAAAAATGGCCTCTGAGGAAAATGAGCTCGATTCTCTTATAAAAGCGCTTAAGGCCGTAAAATAACAAGAATGTAATTCCTTCAACTACTATATTTTTTATCAAAAATAGGCTATATTGGGCCAATTTATTGGAGGAGAGAGTCATGGCCCAAAATCTAGAAACTAAACTAGCAATATCATACGATGATGTACTTTTGCGACCGGGCTTTTCTGAAGTTCTGCCAAGTGAGACTAAACTCTATTCAAAATTCACACGTAATATCCCCTTAAATATCCCATTAGTATCAGCAGCAATGGATACAGTTACTGAGTCAAGAGTTGCTATCGTTATGGCACAAGAGGGTGGAATTGGCGTTATTCATAAAAATATTCCTCCAGCGATGCAGGCAGCTGAAGTAAAGAAAGTAAAAAAATATGAGGCAGGAATTATTTTAGAACCTGTCACAGTAGGACCTGAAACCGTATTAAATACAGTGGTTGAGTTAACCCACAAACACAATATTACAGGGGTTCCCGTTGTAGATGAAAATTCTTATTTAATAGGGATACTCACTAGTCGAGATATGCAATTTGAGGAAAATTTAAGTCTTAAAGTAAAAGATATTATGACTCCTAAAAGTAAGTTGATTACCGCTAAGGAAGATATTAATATGGCCGAGGCCAGACAGTTGCTTCATCGTCATAGAATTGAAAAGCTTCCGGTTATTGATGAGGAAGGTAAATTAAGAGGCCTTATCACAATTCGAGATATAACTAAGACAATTCATTTTCCTCACTCAAATAAAGATTCTCTGGGAAGACTTAGAGTTGCTGCTGCAGTTGGTGTGGGAAAAGGTGAAAAAGAAAGAGTTGAAATGTTGGCCCAGGCCAATGTCGATGCCATTGTTGTAGACACTGCTCATGGTCATCATATTAATGTAATCAATATGGTTAAGTGGGTAAAAGAAAATTATCCAGATATTGATGTTGTCGGTGGAAATGTTGCTACTGGAGCTGCTTGTGAAAAACTGATAGAGGCCGGGGTTGACGGGATAAAAGTAGGTGTAGGGCCTGGATCTATTTGTACTACTAGAGTTGTGGCAGGGATTGGGGTTCCTCAATTTAGTGCAGTTTTAGAATGTGCTCAAGTTTGTAGAAGAGAAAATGTACCTTTCATCGCTGATGGAGGAATTAAATATTCTGGAGATATTGTCAAGGCCATGGCCGCTGGGGCCAATGCTATTATGATTGGCGGTTTATTTGCAGGAACTGATGAATCACCTGGAGAAACAATCCTGTATAAGGGAAGAAGTTTTAAAGTTTACCGTGGAATGGGTTCTTTAGGTGCCATGCAAATTGGTTCAAAGGATCGATACGGTCAGGCCGGTATTGATGATGTAAAAAAATTAGTACCTGAAGGAATTGAAGGACAAGTTCCATACAGAGGTTCTCTTGTAAGTACAATTTATCAACTACTCGGAGGTCTTCGGGCCGGTATGGGGTATGTCGGGGCCTCAGACTTAAATGAGCTTAGAGAAAAAGCAGAGTTTGTTAGAATTACTGCCGCTTCATTGAAAGAATCTCATCCCCATGATGTGATGATTACAAAAGAAGCACCTAATTATAAAATTCAATAAAGAGTAAAATATGAAAAATCGTCAAACATGGATTATAGACTTTGGTTCCCAATATACTCAACTCATCACTAGAAAGAGTCGGGAGCTGGGATTTTCAGCTCAGATTTATACTTTGGAAAAAGCAAAAGAGCTATTTGGGCAGGGGATTTACCCTAAAACATTAATACTCTCAGGTGGACCTAATTCAGTATTTGAAGATGTGAATGATTATTCCTTTATTTTTGAAAGAGAAGATTTGCCGGTTCTTGGAATTTGCTATGGAATGCAATTAATTGGTAAGTCTTTTGGTGGAGAAGTTGAAAGAGGAGTAACCGGAGAATATGGCCATGCCAAAATCCATATGAAATCTCCTTTTAAGATGGAAGGTTGCCCAACTGAAATAAATGTTTGGATGAGCCATTCAGATCATTTGGCAACGGCACCAAAAGATTTTCATGTGGCAATGGAAACTAGTAATGGCTTTATCGGTGCCATCGAACACAATACAAGACCAATCATGGGACTTCAGTTTCATCCTGAGGTTGAACACACAGATCATGGTTTAGATATTTTAAATTATTTCTACACCAATGTTGCCAAGCTAAATAAGGATTGGACTTCCTCGACAATGCTTGAAGAGACTACCCAAATGATGGAGTCCATAAAAGGAAAATATATTCTTTGTGCTTTTAGTGGTGGAGTCGACTCTCTTGTCGCCGCTACATTGGCCCACAAAATCCATGGAGATAGGGTTAAGTGTTTCTTCGTTGATACGGGATTACTAAGACCTCAAGACTATACTCATATTAATATGCTTAAAGAAAAAACTGATTTAAGTATTGAAATTGTAGATGCTAAAGATCAATTTTTAAACAAGTTATATCCAGTAACCGACCCAGAAGAAAAAAGAAAAATAATTGGTGGAACTTTTATTGAGGTCTTTGAAGAAAAGGTTCACAAGTTTGAGCAAGATCACGATATCCATTTTGAGTATCTACTGCAGGGAACTTTATATCCAGATGTAATTGAATCAAGTAGTCCTCATGGAGATACTGGTAAATCAGATACTATTAAATCTCATCACAATGTTGGCGGACTTCCTGAAAGAATGAAACTAAAGCTATTAGAGCCACTCAGACTTCTTTTTAAAGATGAAGTTAGAGAGATTGGAAAAGAGCTAGGGCTTCCTGAATCTTGGATCTACAGACATCCTTTTCCAGGCCCTGGAATTGGTATTAGAGTCCTTGGAAAACTATCTCCTGAGGCCATAAAAACGGTTCAAGATTCAGATCAAATTCTTTTTGAAGAACTTAATTCACATAATCTCTATAATAATACATGGCAGGCCTTCACTGTCTTACTTCCGGTTAAAACGGTAGGAGTTAAGGGAGATGCTAGGGCCTATGAACATGTTCTATCTCTTAGGATGGTTGATAGTTCAGATGGCATGACAGCTAAATGGTCTAAGCTTCCTTATGAATTTCTAGAAAAAGTATCTTCTCGAATTACTAATGAAGTGAAAGGGATAACCAGAGTTGTTTATGACATTACTTCTAAACCTCCAGGCACTATTGAGTGGGAATAAATAAAATTTATTGTTAAATTAAACAAAGACTTTTTAATTCTTTAAAACTAATCCATAATTTTTCGAACGTATGATATACTTTACTAAAAGGGGCGTTTAATGAAGGCCTTAGATTTCATCCTTCGTGGATTTTTATTTTTAGTCTTTTTCTCTACTGGACTCGGGCATTTTTTGGAGACAGATTTTTATTTAGCAATGATGCCTCCCTATATTCCGTTTCATCTACCGATTGTTTTATTTACCGGATTTTGTGAATGTATGATGGCAATTTTTATCATTATTCCAGAGACTAAAAAATATGCCGCAAGGGTCATGATTCTTTTCCTTTTGGCCTATCTGCCAGCTGTCCTTCATATGATGACTAATATGGACTTATTTCCAGAAGTTTCTAGGCAACTCTTAATGTTCTCTCTTCCGGCACACTTATTAATGATCGTCATGTCCTGGTATCTATCTGGATTGCATTCACCAATGTATTTCTTGTTAAAAGTAGTAGATCCAGAGGAATTAGATCCGGAAAATCAACCACCTAGAGATGAGGATGAAGATCAGGTCGCATAACACAGAGCAATTGCATTAAGCGTCCTGAAATATTGGGATAAAAGGAGTAGTATCATTTTTCTATAAAAGGAAAAATTATATGCCTCCTGAGGATTTTGTTCACCTTCATGTTCACTCTGAGTACTCGCTTTTAGATAGCACAATCCAAGTTAAAAATCTGATTGAAAAAGCAAACGCTTTAGGGCAAAAATCTGTTGCCTTAACCGATAATGGCAATATGTTTGGCGCCATAGAATTTTACGTAAAGGCAAAACAAGCGGGATTAAAACCTATTCTTGGCGCCCTGATTTATCTCACACTCGACTCTAGAAATTCAAGAGAAGAACCTAAGGTCAGACCTCATCTCTCTTTTCAAGATGAGATGGAGGCCAAATACGAAATTTTTCAATTAGTTCTTCTTTGTAAAGATAATACCGGTTATGAAAATCTTTGTAAGATTATTTCCACTGCCTATCTTGAGGGACTTCATTATAGACCACGAGCTGATTTTGAAATTTTAGAAAAATACAGTGAAGGGCTTATTGCTCTTTCTGCCGGATTAAAAGGTCCTGGAGGAAATAATTTCTTTGCTGATGAAAATGAGAAAGGTTCAAAGGCACTCTTAAAATTAAAAGAAATTTTTAAAGAAGATTTTTATATTGAAATTCAAAATCATTTCTTAAAAGAGGAAGAAGCTTATTCCAAACTAATCGAATTTGGAAAAGTTCATGATATTCCCTTAGTGGCAACTAATGAAGTTCATTATTTAAAAAAAGAAGATGCTCTAGATCAAGATGTATTAATGTGTGTGGGCGCTAAAAAAACTTATTATGATAGTGACAGAATGAAATATGAAACTAACGAGTTTTATCTGAAATCTACTTCGGAAATGATAGATCTTTTTAGTGATTACCCTGAAGCAATTAGTAATACCTTAAAAATTGCTGAAAAATGTAATGTAAATTTAGTTTGGCAGGATGAAAATGGAAATCCAATTTATCATCTTCCAAATTTTGAAATAGATACGGGTGAAACTCAAGAGGAATATTTTAAGCGTTTAACTTTTGAAGGATTGGAAGAGCGTTTTAAAGGGCCTCACTTTAATAAAATTATTTTGGATACTAATTGGGAATCTGAAGTACGACCAGGTTATATTGCTCGGGCCCATGAAGAACTGGATATGATCTGTGATATGGGGTTTGCCGGTTACTTTCTTATCGTTGCTGAATTCATCCAATGGTCTAAAAAAAGAGATATTCCTGTAGGCCCTGGAAGGGGATCAGGTGCCGGTTCCATCGTGGCCTATGCACTTCAGATTACCAATATTAATCCCATTCCTTATAACCTGCTCTTTGAAAGATTTATAAATCCAGAAAGAATTTCTATGCCTGACTTTGATATCGATTTTTGCCAATTGAGAAGAGGGGAGGTTATCGATCATGTCACCGAGATGTATGGAAAAGAGCGGGTAGGCCAGATTGTTACTTTTGGAAAACTTCAGGCCAAGGCAGCTATCAGGGACGTTAGCCGGGTTTTTGGTCTGCCTTATTCTGATGCAGATATGTTGGCAAAATTAATTCCCGAAGAGCTTGGGATAACTTTAGGGGATGCACTAAAGGCCGAACCAAAATTTGGTGAACTTCAAGACACGGACCCCAAGATAAAACAAATTATTGATGTTTCTCTAGGTGTAGAAGGACTTAATCGTCATGCCTCCATTCATGCTGCGGGAGTTATTATTACCAGTGAACCCCTGGTTAAATATTGTCCAGTTTTTGTTGGGGCCAAAGGTGAACAGGTCATCCAGTTTGATAAAAACTGGTCGGAAGAAATTGGTTTAGTTAAATTTGATTTTTTAGGATTAAAAACCTTAACCGTTATTTCCCTGGCGAGTGAACATATTCGAAAGGGGCGTGAAAAAGATTTCAATATTGAAAACATCGACTTAGAAGATGAGAAAGTTTTTGATTATGTATCGCAAGGTGAAACTGTTGGAGTTTTTCAACTTGAATCTTCAGGCATGATTGACCTTTGTAAAAGAATTAAACCAAGCTCGATAGAAGATATAACGGCAATTAATGCACTTTATCGACCAGGCCCTATGGAATCGGGAATGGTTGATAGTTTTGTTGATATTAAAAACGGTAGGCAAAAAGTAAAATATCCTTTTCCCGAATTAGCACCGGTATTACAAGATACTCTTGGTGTTATCGTCTACCAAGAACAGGTTATGAATATTGCTCGGATGGTTGCAGGCTATTCCTTAGGCCAAGCAGATATGCTCCGACGGGCCATGGGGAAAAAGAAAGAAGAAGAGATGAACCGTCACCGGGAAATCTTTAGAAAAGGGGCAGTGGAAAAAGGTTTTGATGAGAAAAAAGCAGTAGAGCTTTTTGAACAGATGGCGCAATTCGCAAAGTATGGATTTAACAAATCACACGCTGTCGCTTATGCCTTTATCGCTTACCAAACAGCATTTTTAAAATATTATCATCCAGTATGTTTTTTTGCCGGACTTTTAAGTACGGAATTAAATAATACGGATAAAATCACTGCCTATATTTACGATGCTAAAAAACAAGGATGTGAAATTTTACCTCCTGATATCAATGAATCACTTTATTTGTTTAATGTGGTGGAAGGAAAACTTCGTTTTGCCCTGGGGGCGATAAAAAATGTTGGAGGGCCTGCGGTGGCCGAAATCAGGCGGGAGATAGAAGAAAATGGCCCTTATAAAAGTTTTTTAGATTTTTGTGAAAGAGTTGATCTTCGAGTGGCCAATAAACGAAGCCTAGAGGCCTTAATAAAGGTGGGATGTTTTGATTTATATGAAAAATTTAATCGAAAAACTCTACTTGAAAATCTAGAGCTGTTTATGTCTCATGGACAAAAAATTGCTGCTGACAGGAGAGTAGGTCAAGGAAACTTATTTGATCTTACCCAGGATACAACTGAGGCCAATGAGGGGGCAGATTTAAAAAAATTATTAGGAGTTAAGGTCATTCCTGATTTTGAATCCAAAGAAAAATTAGACTTTGAAAGGGCCTTGGTAGGAATTTATTTTTCTGGTCATCCCCTAGATGGTCTTGATGACCTCATTGAACAGGTTTCTTCTATGCCGGTAGAAAATGTGCAAAGTATAGAAGAGAGAAAAAAGAAATCAACTAATTGGAAAGAGGCACGAGGCCCTGACATTACCCTGGTAGGCCTTTTAATGCCGGGAAGGAAATTACTAACCAAGAAAGGGGATAAGATGTGTCTGGCCGCTTTAGAAGATAAAAGTGGCAAGATTGAATGTGTGGTATTCCCTAAAACCTATGCCGAGTATGAAAGATTTTTTATGCGTGAGGATTTGGTGGTGATGGAAGGAAATATAAATTATCAGGAAAATCCTCGAAAATTCTTTCCCAGTAAAATAAGAAAGCTCAGTGATGTGAGTGAAGAGAGAGTATCAGCAGTTTATGTAACTACAGAAATAGAAAACTTAGAACCTGAGCGTTTAAGAGGCCTTAAGGAGTCAATTCTGGCCTATCCCGGGACTAAACCCTTGATTTTGTTTTTCCAAGGGGTTCAGGGGAAGGCCCGAATATCTTTGGGAAGGGATTATTTTGTGTCGCCTTCGCCGCAGTTATCCATGAAAATTAATGACGTATTTAAGACAAATAGTGTAAAGTTGATAATAGGTTCCACAGGAGAAAAATGATTAAAGGCCTTATTTTTTGCCTAATTTTGACTACTTCCGCTTTTGCCTCAGATTTTATAACTGGAGAGGGGCGGTTTTATGCTCAAGATGAGGACTCAATTCAATTTATTAAAGGACAACTTTTACATAACGCGTTTCGTGATGTTTTGAACAAGGATCTTAAGGCCCAAGGTCTTAATGGAAAAAGTTTTTGGGAAATTTTTGATCAAAAGTTTGAAGAACATTTTGACGAGACTAAAGAGCAGCTCAAAACCAAATATAAAATTGTTGAAGGTGAGGAAGTAGACTCTAAAGTCAAAGCAAAATATACTAAAGAATTGCGGGCCAAAAGAGCTGCCATTAAAATAAAATATCCCTCTATTGGGCGTGCAATCAGATCTTACGCCATAAAGACGATAACTCGTTCTCCT
This sequence comes from Campylobacterota bacterium, assembly GCA_003650125.1. GTDB lineage: Bacteria > Bdellovibrionota > Bacteriovoracia > Bacteriovoracales > Bacteriovoracaceae > SMWT01. The sequence goes on from QNFX01000020.1 coordinate 21,415, forward strand.
AAATATCCTAAATCAAGATACTTAAGTCTCCAAGCAAAGGTAGATCGAAAATTTTTGAATAAAATCTATTTTCGTTTTATTAAATCAAATGAAGGAAGAAAATATTCTTCTCTTATAATCTCTCCTAAATTGACACTGACTAATTTGACTTGGAACGAACTTGGGGTTGAAGTTCAAAATGATCTAACAGAAGTAATCTATGGCCATTGGACAAAATGGTATAAAGCAAATTTGGGTGAGTTCTTTGGTGAAGTGAAAGTTATTGAGGGAGATTTTCTAGTTGAAATTACTCCTCCTACCCCGAAAGAAGAAGAAAAAAACACTGATGAAGAATTAGAAGTAGAACTTACAGAGAAAAAAAATGTACCGTTAGGAAGCGCTCTGGTTTTAAATATAAATATTAAACTCACCAAGGATGAAGAGCGGGTTTTACTTAAAAAACGAAAAATTTCAGTTGTCGGTGATGGTATTTTAATTAATCAAGCAACCCAACAAGTTTTGGGCCATTTTGATCTTCCTAAACAATCCCATATCTTTTCTACTGACAAAGTAGATGAGCTTGGCTCTAATATGGCCAGTTGGATTTACCGCATGCCTTTAATGGAATTTGGTAAACTTAAGAAAAGCCTTTCTAATAATATAACTTCTTCAAAAATGGCCTATTTAAAGGTTGAAGGGATCGCGACTGTTCAGGATTTATTTACTTTAAACAAAATCCTTGAGGAAAAGGGAGTGGCCAGTCAGGTCGTTGCAAAAACCAAAGTCTACAATGGATCTGAGGCCTTGATAGTCATTTATTTTCAAGGCAGTTATGATCAATTAGAACTAACGGTAAAAGGTATTATAAACTTAAATATAAAAGATAATTTAGCTCTCACACTTTTGGGAGGCTAAATTCTTTGGAAGGCAAAACATTTAGATGGAGGACGGCATGAAGCTGAATTTTTCTCTGCCATTTTTCTTGATTCTAACCTTATTTATTTCTTGTTCAAGTGGAGTGGTTCATCGTGGCCCCCAAGGTGAAAGCGAACCAGAAGAGGAAACTAAGGATATATCAGGGATAAGGAAAAAAATTGTTATTTTAAGGTTTCTCAATGAATCTCCTTATGAAGGAGATATTCTAGAGCTGGATGCGACGAGCGAACTCAAAAATCAGCTAAGAAAAACAAATCGTTTTATCATTGATTCGGCCTCAGCAAACCTATTTGGGGATTCCAAAGAAATTTACTCCGGTGGTGGACTTAAATTGACCCAAAAATCAAGATCTGCCAGGATAGCAGGTATCAACTTTGTTATTTTTGGTCGAATTATTGATGCTAGGATTCGTGAAAAGAAAGATAGTGTAGGAGTCTTAGGTCATACCACTTTTTACAGCGAGGCCTTAGTTGAGCTGCGCATGTATGATATCACCTCTAAGAGACAGATTTTTCTCGAAACCTATAGAGGTGTTACAGATGCTTCAACTCTTAGAAATTTTACCTCTCATGAAGAAGAATATTTAGGTTATAGAAATCTTCAACTTCGACGGGCCATTCAATCAGCAGTGAAAAAGGGTATCCCCAAAATGATTAGAATTGCTGATCGCCTTGATTGGCGGGGAAGAATTGCCAGAGTCCTTGGTCAAAATATCTACCTTAACGCTGGGCAAAAGACGGGAATTCTTATTGGTGATGTGCTCAAGGTGGTAACCAGTGGAAGAGAGGTTTACGACCCAGAAACGGGTGCTTTAATCGGGCTATCAAAGGGAATCGTTAAAGGTACTATTGAGGTCACTGAATATGTGGGGGATGATGGGGCCGTGGCCATTTTGCACTCAGGAGGCCAAGTACTGGCCGGTGATTATGTAGAGCTTTACTAAATCCTAAAGGCACTATAAAACTTAAAAAACTAATCAAGGCCTTTAATTTTGCTATATTCAATCTTTAAAAGATTGGCCTTTAAAATGGATCCGGAAAAGGCCCATGAGCTCACCATTGAGCTATTCTCTCGTTTTCCAGGGATTCTTTCAAAGGCCCTAAATCAAGATTACGATACCCCCAAATATGCTATTTCTTTAGGAGATCTCAACTGGTCGTTCCCAGTAGGTCTTGCAGCAGGTTTAGATAAAAATGCCGAGGCGATAGACTTTTTCTCTAAAACTTTATTTGGAGCAGTGGAAGTAGGGACCGTTACTCCCAAGGCCCAGCCAGGAAACCCTAAACCTCGAATGTTTCGCTATATTGCTGAAGAGTCTCTAAGAAATAGAATGGGATTTAACAATTTTGGCGCGGAGAAAGTTTACCAAAATATATGCGCCTCTTCTCGGGGAGATAAAGTACTTGGTATTAACTTGGGAAAAAATAAGATAACTCCAGAGAAAGATGCTCATTTAGACTACCAATCTCTCTATAAAAAATTCGCAAGAATAGGAGATTACCTAGTTATTAATGTTTCCTCTCCTAATACTCCAGGCCTTCGTGATCTACAAAGTACTGATAAGTTAAAGATTATTTTCCAATCTTTGGAAGAAGAGAGAAAAGATACTCCAGTACCACTTTATCTGAAAATTTCTCCTGACCAAAGCTTTGATGACATAGGGGCTATTTGTGACCTTGCTCAAGAGTTTAATCTCTCGGGAATTATTGCCACTAATACAACTATTATGGAGAGTCGGGGAGCTGGTGGGATTTCTGGTAAACTTTGCGCCGAAAAATCTAAGGCCATGCGTAGATACGTTCTTGAGCGGGTAGCGGGTAATAAAGATTTTAATGTTATTGGAGTAGGTGGGATTAGTGATTTTAGCGATGTCTGGGAATTTTGGAAGCTAGGTGGAAAGGCAGTGCAAATTTATACCAGCTTTATTTACCAAGGGCCGGATATTTTAGAAAAAATTAAATTAGATATTGATAAGGCGCTTGTAAAAAATAAGGTTGCAACTTTGCAGGAGCTCTTAGCAAATATTGATCAGGCGGAGTAGTCAGGCCTTTTAACATATTCAATTGGGTCAACAGCACCCGCCATTTGAAAACCCCTAAGTCTTAAAGCACAAGAATCACATTCGCCACAGGCCTTATCTTCTCTGGCATAACAAGACCAGGTAAACTCTAAAGGTGCCTTAAGATCTAGTGCTTTTTTAACAATTTCAAATTTTTTCATATGGATGACAGGAGTTATCACTTCGATATCTCCTTCTTTGGTTCCTTCTTTAATCAAATTATTTAAGGCCTTATAATAGCTAGGTCTACAATCGGGATAACCTGAAGAATCCTCTTCCACTGCGCCAATATATATTTTTTTTGCCCCTATAATTTCTGACCAGGAAACCGCCATGGAAACGATATGGGTGTTTCTAAAGGGGACATAGCTATCAGGAATATCTGCTGAGTCACCATGGTATTTTTTAACTTCAATTTTTTCATCGGTAAGGGAGCTCCCACCAATTTGTTTTAAAAAGGAAATATCGATTACTTTTCTAAGGTTTATATCTACATGATAAAAATTAGCGATTTTTTCAAAGCATTCTAATTCTTTATTTTCAGTATTTTGACCATAGTTTAAATGAAGGAAAGCAAGTTTATCATGCTTCTCATTTGCTATAGCAGCACTAACTAGAGAGTCCATACCACCACTTACTAAAACTACAGCTAAATTATTCATGCCTTGTCCGCAACCTTTTTAATTAAGTCTACCATTAAATCAGTTTTTTCCATTGCTTTTTGTTTCTTATTTGCAAGCGTCCCTTCATTTTCCTGAACCATGATATAAAATTTAATTTTTGGTTCAGTTCCTGAAGGTCTAAGATAGAGGGCATCTCCACCTTTGAATTTAAATCCTATGACATTACTTTTTGGCAGGTCTAACTTAATTTTTTCGCCACTATCAAGATTGGTTTGTTCACCTGCCTGATAGTCTTCAATAATTTCAAGATCTGAAAAAAAATCGTTGGAATCATTTCTGAATTTTTCCATTATCCGGCCGATTTTTTCGCTACCTTCTTTGCCCTGATAGTCTATGGAAAATAATTGTTCATAAGAAAAACCAAATTCATCATAAATTTTATCTAGTGCCTGAATAAGATTTAATCCTTGAGTTTTATACCACAGAGCTACTTCGGCCATAAGTGCTAAAGAGGATACGCCATCTTTATCTCGTACTTCTGGGTGATGGAGATAACCAAAGGATTCCTCAGTGCCAAAAATAAAATCGAGATCAACCCCTTCAAGCTCTTTCATCTTATTACAGATCCATTTAAATCCAGTCAGGGTGTTAAAAACCTTAACGTCATATTTTTTTGCAACTTTCTCCAAGAGATTAGATGTAACAATGGTTTTTACCATATAGGGATTTTTCGGCAATTTAGTATTATTTAAGATGTAGTGAAACATCAGCAGTCCAAGTTGATTTCCGTTGGGAAAAAAGACCTCATCTCCATCCATGATGGCCACGCCTATACGATCCGTATCGGGATCAGTCCCAAAGACAATGTCGGCATCAGATTTTTTCATCAAATCTACCGCCATTGCCATGGCGCTTGGATCTTCAGGGTTTGGGGATTTTACAGTGGAAAAATTAGGATCAGGATTGGCCTGCTCTTTTACCACCAAATGATTGGTTAGCCCCATTTCGTTTAAAATTCGAGTGCAGGGTTTAAGACCTGTACCATGAATGGGAGTATAGACAATTTTTAATTCTTTTCCGCGTTCCTTACAAAGTTCAGGATTAATAATATATTTTTTCATGGTGGCAAAATACTTATCTTCCACCTCTTTTCCTATCCACTCAATCAATCCTTGCTCTAGTCCCTCATCAAAGTTCATATATCCAATTTCTGAGAAGTCCAAAATGGATGAGTAGTTTTCAATTACATTTTTATCCTGGGGAGGAGTTACCTGCGCTCCATCACTCCAATAGGCCTTAAAACCATTATAGGCCGGAGGGTTGTGGCTTGCCGTTATCATAATCCCTGCTTGGGCCTTATAAAATCTTAAGGCGAAAGAAAGAAGTGGTACTGGATTTAGATTGTCATAAATAAGCGCCTTGATTCCATTGCCCGCTAAAACTCCAGCGCATTCTTTGGCAAATTCAAAAGAAAACCTTCGTGAATCATAGCTGATGGCCATTTTAGGGTTTTCTACACCTAGTTTTTTAATCTCTGTTACCAGGGCCTGAGTGGCCTTTCTTACGGTATATTTATTTATTCGGTTGGGGCCAAATCCTATAATACTTCGCAGTCCTCCAGTCCCAAATTCAAGGTCTTTGTGGAACCTTTCCGTGATTTCATGAGTGTTTCCAGAATCAATTAAATCGAGGATTTCATCTCTCTCAGACTGTTCAAAATAGGGGTTTATGGCCCAAGATTTTGCTCTTTCGATGGGGGTCTTTTTCATAGTTTTACCAGTGTAAACAGAATTAATGGGGCATTATGCCAAAAATACTATTAAAAATCAATAAACAATTATCGCCATGTGTCGTAAAGAGTATAAGAATATTAAATGGAAAATTAAATAAAATTAAGTTATAAAATTCAATGTTTTAACTCAGGAGATTTCTATGGCGAACAAAGATGCTAAACATAAAAGTAATATTGCAGGTGGATGGTATTGCACCGATCCAGATGACGAAAATGGAGAGGGATGTATTGCCTGTAATGTCTGTTATACAGGTGCTCCAGACTTTTTTGGAGAGGATGAGGACGGAAATGCTTATATTAAAAAGCAACCTGAATCTGCGGAAGATGTGGAGCTTTGCCAAGAGCAATTAGATGCTTGTCCAGTTAATTCTATTGGAAGTGACGGGTAGATTGATTAAATAACTTTTTCCTTCTAAAATTTAAGAAAAACTTTTCAGAATAAGGATATTCTAATGAACCCTAGTACCATGGAAATCATTTCCACTGTTTGTTTTGGTCTTGCCATTTTACACACCTTCTTAGTTTCAAAATTTGAACATATTGCCCATAAGCACCCCGAGGGATCTATAGCTCAGAATTTCTGGCACTTTATGGGAGAAGTCGAAGTAGTATTTGGCATGTGGGCCGCCATCTTTATCTCCATATATGCCTTGAAAGAGGGAGTATTGGTCACTGATGAAAATCACCAAGCGATTGGAGGGGCAGTCAAATACCTAGAAGGTCTAAATTTTACTGAGGCGGCATTTGTTTTTGTTGTGATGGCCATTGCGGGAACTCGCCCCATCGTTGTATTAGCGGAAAAAATGATTGGGGCCTTTACTAAGATAATTTTTGTCAATCAGAAAATGGCAACTTATAAATCGGCCTTAATTTTAGGGCCTCTCTTAGGTTCTTTTATTACTGAGCCTGCGGCGATGACAGTTACCGCACTAATCTTATTAGATTATTTTTTCTCTGATCCTAATATGTCTAGAAAGTTTAAATACGCCACCATCGGTCTTTTATTTGTGAATATATCAATTGGTGGAACTCTTACTCACTTTGCAGCTCCGCCAGTATTAATGGTGGCCGGAAAATGGCATTGGGGAATAGATTACATGATTAGTCATATCGGTTGGAAGGCGATAGTTGCCATCTTAATCAACACCAACGTAACCGCCTGGATATTTAGCAAAGAACTTAAAGGAAACTTAGTTATTAAAGAAAAGCACGAGGCCTGGATGAAGCCTACATGGTGGATGACTTTAGTGAGTTTAATCTTTTTAGGACTAGTAATTTATACTGCCCATCACATGGTCTTTTTTCTAGGAATCTTTCTATTCTTTTTAGGCTTCGCTGCTGTTACTACAGAATTTCAAGACAAACTAAAATTAACGGAATCTCTCTTAGTTGGCTTTTTTCTAGGGGGATTAGTTACCTTAGGAAGTATGCAATCTTGGTGGATATCCCCGCTGTTGGAACAACTTGGTGATCTGTCCTTATTTTATGGGGCCACTGCTCTAACCGCTATTACCGATAATGCTGCTTTAACTTATCTTGGATCCTTAGTTGAAGGTCTCTCCGACTCTAAAAAATATTACTTAGTGGCCGGCGCCGTTGCTGGTGGTGGTCTTACCGTTATCGCCAATGCTCCTAACCCGGCAGGTTTTGGTATTTTAAAACATGCTTTTGGAGAGGATGGGATTAATCCCATGAAACTATTTTTAGGGGCACTTGCACCGACGATTGTGGCACTAATTTGTCTGCAGTTTTTACCTGATTTACCTCTTAATATGTAGCAGGATTAATTGTCTTAATCCATCCTTCTGGCCCTTCCATTCTTCCTTCTTGGATGGCCAGAAGATTTTCCTTTAAGCTTTTTGAAATGGGGCCTATGGGGTGTTTCAATTTATAGGTTGTGCCATCATCTTCTCCAAATAGTTCAATGGGGGTGATAATAGCAGCAGTGCCACAAGCGAAGGCCTCACTACATTCTCCAAGTTTAATACTTTCAATTAGAGAATCAATGTTGATGGTTTCTTCTTTTAGAGGAATATTTAGATTTTTGGCCAGAGTAATAATGGAATTACGAGTAATTCCCGCTAAAATAGTATCAGTTAGTTTAGGGGTTACAAGTGCTCCATTTACAACTGCAAAGAAATTCATACCAGACATTTCTTCGATGTATTTGCTATTTTCAGCGTCTAACCAAAGAGTGTTCATATATCCAAGCTTTGCTGCTTTAACCGAGCTAGATAAGCTGGCGGCATAGTTGCCACCAGTTTTGGCAGCACCGGTTCCTCCAGTAAAGGCCCGAGCATTATGTCTTTCAATTAAAACTTTCAAACTTCCAGAGGAAAAATAAGACGCCGATGGAGAGGCAATAACCATGAAACGATATTTTGCAGAGGGTTTTATTCCTAAGTTTTCTTCAGTCGCAATGATAAAGGGCCTAATATAAAGGGAGCTTCCCGATTCTCCCGGAATAAAATCGGCAGAGTAGGCAGTAATACCCTCAACTGCTTTCATAAAAATTTCTTCTGGAAGTTCTGGTATGGCCATTCGAGTGGCCGATTGGTTAAATCTTTTGAAATTTTCTATATGGCGAAATAAAAAGGGACCTTTATTATTTATTCGGTATGCTTTAAGTCCTTCAAAGATCTCTTGTGCATAGTGAAAAACTTTACAAGTAGGGGAGAGAGTAAGCGGTCCGTAGGGAACCATCTCTAGTTCACCCCAGTTTCCATCTTTATATTCACAATCCATCATTACTGGTGAAATAGTACTTCCAAAGCCTATTTTCTCAGGCAGAGAAAAAGTTCTAAGCGCAGTAATAGCATCTGGGTGAATCTTTATAGACATAGGTTACTCCTTGTGAGGAGAGACCATACCAAAAAGTTATCTAAGGGTAAATTTTGACGCAAAGAGAAAGGGAGGGGCCCCTCCCTCCATATCTATTTCCAAGATTTTAAGGTCTTGTTAAATGGCGCAATATGCGTTCCCTGGATTTTTATTTTAATTTCATAGGGCACACGCATTCTTTTTCGATCAAGCGTTATAGTTTTTTCTTTAGCATATTTGGCCTTGCCTTGGGCCCTTGGGTTAAATTCATATCGAAGCATTCTTAAAAAAGTTTTTAGTGTAAATCTGTTTTCTATAAACCCTTGACCAAAATCTGCATAGGCCTGAACAAATTCTTTATAATTTACATCGCTTCTGTGTTTTTTCATTTTGATAAGAGCTCTATAGGCCATTTTCATAGCACTTTTTGTTTGTCTTTTGGTGGTAAAAATACACTCTTTTAGAATTCTCGTTTTATGACGGGTGCAAATTTCAGCTTTGGCATCTTTGACGTTGGCAAAAAAGCCATCTAAATAACTGAGCGCCTCTTTGGTAAGAGTACTCTCACCATATTTTTCAGCAACTTTAATAAGCTCATCAGTGGCGACATTTGAAAGAGCAACATCTAGATCTATCTCTAAACTTCCAACTTTCTTACCACCAGCAGGTTTTATCTTAAGGCCTTTGAGATGTTTCATAAACCCTACTTTTTCACGAACTTTTCTTAGCTCTTCCTGCATTTTATCAACACTTACATTATTTCTTGCGTAGTAATATTTGTAGTTGGCCGAATATCTTCTTGAAATATTCCCATCCATTTTTTTAAGAGGAGTGATTTGTTGGTAGTTTCCAGTGAACATATTTAATCTTTTGGAATCATGACTTACAAGTCCTGAAGTCACAACTTGTTGGTTGAAAACACCAAGCCAGTTTTCAACTAAGGTGTCATTTCCAAATTTTTTAGTGGCACTGGTTGTAAAAGTCTTTCCTCTTGAGAAATTCATATTAAAGAGAAATGGTATTTTTAATCCTGCACTCATCTGCTTGCCACGAGATTGCTTATTTGTTTCTGAAACTTTTATGACCCCATATTTTTTTCGATCACTGAGCATATCTGCTAAAATTAAATTACCTTGGATGGCCTGTTGATATGCTTGTAATACATCGACATTTTCTAGGAATACTTCTTTGAGCTGGCCTTTTTTGAGTTCACTTTTGATCTTTAATTTGGCAACTTTGTTTCTATTGGAAAGATTAAAAATGTATTCAAAACTTTGTGATTTCCCCCAAACTTTGGCGATGGAAAAGTTACTTATAAGATTCCCAACATTAACAGCAATATTTTTATCTTTTGCCTTGGCATAGGTAACTCGAACAATCGGTTCTCGTTTTGGATTATCTCTTTTGGAAGGTATTTGGAAGGCCACATTCCAAGAAGTGGCAATAGAGGCGGCAACACCAATTTGTGCCATGATACCGGCCTTTGCTGCGGCATTAAAACCAACGGTAAATTTTTTCTTAAAGGCCAGGCTATCACCTGGGCTATACATTTTTAACTTTTCTATTGTTTCTGGAATTTCAACTTTTGGTAGCCTATCTATGTGGTGAATCGTTTTAGCGTAGCGGTTGATTTGATAACCTTTTGCCCAACCGAGCTTGACCGCAACTGAGAGACCCAGTCCTGCCCAACCACCAGGGCCTACAGATCCGGCAAGGGTTAAGGAAATCGATTTATCACTTTGTTCTACTACCCGGTATCCACCAAGTGATTGTGCGGGAAGGAAAACACCTTTTGAAGTTTCTACTAAGGCGGAAGATTTTTTTGCGGGCCTCTCTCCTTCTAAGGCAAATACCCTTTTAAACCTTGTGATTTTACCACCAATAACCGGGTAAAATCCCGCAGATACATCACTCCCAACGGAATTACCAGGATCGGCCGAAGTTGGTAGAGGAAATTTATGTGAAATATCTCCGTTAATTGAGATTTTTATAGTGGAGGGAATCCAGACATCCATGGCAAACACGGAGGTTGGAAGCATCAGTATCCCTGATAGAAGAGATATTAGAACTGTTTTGTAAAAGTGTTTCATACCTTAAATCCTCGAGTTAAAAAATATTATTTTATTATAATGCTTTTCCTACTTTTTAAGCATTTTCTTTAATGATTTTGTGCATTTTTAAATAAGAACTATTGGAATAATTAGATTTATTTCAATAATAAAAACAGGGGATATTTAGGACATATAAATAGATTATAGAGGATTTATTTATGAACCTCACTGGCCAATAAAAGTTAATCTTAATAAGGTAAAAAAGACAGCTTAATTAGGAAGGGATAATAATGACGATACAGCTAAATCTGACATCCTGCGCGATGAAGGGGGATTTCACCTCAAATGTTCCAGATACTTGGGAAAAGGAATTTAATAAGATTGTATCCCATGATGAAGGCCATTTTTATAAAATGCCAAGTGAGCAAGATATTTTATCGGAGTGTAAAACTGTTTATGAAAAATTCAAAAATCATAAAAATTTCATTCATGTAGGAATGGGAGGAAGTTCACTCGGCCCTGAGATGCTAGTAGATGCTCTTGCGACTCCTTTGAAAAGAAAAAATATGACCTTTCTCTCGAATATAGAACCTGATTGGATAGCAGAGCAACTCAAAGATTTATCTTTAAAGGAAAGTGTTTTTTATTTTGTTTCAAAATCAGGAAATACGATGGAATCCATTTCCCTTTTTCTGGCGATTAAAAATGAAATGCAGTCCCAGGGAATCAAACCAGAGCAATTTAAAGATCATATAATTGTTTGTACAGGGCCTACGGGTGGAGTTTTGAATGAACTTATAACCGAATATAATCTAACCAAGTTGGAGATCCCTGTTCATTTGGGAGGTCGTTTTAGTGTTCTTTCAGCAGTTGGCGCCCTTCCTTGTTTATTTGCTGGAATTGACCCAACCCCCATTTGGCAAGGGGCCAAAGACTTGAGAGATAACTTAGAGGCAGGAGATTTTAAAAATAATTTATTTTCTTTGGGGATGCTATTAGATGAATTAAATAATAAAGGTGTCACACAAACTGTTTTAATGCCTTACTCTTCCAAACTTAAAAAATTTACAGAATGGTTTATTCAGCTATGGTCTGAAAGTTTGGGTAAAAAGAAAAATTTATCAGGAGAGGACATTTTTACCGGCCTAACTCCTATCTCGAGTATTGGTACTACCGATCAACATTCCCAAATGCAGCTTTTTATGGAAGGCCCAAGAGATAAGTTTGTATTTTTTCTCGAGGTAGAAAATCAGAGTAAGGATTACTCACTAAACCACGGACTTCCTTTTAAGAGCTTGGAGATTTATCAAAATAGAAAACTAACAGATATTTTTAAGGCCGAATTAGAAGGAACCATGAAGGCCTTCCAAGACTATGGACTTCCTCATGTTAGACTTTCTATTGACGGGATAAATGAGCAAAATCTCGGACGTCTTATTTTCTTTTTTGAAGCTTTAACAGTTGTAATGGGAGTAGCTTTTTCAGTGAATCCATTTGATCAGCCAGGAGTTGAGGCCTCAAAAGTAAATGCTAATAAATGGTTAAATGGTTGGACCGGACAGGATTGAACTGTCGACCCCTACCGTGTCAAGGTAGTGCTCTCCCACTGAGCTACGGTCCATTAGAGAAAAAGAGAATATATTTACCAGTTAGGCCTATGTCAATTAGAGAACTCTTGAAACTCTCTTCCTTTGAGCAAAATTAATTAAGCAGGCAATCAGATGATAAGTTAGCAATAACAGCTAGTTAGCTGTCTTGCCACATGTTTAGATTGTGCATTATATTGGATCAGTGAAAATGCTTTTAGAAAAGGGGCTCTGGCCTCTTTTATTACAACAATTTATCCGCTTTTTTCCTTGGTATTTGGCCGCTCTAGTCTGCCTGTTTTTTACCCATTACCTAGGAAGTACCATTCCCTTTTATGCCAAAGAGCTGGCCGATTTAGTCTCAGTAGGAACTGAAAATATCGATACTTCAAAATACTTTCTATTGGCCTTAGGTATAGTAGTATTTCGGAGTTTTTCTAGAATCCTTTTTTTCTACCCGGCCAGAATCGTAGAAAAAAATATGAGGATTGATATTTTAGGGCGAATAGAATCAGCTAATCCGATGAGATATCAGTCTCATTCTTCAGGGCAACTTTTTCAAATTTTATATACTGATATTGAACAAATTAGGGCGTTGTTAGGTTTTGCTTGTCTTCAACTTGGAAATATCATTATGGCCGTTGCTGTTTTGGCCCCAAGGATTTATGGGTATAATCCAAAACTTTTATTGGCGATTGCTCCAATGGTTATTTGTGCCTTTTTATTTTCTTTAGTGGTCGGTAAAACTAGACACTATTATCGAAAATCTTCAGATCTTCAGGGAGATATTCAAAACTATATTATGGAAACTTACGATGGTAAGAAAACCATAAAAAATTATCATGCTGAAAGCTCATTTATAGATATTTTTAAGGAAAAATCTTTTAAGGAGCTGACTTATGCTTTTAAGGCCGGAATAGCAGTCGCCTTCACTGTCCCATTAATACCTTTAGGGGTTGGCCTTTCCTTTCTTTTAGGGGCCTATATTATTCAAGTTGAAGCTTTAGGTGTTACTTCCCTTGTTCTTTTTTCAGGATTTGTTTTTCTTTTTTTGGAACCACTACATTTTATGGCCTGGATAGGGGTGGTCTTTTCAAGCTCTCTTGGTTCTTGGGCCCGGGTTCAAGAGTTAATTTATGACTTAGGAAAAAAATCAGAGAGAGAAAAACAATTAGAGGATTTAAATAAATCACTTAATAAAGATTCTAAAAAATTTAAAGTCGAATTTTGGGGAGAAATTTTAGATATCCCTATTAATAAAAATAGATGGACGGTTATAATCGGTAAGACAGGGGCCGGTAAGTCAGAGATAATGCTTCAGCTGGCATCTATCTTTAAGGAAAAAGGAATAGATGTTTCTTTAATTTTTCAAAATCCCTACATATATAATGATACCTTGAAATCTAATATTTTTTTGGGACGGGATATAAATGAGCAAGAAAGTGAAAATGCCTATGACCTTTTAAAACTTTTTTCTCTGAATTTTCTTGCCCCCACTAAAGAAGACCTTTTTAAAATGAAAGTTGGAGAGAATGGAAAACATCTTTCAGGTGGACAGGCCAAGAGGCTTTGTTTAATTAGAAGCATAATGAGTAATGCTGAGTTTTTACTTTGGGATGATCCTTTCTCTTCCATCGATATTATTTTGGAAAAAGAGATTATTGCGAAGCTGAGAAAAATGGATTTAATCAAAAAGAAAACTCTTATTTTATCCTCTCATAGAGTTTCAACGGTTAAACTTTGCGATCAATTAATTCTGATAGGTGCACATCAGGGAATTTTAGAAAGAGGCGAACCTAAAAAATTATTAAGTGAGAATAGTCAATCATATGAGTATTTTGAAAAACAAATGGTATAAGTTTTTCCTCTATCCTGGAAGCACTGTCCATTACATTTATATGTTAATTTGTTTGGGATTAACTTCCATGTTGGGCCTTATTATTCCGAAATACCTACTGCAGTTAAATACAACTTTTGATAATACAGAACTTTTTTATCAGACCATATTTCAATTTGTTTTAATCTATTTTGGAATCTATGTAATAAGGATATTATATCAGTTAGTCATTAACTTTTTTATCAGAGATCTAATGGCATTTGTTAGAAATGAAGTCTATAAAATATGGCTTTTACACTATGAAGGGAAAAATGAAGAAGGAATAGATCATGATTATCCCCAGGGAGAGGTGATCGCACGAATCATGAGTGACTCTCAGGCCCTTAGGGAATTGGTAACCTCTGGTGCATTTGGAATAATTATAGATTTATTTTATGTTTTTTCTTTTTTGGTGGGTTTCATTCAACTTAATAAATTCTCAGGTATGTTTTTAGCAGGGGTAGAGATACTTGTGGCAATGCTACTTATCTGGGGTGGTAAGTATATGAGAGAAGTCTTTCATTCGGTGAGAAAATCAAAAGGACTTGTCTCTCAGGCAGTTTCCAATGTTGTTGGAGGAGTGAACCAAACGTATTTTACCTATCATGGTAATTATGGGAGCAAAAAAGGAAAAGTGGCGTTTGATGATTTTCTATCAAAACAGTTAAAGGCCAATAACTGGGATGCAACTTACTATTCAATGGCAGAATCTCTTTATCCCTTATTTTTGGCACTAGTGGTGTTTATTTTTCCATATTCTCAGATCACTGAAGCGGCGATCATCCTAGCATTGGTTGAACTTATTCAGCGTTCAATTAACCCTATTAAAGGGATAGCTGGTAAAATTACTAATATTCAGCGTGCTCTGACAGGTTTAACTAGAATAGGGGAGTTTACTGATGATTTAGGGAAACATCAGACTACAGGTGAAAAAGTTAAAATCCCTCAAATTTCATTTTTATCTTTAAAAGTAAATATAGAGTCATTTCATTATGCGAGGTTTGGAGAAAAGGAATCTAGGAAGATTTTCTATCTTCGAGATATAAACTTTGAGGCCTTTAGAGGGGAGCTTATTGGAATTGTGGGATTGTCTGGATGTGGCAAATCTACATTATTAAATCTAATTTCGGCCAATCTTACACCTCAAAAAGGAAATCTTACCATCTTCACTGAAAATAATAGGCCCTATGCTTCTTTTCCTGAAGATCTAGCAAAATATAGAGAGCAGGTAGGAATTGTATCTCAGGATTCTCATATTTTTTCTGAAAGTCTGGCATTTAATATTACCTTGGAGAAAAAACCTTCCGATGATTTTTATATTTTTTGGGAATGGGCACGAGAAAAGATTCACTATTTAAAAGTTTGGAATATAAGGCCAACAGATCAGATTAATCCAATGGCACTCTCTCCAGGTCAAAAACAATTATTGTCGGCCATCCGTTCCTGCTATCTTAAAAAGACTATTGTCTTATTAGATGAGATTTCTTCAGCACTAGATTCAGAACTTGAATTGGCGCTAAGAGAGGTAATTCTACTTATTCAGAAGCAATCTTTGGCGATAATTGTTGCTCACAGGCTAGAGACTATTATGGAGGCAGACACGATATTAGTGCTCGAGGACGGTAGAGTCGTCGGGCAAGGCCGTCATAAACAGTTGGTTGAATCTTCAAATGAATATAAAAGGTTTATTGACCAACTTTCCCGTTAAATTTTAAAATGAATTTGATCTTTTGAAATGGAGTTAAAAAGATGAAATTTTTTCTATTGTTTTTGGTTCTTATTGCCTCGTGCAACAATAATTCTTCTGGCCCAAGCATTCAATATAATATTGTTCAATCGCCAAAAGATGCCAACATTGTGGCCTCAATTGGATCTCATAATATTACAAAAGGTGAACTTTATAAAAATATTGAAGTAGAGCTTTTTGAACTTGAAGAAAAAATCTTTAAACTCAAGATGGATCGTTTAAAAATTCTTATGCTTGAAAAATTCATGTCTGAGCACCCTGGGAAGAAGGGATTAACCAACGACCAGTTTTTAGAACAATATATAATCAAGGATTTAAAAGTAACAGATTCAGATTTTAAGGCCTTTGTAAAAAAAAGAGGGATACCTGACGCCCATATTTCAGATGATATAAAAAACAGGATTGAGAAATTCTTAGAACAAGAACAGAAAAAAAAGGCGATAGAAAATTGGATTGCGAGCAACCAAAAAAAACATAAGCTTAAAATCTTTTTCCCACGCCCTACAAGACCTGAGTTTACTGTAACAACAAATGATGTACCTTCTTTTGGAAATAAAGATGCCATTGTTACAATAGTTGAATATTCAGACTTTCAGTGTCCTTTTTCCAAACAAGGGGCAGAGATTATAGGTAAAATAAAATCTTCTTTTGGCAAAAAAGTCAGAGTAATTCATAAAAACTTTCCTCTTCCTTTTCATAAATTTGCGAAGAATATGGCAGAGGCCAGTCTTTGTGCATGGGAGCAAGGTAATCAACAATTTTGGCCTTACTACAAAAAGCTTTTTAAGAATCAGACCATGGGTGATAATGATTCTTTGATTAAGCTTGCGGGAAAATCAGGCCTTAAGAGGGATCAATTTTCTAATTGTTTAAAAAATAGAAAGTATAAACAAAAAATAGATGATCAAATTAAAGAGGCCAATGATTTAGGGATTAAATCAACTCCTACCTTCTACGTGAATGGTAAAATAATTAATGGGGCACAGAAATTTGAAATATTTAGAGATTTAATCAATGAAGAGCTCTCATTAAATAAAAATACTTTTTAAGTAGATTCTAATAAAATGCTAATAAATCTCCGATAAAATTGGAGTATTATAACTAATATCTTAAGGTGGATTATGATGAGAAAGGCCAAAATTATCGGAACTCTTGGCCCCTCCTCTTCCGATGTATCAATCATTAAAAAACTTATCCATGCCGGTCTCAACGTGGCCAGGGTAAACATGAGTCATGGTACTCATGAGGAGCATAAACAACTCATTGCCAATATTAGAGAGGCATCTAAAAGTGTTAAACAAGAAGTTGCAATATTGGCCGACCTTCAGGGACCTAAAATAAGAGTTGATAAATTAGATAGGCCTCTTGAACTAAAAAAGGGTGAAGTTTGGGCCATAGGGACTTCTAAAGTTGGAAGGGAATATGAAAAATTTATTCCAACGCTCTATGAAAATTTAGTTGATGATTGCCATGTTGGTGCCCGAATACTTTTTGATGATGGATTAATTGCAGCTGAAGCAATTGAAAAAGAAGGAAAGGTTTTTAAAATTAAGATACTCGTAGGGGGAGATTTAAAA
>QNFX01000021.1 GCA_003650125.1 Campylobacterota bacterium
TACTTCGGGGTGCGTGGTTCTTGCTACCGAAGTTAGAAAAAGAGTAGGGAAATAGGGATTGGAAGGCGAGAAAAATTTTACGTGAAATTTTATCCTTTTACATCCCCCACCTAAAGGAAGGGGTTTTGAAGGACATTGTGGATAAAAAAGAAATCTGGCCTAAATGCCTCTACCGCAGGGAGCCATTTCGCCTCCACAGCGTCCCTAAAATCATCAGAACCTTAGTTTGGACTTAGTGCAACATTTATTATTCTTTTCGTATTTTCAAATGGAAGATTAGGCCAATTTTGACTTTCAAAGCTTGAGAGCAGGAGGACATCCTCATTATCACGAAAAATATCTTCTGTGCCATTTCCGTGGTGAACATCAAAATCAAATATTGCAACTTTTTTGATTTCTTTTTTAGTTAGAGCATAGGCGGCCGCCACTGCAATATTGTCAAAAAAACAAAAGCCCATGGCCTTATTATGTTCAGCATGATGACCTGGTGGCCTAACACTACAAAAAACTCTTTTTACTTTCCCCTCAAGTATTAAGTCCACTCCACATATCCCCGCTCCAGCAGCATGATAAGCTGCAGTTAATGTATGAGAATTCATAGAAGTGTCAGCATCTATTTTAAAATATCCATTGGTAGGTGAACTCTGATGGAGAAAGTCGATATAGTTTGCATCGTGAACCCGCTCAAGATCTTCTCGAGATGCTTTTGGGGCATCAAAAGGGGCCATCAAATCATATAATTTATGCTCAATTAAAGTGTCTTCTATCGCCTTTAATCTACTTGGAGATTCCGGAACAGATTCCCCTACTTTGTGTAGAGAACATTCTTTATGGGTTATAAAACCAATCATTTAATTTAAAGAAAAATTTAACATGAAGTTTTCTTTAAAGGGAATATCAATCTCTCCCTCGTATTTAAAACCAGCACTGACAATTTCATTTAAAAATACTTTTTTCTCGGCCCTTATATGATCGATTATCCATTGTCGTGATTTACCGGGAATTTTATCAAACTCCACAATAAATAAACGCCCATTTTTTTTAAGAACTTTCTTAATATCTCTAAGCATTTCCTTGAAATCTCCAAAATGGTGATAGGTGTTGCAAATAAATGCCACGTCGATGGAGTTTTCAAGTAATGTTGTCGCTTCAGTCTTACCTTTGACAACTATTAGATTGTCTAAGTTTTCCCGCTCCTTTCTTTTTTTCATATGCTCCACAAATTCATCCGAGATATCCACGGCATAAATTTTCCCCAAAGGAGTTACTTTTTCATGAAGTAATTTTAAAAATGCTCCGGTACCCGCTCCAATATCAGCTACGATCTCACCTTTTTTTAAATCAAGGGCAGCAACTATTTGCTTGCGATGTTTGTAAACATCTCTCTCGTCATTTTCAAAGATTTGTACCCACTGTTTTAAGTCTTTTTGAAATTTTTTATTTCCATGTTTATGGTCACAGGAAAAAAGCAGGAGCAATAAGATTAAAATATTTACTTTCATGATTTTTTATCTCTTAAGGTAAGAAGGGTTATCTCGCTAGGAATAGCAAATCTGTGAGGAGGGCCCCAGTAACCGGTGCCTGAATTTATATAAAGATGCATGTTTTTGTGTTTATGGAGTCCTTTATAATACCTATACGCAATAGGCATATAAAGATTCCATGGGAAAAATTGTCCCCCATGAGTATGGCCTGAAAGCTGTAAATTCCAGCCGGCCTGCTGGGCCTCATTATAAGTATTAGGTCTATGAGCTAAAAGCATTTTAAAATCTACTTTTTTCTCTGCTTCAATAGCTAAGAAAGGATCATGAAGGTGCGATTTAATAAAATTTCGTCCTATAGGATCACTTACTCCTCCAACTAAAACTAAGGCCCCATTATGGGAGATATAATCATTTTCATTAATAAGTGGAAACATCTTGAGTCTTTTGGCCTCGTTAATCCAATCTGTTACATTCCAGTAGTATTCATGATTTCCCGTTACAAAAAATGATCCATGAGTTGAGCTTAAATCAGCGAGAGGTGCTAAATGTTTTCTAAGATCGATAATTCTTCCATCACCTAAGTCTCCAGTGACTGTAATTATATCAGGATTAAGAGCATTTACTTTCTTAACAATTTCTACGACTTCATTTTTTAAGATAGTAGGCCCTACATGAAGATCACTGATCTGAACAATTCTAAAACCATCAAGTCCTGGATGAAGGTTCTCTACAAAAATGTCGTTTTGGTAAACTTGGGGGCCTTTTAGAGCTTCACGAACTCCTAGTGCCGAAATCCCTCCAGAGACGCCCACAAGACCGATGGTTACACTAGAGGCAATAAACTTTCTTCGTTCATAGTTTATCTTTTTTTCTTTTTTTATTTTAAATACTTTTTTCAGTATATGCCTGATGGTCTTATCAAATAAAACAATCATATCAAAGGGAATCACCAGGGTTAAAAAAGTGGACAGGACCGCCAAGGCCACTGCTGATATCCAAAAATAAGATTGAATAAAAGGAGACTCAAGATCTGCTCCTAAACGGTAGATAAATTGCCATCCTATACTTAAAAAAAAGAAAAGCCCGACAACTACCCAAAGAAGAATTCTTCCTCTTTTTTTTAAATGGGCAATATGGCCTAACTTGATACAGGTATAGGCAAAAACTAAAAAGAGAAAGAGGAAAAAGGCGATCAATCGAATTGGCATGAATAAATTATATAGATTAATTTAGAAAAGAAATACCAACTATTTAAATTCTGTTTAGATCACTAGCAAACCCCCGAGTATTCCAGTAGACCTTTTTACTGTTTAAATTCATGAATTTCTTTGCTTTAATGAATCTAAATAACTTTAAGGAGTAAAGAATGATTATTGCAGCACATTTAATTTTGACGATTCAGTTACTAGTTTTGGCCTATGGAATTATGCTACTTGGAAAGGCCTTTAAAGAGAAAAATTTGGCCAATAAAATTGCTGGTTTTATTTTGGTCATTGGCACGACACTTTTCTTTGTATGTACGGTATGCCACACAGTTAAAATTCACAAACACCATAAATCTGGATTCCGAGGACAGTATGGCAAGCATGAATGTGAATGGTCTAAAGGAAAAAGAGGCGGCGGTAAATCCTACGGAGAAGAAAAATTAGAAGAAGCTGACGATTAATAAAATATGTTGTGTAGGAACAGTGAAGATTAGCTCTGTTCCTATGCCGCTTATTTAGCACGCCATGTATCTAAAGCAACTCGTTAAATGGTCATTAACCATTCCTATGGCCTGCATATAAGCATAGATAATAGTAGATCCCACAAATTTAAATCCTCTTCTCTTAAGGTCTTTGCTAAAAGCATCGGACTCTTTGGTGGTGGCAGGAACATCACTCATTTTTTTTCTTTTATTCGTAATTCTTTTACCATTAACAAATTGCATACTGTATTTATAAAAACTCCCAAACTCTTTTTGAATCTGGATGAATAATTTAGCATTAGAAACTGCCGAGCGTACTTTGAGTTTATTTCTGATAATGCCTGGATCAAGAAGAAGTTTTTCTATTTTCTTTTCTGAAAATCTGGCAACTTTTGTTACCTCAAAATTCGCAAATGCTTTTTTATAACCTTCTCTTCTCTTTAAAATCGTCAACCAACTGAGCCCTGCTTGAGCACCTTCTAAGATCAAAAACTCAAATAGCGTTTGGTCATCGGTTACTGGTACTCCCCATTCAACGTCATGATATTTCAAATACTCTAAATCAGTCGTGCCCCAAGGACATCGTCTTATCTCTTTTCCCATTTTCTACCTTTTTATTTATATACCAATGATAATAGGCACCACAGGCCCCTTCTGCTGAGACCATACAAGGTCCTAGAGGATTTTCTGGGGTACAAGTTTTTCCAAAGAGCTTACAATCTAGAGCAGTTTTAACACCACGAAGAATGGCCCCGCATTGGCAGGCCTTATGTCCTAAAACTTTTTCTTCAGACAGTTTTACATATGCCTTGATATCAAACTGCTTGTATTTCTTTTTTATTTTTAATGAACTGTAGGGAATAGAACCAAGCCCTCTCCATTCAAAGTTTCTTTCCAGCTCAAAGATCTCTGCCACGATATTTTTTGCCGTCTGGTTACCTTCTTTATCTACAACCCTGATATATTGATTTTCTACTTCTGCTCTTTTTTCATTTACTTGGCGAACAAGCATTAAAATTGACTGGAGGACATCGAGGGGTTCAAATCCTGCAATCACTACTGGTTTTTCAAATTCTTCGGTGAAATACTCATAGGGCCTAGTCCCGATAATTGAGCTCACGTGAGATGGGCCTAAAAGTCCGTCAATTTTTAACTCCTGCATATTCCTAAGCTCTGGTGAATGAAAAATGTTTTGAATTGCAGAAGGTGTTAATACGTGATTACAAAAAACAAAAAAGTTGGTGAGATTTTGATCTTTGGCCATTTTAATCGCCATGGCAGTTGCTGGAGCGGTAGTTTCAAAACCGATGCCCATAAAAACTATTTTCTTATCGGGATTTTTTCTGGCCAAATTTAGAGCATCGAGACTGGAATAGACCATAGAAACATTGGCCCCTCGGGCCTTGGCCTTTAAAAGAGAATCTCCTTTAGGGCCTGGGACTTTAAGAAGGTCTCCATAGCTACAAAAGAGAATATCTCTATCAAGCGTTAAATCAATGGCCTGCTTAATAACCTTTTCCGGTAAAATACAAACCGGGCAACCAGGCCCATGAATCATTTTAATCTCAGGAGGTAGAAGATCGGTTAACCCATATTTAAATATAGCGTGGGTGTGGCCGCCACAAAATTCCATAAAGGCGTAATTTTGCTTAACCTCTTTTTTTATCTGTTCAGCAAGAATTTTCGCCTTTTTTCCATCACGGAATTCCTTAATGTATTTCATTAATTTGTTCCATCATCTCAAGAGTTTTTAAGGCCTCAACTTCGTCAAGTTTATTAAGAGCAAAGCCCACATGAATAATTACGTAGTCCCCAACTTTCACATCTGGAACCAAAGAGGTTGAGATCTCCTTTTTAATTCCTCCAACCTCTACTAAGGCAAATTCATTAAGTAGTATTGCTTCAACTCTTGCGGGAATTGCCAAACACATTACAAGGATCCTTTGTAATTTAGCCCTCGGTGAACGGCCAGATGTTTGGGCGTTCTTGAATGGGGAACATTATAAGTGAAATTATATCTGGCCACGTGATAACTGGGATCAAAACCAAAAAAGTTAAGCCTCATCTTGTCTAACTCTTCCACGCGGTACTGTTTAAGTGGTTTTTTAAGTTGATCTTGTGTTAGACCTTGATCTTTATAATGCAGTTTTTTTCCATAAAATTCATCTAGAGACAAATTAAAAGCAAAGCTTTTAATCTCTTCTTCAGCTTCAAATATTTTATCTATTAATCCTAAATGTAATGCTTCCGATGATCCCATGGGAAGTTTTCTATCAGTAATCTCTTTGGCCCTGAGTTTGCCAATTCTTCGAGGCAAAAGATAAGTCCAGTACTCACTACCAAAAAGATTTCCCATGGATTTATAGTGGGGATTTAAAATTATTCCTTTATAGGCCCATACATAATCTGTCGCTAAGGCCATAAAAACGCCCCCGGCACCGGCATTTCCTCTCATCGCAGAAACTGTAAGCCTGTCAGTAGTACCAATAATTGCCTCAACAAGATCATTCATGGCATTTATATTTTGCCAAGATTCTTCTGCCGGAGAGGCGGCATTTTCTATTTTGTGAAGATGAATTCCGTTAGACCAAAAATCACTTCCACCCATCAGCACTAAAACTTTAGTCGGATAGGTGAGGGCCTTTTTATAGACCTCGAGCAGTCTTTGACACTGATCAGTGCTCATTGCCCCGTTATAAAAATTAAAATAGAGATATCCTACATCTTGAACTTGTTCATAATATATTTCTTGATAAGTCGAAGTACTTTCTTTAGTCAAAGGGATCACATCAGTGGCCGGCAGTTTTAAAGTTAACTTCCCCTTTTTTTTAAGGTGAGTAATCCAAATCGCTGCATCGGTGGTTCCCAGACAGATGGCGCCATTTCTTGTGGCCAAAATTTCTTTTGTTTTTCCTTTTAATTTTTGCTCTTTAATACCGTGGAATAGATAAACTGGAATATCATTAATAGTATCTAAAACTCCAGGTCTTGAATCAGAGGCATTTAACTTTTTTATAATAGTATTAGTGCTATCTTTTTCCCAATTGATGGCACGATTAATTTGTTTCATCGGAGGGTGGTACTGGCCTTTAATCTCTTCGGGAGAGATTGGTTTCTCCCCTTTTGCAATTGCTAGAAGTGTCGTTTTAAGACATCGAATGGCCGCATCGGTAACTTGCTTTCGATAGAGGGAACTCTTCCTAATGTTTTTAGGTAGATCAAAAATTTCAAAGTCCCAAATTTCACCTCCATCATATTCCCCATTGGCCGAAAGGATCGTAACACCCCAGACTTTTTCTTCGTTTAGGATGGCCCAATCCAAAGAGGAGGGGCCTTTATCTCCGGGAATACCTGGGTGAACAATAAGAGTTGGATAATTTCTCCAGATAGAAGCGGAAATTTTTCTTTTCAAAAAAGGAGCAATTATAACATCTGGATTGAAGATATTAACTGCACTCTCAGTAATGGATTCGTTAATATCGAGTTCTACAGAAACTTGATGATCTTTTTTAAGTTCAACAAAGACCCTTTGAGATAGTGAGTTAAAACTATGACAGAGGATTAAAATTTTCATTAACAAATCCTCGGCAGCTGCTCTGATTCAGGCCATGAAATTTTTCTCTGGCCACCAAAAGAAGTTTCCATAAATACATCCGTTCCTTCCAGAACTTCTCCAATTATCTGCGAATTGACTCCAAAAGGATGAGACTTCATAGTTTTTAACAGATCATCAGCTATTTCAGGTGGGCAGATAGTTACAAGCTTTCCTTCGTTGGCCACATTAAGTGGATCAAGACCTAAAAGTTCACAAGCAGAATGAACTTCGGTTTTAATCGGAATGTTTTCTTCAAAAATTTTAATTGCCACTTTTGATTGAGATGCCAGCTCATTAAGACAAGCTGCTAATCCTCCACGAGTGGGATCTCTTAAACAGTTTATCTGGGGGAAAAATTCACACATGAGAGCAATGAGTGAATTAAGCGGAGCTGAATCAGATTGTAGGGTAGTTTCAAAGTTGAGACCTTCTCTAAATGAGAGAATCGCCATACCATGATCACCAATACTGCCATTAATAATTATTTTATCGCCCGGTTTTGCGTTAGATCCCGTTATATTGAGATTAGAGGGGATCTCACCAATTCCAGTGGTATTAATATAAAGGCCATCCCCTTTTCCTTTCTCCACTACTTTTGTATCACCAGTAATAATCGGTACACCTGTTTTTTTAGAAGCTTCTGCCATGGAAGAGACAATTTTTTCTAAAATTTTTAAATCGAGCCCCTCTTCAATAATAAAACTAGCGGATAGATAGAGTGGTTTTGCTCCTGACATGCAAACATCGTTAACGGTCCCATGAACAGCTAAGGATCCAATATCTCCACCGGGGAAAATCAGCGGTGAGATCACATAGGAATCAGTACTGATTGCCAATTTTTTTTGGGAGACCTCAAAAGAGGTGAAATCATTACCTTGAGGTAGGTTATGATTATTAAATTTTTTTAAAAACAGATCCTCTATTAGAGTTACCATTTTTTTTCCACCACTTCCGTGGGCCAGTGTTATAGGTTCCATAATTTTTAAGATAGGTGTTGGTGAATTATTTCTTTCGCCCGGGCAACAACCAGGGGCCTTAGATCTACTAATTCTGGAGTTAATCGCCTAATCCCAAAATTAAAATCATTACCTACCACGGTTAAAATTACCGCTTCTACCTGTTTTCCGTAAAGTTGCTCAGTCCAATTTAAAAGTGCCTTGGGATTTAAAAAGTGAACCATAGACACAGGTGCTAAGGGATCTGATTGAACTCTCTCCTCTAAAACTTTTCCCGTATCCCCTTCAGCACTGGCATCAATAAAAATAACCAGTTCACATTTTGAAATATTATCGGCGAGTTCTGGCGTTAGAGTTTGGGTAATGAGGACACTAACCTGAGAAGCAATTGTTCCCTGATCTGCCAAATACTTTTCAATTTCTTCCGCCACAATAGGGCCGAAAGAATCATCTCCCCGCAAAACGCTTCCAAATCCTAAAACTAATACTTTTTTATCAATCATTAATGACGTTTAACCTCATCGATTAACTCTCCATGGGGAGAGACTAGTTGAATATGCAAAGGCATTTGCCCTAATGCATGGGTGGCACAACTGAGACATGGATCATAGCAACGAATTACCGCCTCAACTCGGTTGAGCATTCCCTCTTCTAATTTATTACCATCAACGTAATGTTGCGCTACTTGAAGCACACCTTTATTCATCGCTAGATTATTATGTCCTGTTGCGATAATTAAGTTACACCAGGAAATATTGCCATTTTCATCTGCCTTATAATGATGAATTAATGTTCCTCTTGGTGCTTCAGAAATACCAATTCCTTGTGGATTATTGGCGCCACCACGGGCCCGCACTCGGGGATCTAAAATATAATCTAGCTCGATGATCTCCTGCATTTTTTCAATACAAAAAACAATCTCGATAAGTCTTGCATAATGATAGTGAAAAGAGGAACTAATAGGGCCTTTTTGCATACTTCTAAATTCTTGAAGTTCTTGATCGGCCTGTGGAGTTCCCGCTTTGTTACATACATTCAATCTCGCAAGAGGCCCTACTCGGTACATTCCACCTGGATAACCAAGTTCTTTGTAGTAGGGGAATTTCATATAGGTAAAATCCTCTGCTGCTTCTCCAATGTATTTCTCATAGTCTTTTTGATGAATTTGATCCTGAATAATTTTTCCATTCTCATCAACGATTCTAAGTTTTCCATGATAGTGCTCAAGATTTCCTTCTTCGTTGACGAGTCCCATATAAAGAGAGGGGAAGTTTCCAAAGGATTCTATTTCTTCATTAAAGTTTTTAAGCATTTTTTTGTAGAGAGTTAAGGTTTTCATAGCGATTGTTTTTGCTTCAGGTAGCCATCCTGCAATAGTGTCTCTTTTTTCTTTAGTAAGAGGTTCATTTACGCCACCAGGAACCATCCAGGGGGCATGAATTTTTTTACCGCCAAGAAGTTCGATGATGGATTGACCTATTTGCCTAAGCCTAATCCCATCTCTAGCAAGATCAGGTTGTTTAACAATTACGCCAAATATATTTCTAGATTTGGGATCACTATTCCAACCAAGCAGCATATCTGGAGATGAGAGGTGAAAAAAGGATAGAGCGTGTGATTGAGCGATTTGCGCACAGTTCATAAGCCTTCGCAGCTCAGTTGCAGTCTCGGGAATTTTAATTCTCATCAGGGCATCACATGCTTTTGATCCCGCCACAAAATGAGATACGGGGCAAATGCCACAGGTTCTAGCAGTAATTGCAGGCATTTCAGGGAAAGGCCTTCCTTCACAAAATTTCTCAAAGCCCCGCATTTGAGTAACATGAAACAGCGCCTCGTTAACCGTTCCGGCATCATCTAATTTAAGCGTTATCTTAGCATGTCCTTCAATTCTCGTTACCGGATCAATCAGTATTGTTCGACTCATCTTTTAAGCTCCAAATCTTGTCATAGTGGTAGGATCAGGTGTCCTACCCGCTAGAAGTTCAGTTAAAACATAATAAATTGTATCCGCTGAGGGCGGGCAACCTTGGACAAAAAGGTCTACTGGAACTACTTGGTGAACTGGTTTAACGGTTTCAAGGAGGGCAGGAACGCCTTCTCCAACGGGATCAATGGGGTGCTCGGTTACATTTTCATGATAGGCGCGGTCAAAACACTCCCGAACACTAAATTTATTTCTCATCGCTGGAACATTTCCATTAATTGCACAATCTCCAAGCGAGATTAAAAATTTACAGGACTTCCTAAATTTCAGGGCCTTTTTTAAATCATCTTCATTGCTAACCGCACCTTCAATAATTCCCAAGTCTACTGATTCTGGAAGTTCTTTAACATCAACAAAGGGACTGTAAACAAATTCAATTTTTTCCGCTATTTCAATAAGCCTTTCATCCATATCTAAAAAAGACATGTGGCATCCAGAACATCCATCTAACCACACGGTGGCAACTGTAACTTTGCTCATTTATTGACCTCTCATTTGTAGTAGATGTTCTAAAAAATTAACTTTCTTAATTTGTTCATTTACGGCATTTCCCTTATTGACGAGAGAGCCTGTGGGACAAACCTGAACACATTTTCCGCAACTAGTGCAGGAATCACTTTCCCCCCAAGGAGTTCCCAAGTCTGATATAATATGGGAATCGACTCCCCTCCCCGCGACCGCCCAGGTTTGTGCTCCTTCAATTTCACTACACACACGAACACAACGAGTACAAAGGATACAACGGTCTTGGTCAAGACCAAAATGTTCGTGAGTTGAGTCCATTGGCATATTTTGATTTAAATAAGGCAAACGAACATGATCCATTTTCATTTCTTGTGCTTTATCTTGTAATTCACAATGACCGTTACTAACACAAACACTGCAAGTGTGATTTCCTTCTGCGTAAAGCATCTCTAAAATCATCTTGCGATAGCTTTCAAGTTTACCGGTAGTGGTCGTTACCACCATTCCCTCAGTTACATGAGTAGTACAAGAACTTAAAGGCCTTGGCGCTCCCTCCACATCCACAACGCATATTCGACATCCTCCCCAAGGGGTGAGTCCTTCTAAAAAACACATGGTGGGAATATTAATTTTATGCGCCTTGGCCACATCAAGAATTGTTTGATCACTTGAGGCGCCAACTTCTTGTCCATCAATAGTTAATGTTAGAACACTCATAAAATTTCCTATTGGTTTACCTGGGGTTGTTCTTGTTTTTGAATTAGATTGTCATACTCATGTCTAAAGTATTTTAAAGTAGAGAGCACTGGATTAGGAGCTGTCTGCCCTAATCCGCAAAGACTAGTCTGCCCAACCATGTCACACAATTCTTCTAAAAGAGATAAATCAGCTTCAGTACCTGTCCCTTTAGCAATGCGATCAAGGATATCATGCATGTGAACGGTACCAACTCTACAAGGGGTACATTTTCCACATGATTCACTTTTACAAAACTCCATAAAATAGCGAGCTACTTCCACCATTTTAGAAGTCTCATCCATAATAATCATTCCGCCGGAACCCATAATTGATCCGGCCTCACGTAAACTTTCATAGCTAACATGAAGGTCTAGTAAGTCTTCAGGAATACAACCACCAGAAGGACCTCCAGTTTGTACCGCTTTAAATTTCAGTCCTTCGGGAACTCCCCCACCAATATCAAAAATAATATCTCTGAGTTTAAATCCCATAGGAACTTCAATCAGGCCGGTGTTTTCAATTTTACCCGCGAGAGCAAAGACTTTGGTTCCCTTTGATTTTTCAGTACCAATTGAGGCATACCATGCTCCACCTTTACGAAGTATGGGAGCAATATTGGCAAAAGTTTCAACATTGTTAATAAGTGTTGGTTTTCCCCAAAGGCCTACTTCAGCGGGATAGGGAGGTCTCGGAGTTGGCTGTCCTCTTTTTCCTTCAATGGAAGCAATCAGAGCAGTCTCTTCTCCACAGACAAAAGCACCTGCCCCCAGCCTGATATCAACTTCAAAATTAAAGCTAGTGC
This sequence comes from Campylobacterota bacterium, assembly GCA_003650125.1. Taxonomy (GTDB): domain Bacteria; phylum Bdellovibrionota; class Bacteriovoracia; order Bacteriovoracales; family Bacteriovoracaceae; genus SMWT01. The sequence goes on from QNFX01000021.1 coordinate 11,715, forward strand.
CAGAAATATTTTGGCCTAGAAATCCCTTAGATCTGGCCTTACGAATCGCTCGCTTTAATCTTTCAATGGCCAGAGGATACTCGGCCCTGACATAAATATAACCTCGAGATGCTCCAACAGCGTAAGCTGCTATGGCCATTCCTTCAATGATTCGATGGGGATCACTTTCTAGAACTGCTCGATCCATAAAGGCGCCAGGATCTCCTTCATCAGCATTGCAAATCACATATTTTAAATCGCTCCGTGCTTTATTCACTGTCGCCCATTTTAGACCTGTGGGATAACCACCGCCTCCTCTACCGCGAAGTCCAGAGTCCATCATTTCTCTAACTACTTCCTCGGGCCCATATTCATTCAAGACCTTGAGCAAGGCCTGGTAACCATCTTTTTCTATGTAGTCTTCAATAACTTCAGGATCGATTTCCCCTGAATTTTCTAAAACAATTTTTTGTTGATGTTTAAAAAATGGTTGATCTAGAGAACACTGAGGAAGTTTTGCTGCCTCTTTCTTACAGGTCGCATTGAAAAGAGTTTCTACATCTTCAGCTTTAACAGATTCATAAAGGATTTGCTTATTAGTATCAACTGTTACTGAAACTAAAGGGCCTTTAGAACAAAGACCTAGGCATCCCACGCCTTTAACTTGGCATTTTTCATCCATTTTTTCTCTCATAGCGTCTTTTATTTGATCACTTTTAAGAGATTTACAACTGGCGGCCACACAAACCTTTATGTAACTATCAAAGGATTGATTGTATTTTTTTTGTTTTTCTTTAATTTCATTTAATTCATCTAAATTCATTAGACCATCCAACCTGAAAGGGTTTTTAATAAATCATTTTCTTCTACATTACCGATGATTTCACCATCTAAGACTACTGCGGGAGCAAGACTACAGGCACCAATGCAGCGAGTTTCCATTACTGATAACTCACCATCTAAAGTTGTTCCGCCAAGATTGATCTTATATTTATCTTCAATATCGTGAATTAATTGATCTGCTCCCTTGATATAGCAGGCAGTACCGGTGCAAATCACGCAAGTATGTTTCCCTGGGGGTTTTAAATTAAAGTAGTGATAGAAGGTTGCGACTCCATAGACCTTACTTTTAGAAACATTTAGATACTTTGCAACAAAAGCTAAGACATCTCCATCTAAGTAACCAAAAGAATCTTGTGCTGTGTGAAGAGTCTCTATTAGCGCATGGCCTTCATAACCGTTGCGCTTCATGGTTGCGTTTAGGATTTTCCATCTTTTATCATCGGATGGAAAATCAACTTTAGGATTAGTTCGTTTTGCCATTTTGAAACTCCATTTTCAAAAAAAATTTGTCGGCGTTTTGATTTTAAAATGGGATAACTTGATAAGCAATATTTATGAGCAATAAAGCACTTATTTTAAACATTTCAGGAACCGTTCAAGGTATAGGTTTTAGACCTTTTCTCTACAATCTCGCTTCTAATCTCGATTTAAAGGGACATATTAGAAATAATTCTGAAGGAGTGAGTGCCCATTTTGAAGGGGATGAAAAAAAATTAGAGATTCTAATACAAAAGTTAACAAATAATCCCCCACTAAACGCCAACATCGAAGGACTATCTCAAACATGGTCAAAATCCATGGGGATTACAGATCTTTCTATAGGTAAAAGTGAAGTTAAAAATTCTAGTATCATCTCTATTCCACCGGACCTTGCCACTTGTAATAAATGTTTTGACGAATTTACAAATGCCCATAATCGACGATTTAGCTATCCTTTAACTTCCTGCACTCAATGCGGTCCTAGGTATTCAATTACTGAAGAGCTTCCCTTTGATCGCGAGAGAACAAGCTATAAAAATTTTTCCTTATGTAAAGAGTGTCTAGGTGAATATGAAAACCCACAGGACAGAAGATATCACGCGCAAACAACGGGATGTTCAAATTGTGGCCCTAATATTTTCTACCTTCCAAAAGAGTTTAATGTTCATGAGTTTTTACTCTCTGGAAAGATTTTAGGATTAAAAGGGATCGGGGGATTCCAATTAATATGTAACGCTGAAGATTTTAGCGCCATTGAAACATTAAGGGAGAGAAAAAATCGCCCGCACAGGCCCTTGGCGGTGATGGTCAAAAGCTTAGAACTTGTCAGGGAAATCTGTGAAATAACTGTTGAAGAAGAAAAGTTACTTACCTCTCCTATTGCTCCGATTGTAATCCTTCCTATTAAAAAAAACATCCTTCCATCGCTTATATCTCCGGACTCAAACACTGTAGGATTTTTTCTTCCCACCTCTCCTCTTCATCAGATGTTATTTAAAAAAGGGATTAATTATTTAATTGTCACTAGTGCAAATAAAAAAGGTTTCCCCATTGCTACAAAAGCAGAAGAAATCACTGCTCTGGTAGATGGAATTATCTCCCATAATCGTCCGATTATCGCTCGCTGTGATGACTCGGTATACCTGCGATTAGATTTAATCAGACCTGGTCGAGGCATGGCCCCCTTAGTATTTCCTCATGCTAAAAAAATAAAAAAACCGATCTTATCTTTAGGTGCCGATTTAAAGAATACTTTTTGCATTTCTAAAGCAAATAAAAGCTATCTTTCACCTCATATTGGTAATTTATTTAACTTCCCAACTTTTTTAGATCTAAAAAAACAAGTTAGTAACTTTTGTAATTTACTCAAAGTTGATCCTGAAGTTATAGCAGTTGACCTTCACCCTAACTATGTTAGCTCTAATCTCGGGCGAGAAATGGCCCGCCAAAAGGGATTAAAATTAGTTGAAGTTGTTCATCATCATGCCCATGCACTATCTGTAATGGGAGAACATAAACTGGAAGAGGCATATGCTTTAACTTTTGATGGAACAGGTTATGGCCCTGATGGAACTCTTTGGGGGGGAGAACTCCTACACGTTTTCCCTGGTGGTTTTAAAAGATTATCCTCTCTCAAACCTTTTCTTTTACCTGGCGGCGAAGGGGCGATTAAAAATCCTGAAATACAACTTATGGCCCGTTATGTTGAACTCGGTATGGAGATTAATGATAAGTTGCTGAAAAAAATATGTAAAAAAGAGATTAACACCTTTAAGACCTCATCAGTTGGAAGATTGTTTGATCAAATTAGTGCAATGTTAGAAATTCAAAAAGGACCTATTACCTACGAAGGCCAGGCAGCAGTCCGCTTAGAAAGCGTGGCCCAACAATCAAATGATTTGACCTTAAATAGCTTCAATTTCAAAACAACATTTGAAAATGATCTAAAACTAATTGATACCAGTGATTTATTAAAAGAGATGCTTTTTAAAAAAGACAATGGCGCACCGATACCAATGCTTGCTTATCGGTTTCACTACACCATGGCAAAGATTGCTTTAAAAATGTTAGAAGATTTTAAACCATTACCGGTAGTTTTTTGCGGAGGAGTTTTCCAAAATCAACTTTTTTCATCTATGCTTTTAAAAAAATTAAAAGAACGGGGAATAAAGATTTATCGACCTCAAAAAATCCCCACTAATGATGCTGGAATAAGTTTTGGCCAGATCATTTATTGTAGACAACTTTTGGAATAACTATGCACGAGCTTGCCCTGGCAACAGAAATTGTAAAAAATGTATCAAAGCTTGCCCATGAAAATAAAGCTCTAAAAGTAACGGAGCTCCGTTTAGAGTTGGGGGTAATGAGCGGGATAGAACAAGAGGCATTTGATTTTTGTTTTGATATGGCAGCGAAAAACACTATTTTAGAGGGTGCCAAATTATCCGTGAATAAAATCCCTTTAGAAGTCCGATGCCAAAAATGCTTTTCTCTTTCAAGTCCTGAGGTTTTTAATATTGTCTGTGAAAAATGCAAAAGTAATGATGTAGTTATCATTAAGGGAAAAGAACTTAAAATTTTAAATATGGAGGTACAGTAATGTGTAGAGATTGTGGATGTGAAGCAGCTAATGATAAGGCCTTTTTTAACCATCATCACCACGACCACGACCACGACCACCACCACCATCATGAGATAAAAACCATTGATATCGAGCAGGCCATTTTAGCAAAAAATGATGCTCTCGCTGAAAAAAACCGGGAGTATTTTAACCGTCACAATATAAAAGTTTTTAATATTATTAGCTCTCCAGGATCAGGAAAAACTCTTCTTTTAGAAAAAACCTTAAAACACCTTCCTAATATTTCGATTATTATCGGAGATCAGGAAAAAGATTTTGATGCTAAAAGAATTGCCGCTTCTGGAGGAAGAACGATTCAACTAAACACTTATAGTTCTTGCCACTTAAATGCTGAAATGATCAACAAAGAACTGGATAATTTTATTACCCCGGATATTGATCTTCTCATAATAGAGAATGTGGGAAATCTGGTATGTCCTGCTGCTTTTGATTTAGGAGAACATGCCAAAGTGGCAGTTCTCTCGACTCCAGAAGGAGAAGAAAAACCCGTAAAGTATCCTGTTCTTTTTCACACTGCAGATTTAATAATTATCAACAAAATGGATCTTGCACCCATCTTAGAGTGGAACCAGGATAAATGCCTTGATTACATAAGAAAGGTTAATGCCAAGGCGCAGATTATAAAGCTTAGTGCTAAGACGGAAGAAGGACTTGATTCTTGGATAAATTATTTATCTAACAAAAACATGGAAGCACGAGTTCATTAAAATGGAACGTTATAAATGTTTTATTTTAGAAAAGATGCCCGCTAAGTCTTTTTGATCCAGTGTCTCTTTGACTAAAAGTAACTTAGCAGAGGTTTCAAGCAGCTCGCGATTTTTTAATAGAATTTCTTCTGCCTTGACCATGGCACCATCTAAAATGCCTTTTACTGCAAGGTCTATTTCCCTTCCGGTTTCTTCAGAAAATAATCTTTGCTTCACCATTTGAGGCCCTAAAAAAGTAGACTGATCTTTATCATAAACCATATTGCCTAACTTTTCATCCATCCCAAATCTGGTAACCATATCTTTAGCAATGTCGGTTGCCCGAGCTAAATCATCAGAAGCACCAGTAGAAAGATGATGAAAAATAATTTTTTCCGCGGCCCTTCCTCCCATCAAAGTGGCAATTTTATTTTCCAGTTCTTCCTTCTTCATAATATAGCGATCTTCGGTAGGTCTTTGAATGGTATAACCTAGGGCCCCTATTCCTCGGGGTATTATCGAAACTTTATGGATTTCTTCAGACGATGAGATCATTTTTCCAACTAGCGCGTGTCCCATTTCATGATGGGCAACGATTTTTCTTTCAAAGTCATTTAAGAGGCGATTTTTTTTCTCCAGTCCTGCGACAATCCTTTCAATCCCTTCGGTGAAATCTCTTAGCTCTACTGCGTTGGCATTTCTTCGTGTCGCTACCAGGGCCGCTTCATTAACCAGGTTGGCCAGATCGGCCCCGGTAAAACCAGTTGTTAATGCGGCGATTTGTCCAAGCTCCACACCCTCGGCCATTTTTATATTTTTACTGTGAACTGCTAAAATATCACCGCGCCCTTTCTTATCCGGTTTATCTACCAAGATTTGTCGATCAAACCTTCCCGCACGAAGAAGAGCAGCGTCTAAAATTTCAGGCCTATTTGTTGCTGCCAGAAGAACAATTCCACTTCCGGAGTCAAAGCCATCTAATTCAGATAAAAGTTGGTTTAGGGTTTGCTCTTTCTCATCGTGCCCCCCCATAGGATTCATGCCACGTGCTCTTCCTAAGGCATCAAGTTCATCGATAAAAATAATACAAGGTGCTTTTCCCCTTGCTTGTTCAAAAAGATCTCTAACTCTCGCTGCCCCAACTCCTACAAACATTTCAACAAATTCAGAACCACTGATACTAAAAAAGGGGACTTTTGCTTCCCCTGCCACAGCTTTTGCCAGCAGAGTTTTACCAGTCCCCGGAGGGCCTACAAGTAAAACCCCTTTAGGAAGTCTTCCCCCTAAACGGCCATAATTCCCTGCATCTTTTAAAAAATTAATAACCTCCATTAATTCTTCTTTGGCCTCATCAACTCCCGCCACATCCTTAAAAGTAATTTTAGTGTCTGTTTCCAAGTATATTTTGGCCTTAGACTTACCAATAGATAAAAATCCGCCCCCCATATCTTTTCCGGCCATTTTGCGGATAAGAAACAGCCAGATTCCCAGGAAGATTAAAGTAGGAATGATCCACGAGAGAAGATCTCTTAAAATAGTACTTTCAATTTTTTGATTATACTTTATGCCATGTTTTTCTAATTCCTTGGCAAGGTTTATATCAACTCTATTGGTAACAAACAGTCTTTCCTTTCCTTCCTTGTCAGTATGGAGTCCCCTGATATTTTTATCAGTGATAACAATTTCTTTAATTTGTCCGGCCTTTAGTTCACTTTGAAATTGGCTATATGCAATCTGCTGAGTTTGAAATGATTTCATTAAGAAATTCTGAAATAGTAGAACCCCCATGATGGCGAAGAAAATATAGGCAGTATTAATTTTGGTTTGTTTCGTTTTCATAATCTACCTTTCATAATATAAAATTCTCGCAATAAAGAGAAATTTTAAACAAATTCTATTGAAGACTATTAAACAAGGCCGATTTATACAATATAACGCGAACGCAGAGCAATAAACAGTGGAAAATTCCCTCTTATTTTGGTATTAAATAGTTAAACAAAGGGGGGGGAAGATGAAATTAAATCCCAAAAATATTTTAATTGCCGTAGAGATAAACAATCCTTGCAAAGAGTCACTCATTGAATTTTTCAAGGGGAGTGATTTTTCTGATTGTCATGTAACTTTGGCCCATGTTTTTGAAATTCACCAATACATCAATGAGTTCACTCCTTATACTTATCCCCCAGAAGATCAAATCAACACCATTAAAGAAGAAGTTGAGAATCATTTAAAAGTCTGGGAAGGGGATCTCTTCGCTGCAGGTAAAGAACCTTCACAGGTAAGCCGTGTTTGCTTTTTTCATGCCTCTCCGAAAGAAGGTATGATTGATTACATCAATGAGCACAAATTTGACCTAGCGATTGTGGCCACAAGAAAAAAATCTGGTCTAGGCCAAATATTTTCGAGTTCTTTTGCTCAGGCACTTTGTAACTCGGTGGAAACTCCGATATTAGTCTTGAAAGAAAAAAATTCTTAATTTTCGATGTCTGGAATTCTACTATCTGCTGATGCCAAAACCTTCATCATAGGTACAACTCTTATCTCCATAGTTGCCTTCTGGTTCAGTGTCGGTGCTTTTAAAGTTATTGAACTCACAGGAATATTTAAAAAATATAAAATCTGGTCTAATAAAAGGACTAAAAAAGGACTTCAACTAAAAGCTGTAAAACTTATCATTTTAAATGAAATTTTTGTCCAAACTCCCGCCCTTGTTGTCTCTTTTTATATGTTTGAATATCTTGGTCTAACTATGACAATGGGAAATTACCCGGGTGTATTTCTTTTCATTTTTCAGATTATTATTTTTATGTTGATAGAAGATACCATGTTTTACTGGATTCACCGGTTACTTCACCAAAAGACCTTATTTAGGAAAATTCATCATATCCACCACCGTTTTAATATTAACTCGGCCGTGGCCTCTCAATATGCTCATCCTGTAGAGTTTTTAATCTGTGATTTAGTTCCTGTTATTACAGGGCCTGCACTTTTATTAATATTAGGACTTCCGGTTCACATCATTACTCTCTGGATCTGGATGGTAATTAGAATTTGGGAATCAGTGGATGCTCATTCAGGTTACAATCTCCCCTTTTGGTTTCCTCACAAATTAATATATGGGGGGGGGTCTATTCCTCATGATCTTCATCATTCAAAAAACAAGGGTAGTTTTGCTACTTTTTTTGAGCACTGGGATAAGTTATTTAAAACTCATGTGAAATAGTTAGTCATCTTTTTTTAGCACTTGAGTTGTCATGATTAGATCGTGTAGTGCCTTTTTATCACTTCTAAGAGCGGCCATAATAAAACCAATACCAAAGATCATCGCCGAACAAAACTTCCCTATGGTCTCTCTAAAAAAGCTTCTCAAATAGCTTAAATTTTGACCTGTTTCGGTATTGATAACGGTCAAATCCAGTGCCAACTTTCCGGGGGTTCCACCTTTATTTTTATAGAACCATCCATAATAGAGAAAGATTGCTAACAATGAAAAAAGGCCATTTATGACAACATTAAAATATGTTGTGGTATCAAATTGTGCGGTATTTAGATGATATGGAGTGGGAAACATCCTATTTATCGGCCAATGGACAATGCTTAAGATCACACCATCTATTATAGTTGCCACGAGCCTTACCCAAAAACCTGCAGGCCTTACTTTTCGCTGCTCAATTAATTCTGTTTCCATAACTAATCTCCTGACTAGCTACATCGGTTTTAAAAATATTTATCTTAATTTTATTTAGGGACAAAAAAGGCCGGTAAAAACCGGCCTTTAAATATTGCAAATAGTCTTTATATATTAAAATCTGCTTCCAACTGAGCGAATTTCAGGAAGTCGACCTATTATCCCTCCGCTGAATCCATTTTCTTCTTTATCTGTTTCCCAAAACTTCAATGTTCTATGAAAATCTCTTTTATCTTCCCTATTGCTACTTAAAATATCTAAGTACTTATCTCTCATTGTTGTATCAATAGAAGGATTAAAGTGATTATCAAGTCCTTCTAATCCACCGCCATCACCATTTGATTTGCCCTTACCAATTATTGTGTCTCCAACCATAGATCCATCTCCAAAAGAACCAGTAAAATCATCTGAATAAATATTATTCAAAAACATATCTCTTTCAAAGTTCATTGATCGTCCACCACCTATGCCGGTAAAGTCACCACCAAATGCTGAAAAAGATAGAATATAAAGTGTAATTAAAGTTGTTTTTTTCATTATTGTACCTCCCTTTTAATAGAGTCATTTATTTTTTTAAAAGAAAGTCGCTCACCAAATGCCATAAGTTGATAAGGTATACCATCTTCTGTCTTGTACTTATTCATTTTTTCATAACACTTAATAAAAAACTCTGTAGTATCAGCTGCTAATTCTTGGGCAATTGAAACTGGGATTGTCTCTTGGTAACCATAAAAGGAATTCATTCCTAGATGTGCTTCTTCGGTCTTTAGAAAGGTTGGAATGATTTCTGCCAGGTATTTTGTGGAAAAATCTGGATCCAGTCGAATATTCTTTTTAGTTCTGCTATATCTTCCATTTTCTTTTAACTCAATAATATGAGCATTAATTAAGTCATTGATTTTTTTCTTTCCGAAAACACCATGTGAATAAATTAATTCATCATTAATAAGTTCATCAGGGATATCCGCTTTTTTAATTACGATATTACCCAAAGTAGAAATAATTTCTTCTTCTGTCGATCCAGCCTCTGTTCCACAAAGTGAAAAGACAATATAAGAATAAAAATCATTGATCACGCTTTCATCAAATTCTTTAAGTTCAGGGTCTATAAACAACTCATTTTTAAATGAATGAGAAAAACTATTTTCTAAAAATTCTTTTATTTCACCACCAAAAAACAGTGCCACTTCTTGGATTTTATTTCTCCCTGATACTTTTGAAAGGACACTCAAAAGTTTATTTGGATCTGGGTGCTTAGAATTGATTCCATTGAGCCATCTCCAAACAGTTACTTTGGAGGTTTGGGTTCCTTGAACTAGGTCTTCAAGCTTATCCCTGTGCTTTTCTAATATGGGAGAGAGTTCTTGATAAAAAGTTTGAACTGATTCCACTATTTTCTCCTTTCCTTAAAATTAGTCCAGATGATATGATATCTGGAAAAATTCTCAAGGTTAAAACAGATAGATGGTTAAAATTACAGATGTTATATCTTGAAATTCTAACCACTTACCAAAATTATTTAATATCTATCCCTTATTTTTTCATGAACTGTTTCACTGGGGGTGCAAATATCCGGGGATAAGATAGTACAGCGAGCGTGAAGGGCATTGCCTCCTAATAAAAATAGAATAAAAATAAGTAACTTCATACATTCTCCTTTTGTGTGATTTAGGAAATATAAGGTGTCCCTCACTTCTTCAAGGAGCATTTCTCTTGAAATGGGGTGCTTCGAAATATTAAGGACTTGGATTGCTGTGGCGTTTCACATGAAATAGAGGGGATAAGAAGTTTCAATTTAAAAATTTAGCATTGCCTGGTCCTTTAAATCAGTTTTAGAATTTAATGATTATGAATAAAAAATTGTTGGGTCTTTTCTTTTTCGTTATTTTGGCCGTTGTTTTTTTTCTAGCATACCCCCTTAGCAAGAAAGAAAACCTTCCCCCCCCTATTTTTGTTGAAGTAACAAAGGAAAAGACCTTAACAAAACCCAAGAAGATTCTTGATTTGGCCAAGGACAGGCCTTCCAAGAAACTTAAAAGGGAAGATAAATCTAACCCTTGTAGTGAGCTTGTTACTCTTTTCTCAGATATTGCCTATAATGAGATTACTGAAAATATTAAATTGATTATAGCATTTGGATCGCAAACAAGTTGCCAAGATGAAATTAAAAACACCCTAAAAGGCACAGTTATTGAGGCGATGAGTGAAAAGTGTTTCAAGAGCGCTAAGATTTTAAAATCAAAACAATGTGAGAAGTTTTTAATTAATTTTCGTGCCTGGGCCATTAACTCTAGTTTTCCTGATGATAATTTAGCGGGCCTTGATGACACTGTTTTAATTAATAAATTTCTCTGGAACTTTAGTAACAACCCTGGATTTAAACTCGATAAGCTAGATAAGAGTTTAACTATGATAGATGAATTAATTTCAAGAAGACCTGACTTTTTTGCCGCTTATAAGGCAAAGCTCATCCCCCTCTTTATAAAAGAAATCAAGCATGAACAAGATATGCAAGAAGACCTGGCCTCTACCTTAGAGGCCTTACATTCACTTGCTAGTGATGAACAGGTTGATGAATTCCCTATTGTTCTCAACCTTAATAAAAAAAATATCGATGAAGAAAAAATAAGAGTTCATATAGATGACTTTATAAAAAAGCACCCCGACTCTTCTCGAGGGTATTACTATTTAGCGGCGATTGATTGGAAAAAAAATAAGAATTTAGATGAGACAAAAAAACTACTAAAAAAGGCGCTAAAAATAAATCCCAAAGATCCGTTTATAAAAGAAACCTTGAAATCCATAAAAAATTCAAAAAATAAAAAACCAAGTTTTTATTTTTCTATAGAATTTAATATGGGAGACCTTTAAAGTTCACGTGAAACATTTCATCTGAAATGAGTTTTGACTGCTAATTATCTCCTAACGCATACAAAGGAGAAAATCATGCGCACAACTTTTTATCTCTTATTTCTACTTGTAAACATTGGCCCGGTAAATGCCTATTCCTGTCTTCCACCCGAGTTAGGGGTAGGAGGTTGCAACCCGAAATACTTTACTATGCCTCAAATGGAAGACGCTATTCATGGCCTTAAAGGTCTAACAACAGAAGGAAAAAGTTTCATCTATAGTGAGTTATTAAAAAAAAGAAAAATGACTTATTTTACTTTAAACTTAAAGATCTTCTCAGAAGAATTATGTCAAAAAAGTAGATCTCAAGACATAGACCTTTTTAATAATGGACACTGTCCCGCTGAACTTTTGAGTTATTCTTTATATCCAGGAAGTAATATCCCAAAATTGGATGGATCCATAGAAGTAGATGTTAAAATTGGACCTGGTGGAAAATTTGAAAGTGCAACCTTCGGAGGGAGTCTTAATTTTTAAAATTTAAGGGGAGGCAACTCCCCTTTCTTAAAGTTTACCCTTAGTGGCCCCAATCGCACTTGAAACAATCCACTCACCACTATCGTTTATCCATGCAGCAGAATAAGGCCCTACCTCTTGATTGGTCAAAACTTGTTTCCCATTCACGTAAGCACCTAGCAGGCTTGAAACAATCCAATCTCCATTTTCGTTGAGATGAGCTCCTACAAATGGACCTACTTGATTGGTATCGAGAACTTGTTTCCCATTTAAAAATGCTCCGAAAAGGGATGCTACTAGCCAATCACCTTTTTCATTTATAAAAGCTGTTGCGAAGTTCCCCACGAATTCATTTTCAAGAACCATTTCCCCATTTACATAGACGCCCAATTGAGAGGCTACAATCCAGTCGCCATTATTGTTAATTGCCGTACTTGAATATTTACCTACTTCAGTATTTTCGAGTGTCAGTTCATTGCTCTGGCAATTAAAAGAGAATAAAACTAATAAAATTAAGAACTTTTTCATATTCCTACCTTAATGGTTTGAGGGACTCCCATCTCAAATAATAACGAGAATCCTGGCTTTTCCTACATTTATTCTTCTGTCGAAAATTTTTGCCTGCAAAAGTTTTTGTATATCCTGATTTGAAGTGCTTTACCGTGACCGATCTTAGATCCCAATCTGCCCAACTCGAAAATTTCTTTTTAGAACGTAGTTTACATTCCTCTTTATCTTCTCCCATGGTCTTGACCCTAATTTGCAGGCCATCAAGTTCTTCCCTATTTAACTCTGATGCCCAAAACATAAAACAATCCATTTCAGATGAGCTCGGTCCAGCATAGAGTTTAAAGGATTTTGATGGTTTATTATCTGTAACGGTTCTAATTTCAAGACCTGATATATCCACATTTTTTCCAGATTTAAAACAAAATTGAACCCTTTCATCATTTTTTATAAAAGGAACTATTTCAGATTGTAAGGGGTAGTATCTTTTTAAAAAATGTTTCACCTCACTTTCACAGCTCCATTTATCTCTAAAGCAGCTCACCTTAGCATCTTTTATATATTGTAAATTTTGCTTCATTCTAAAGGTATACATTTTAATTAGCTTAAAAAAATCAGGTGCTAAAAGCAGCTTCGACTCCCTCGCGAAATCCTGTATTTTTTTAACTTCATCTAAAACCTGGTTTCTTTTTTCTTCTAAAACTTTAAATTGAAGAGAGGTATCCAAATCATCGTCACAATCCAAATGAACCGGTCTTTGTCCTGGGGAAAGCTTACAATATGAAGTTGTTACATAAGAAAGAGGTGCTGCGGTTACTGGAAGATTAATAACTCCACTTCCACTAGCATCTCTAAAATAAGGATCAAATTGTTCGACAAAAGTTCTAGAAAAATAAGTAACAATATTTGAGATTAGTACTTTACAGCCTTCTAACTTGGCTATCACACAACTAGCAACACCAGTGCCTAAACCAAAAATGGAATTAATTCTCGCAGGAAAGCCACCTCTTTGAGTGCCAGAGACCGATAACTTGATCTTTAATTCAGTTAATTTTTTTAATTTAGAAATAGCTGCCTCAAAAGTTCCAATATCCATCATTCCTATAGACCAATCAGCATTAAATTCATTTGAATTCTCTATGCCTTCTGCTTCAACTTTAACTGTTACAGTGCCTTCCCCACCTTTATTTATCCGAGTAACAAATTCATCTCCACAGACTTGCTCAAAAAGATGTGGATTTGTTTTAGATAATTCACGGGCCTCTTCAGTTAATTTACTAGGGCCCTCTAAAATTTCACTGCCCATAAAAACTGTAGTTTTATAGACTGCCAAGGAATTTACTCTCACATCAGTGAAAGTATTTAAAAACTCCATCCCAAATCCATAGCTCTCACCAGTTGGTGGTTTTAGCTCAAAACCAAAACTAAAACCAAACTTTTTAACTAAAGTCGTCTGATCAGAATTTTCGTTATAATTGACTCTTCCTTCATTATTAAAGACTCGTCTAATATCATTTTTTTCATCTACTTCAATACAACGAACCCCGGGATCGAAAAAATCAAGTTTACTATTGTAGACCCCTCCGATAATTTGTGGATCTCTAAGGCCTGCGCCTGGGTTTATTGTGGTGGCAAAGGATGTCTGTAAAAAAGTAAAAATTGCTATAAAAAATAAAGTGAAATTTTTCATCAAATTGGCCCATGAGATTGTCTTTAAATAAGGACGATTTTATCCCATGGTGCCTTATTAATTTAAAGACACGCCGCTCTTGCTTTAAATGCTTCGAGTTATTTTGAGCTTTTTAGATGTATTATGTAATCGAATTCCCCTGGAATAGGGATATTTTCTATATACCAGTCGCCATTTTCTTGCTCTTTTTTGGATTTTTCATTTTTTAGATATTTAAGCACTAGTTCATCAGGGCCTATTTTTTCAATCAATGCCCGGCCCTGAAAATCTACAGAGGTATATTCAGTTAAAAAATATTCAATGTAGTCCTTCCCCTCTATTTTTTTATATCGCCATTTAACAGCGTGATCATGCTCATACTTGGAACATTTCTCATTAAATCGGTATAGGAAGTATCCTTCCTGCATATATTCCAATTCATCATCCATCTCGCATTTTTTCTGTGCTGTAATTTCACTCTCCGGATTTTGTAGGTCCTCGTATTTAAGTAGCTTCCATTTTTTAGCGCCTGTTGCTCCTGTTAGATGACTAATAATAGTTTTCTCATCTAGTGGGATGTCTTTTTTAGAGGTACAGGATGCGAGGAGGAGATAAATTAGAAATATTGCTTTCATATATAAATTTAAACACAGAATATTATTTATGAGAAACCTTAATGATCTTGACTAAACTAGCATGACTTTCTATATTTAATGCATGAAGACAGTAACTAAATTAGTTGTTTTATTTCTGGCCATCACTGGTGCCTCCACTATTTTGATAAATCTATTTGATGTTAGACTTGGATTTGAGAATTTCTGGGATAACCATGGCCTTTTCCTGCTCATCTTTATTACTCTCTTTCCTCGACTTACACTTTTATTATCTAGTATCCCCTTTGGTGGATTTTTTTGGTGGCTTGGTTTTTTATTTGCTCCTAGGTTTTTAATTTCCATTCTGGCGACTATCTTTTACTGGAATCAAAACCCCATACTAGTCCTGGCCTCATGGCTTGTGGCCATTGGGGGCGAATCTGGTGAGAAGTATTGGGTTACAAAAAGAACGGTCTACCACTACAAACAGCGTGTGGGAGACCGTAAAGAGGTATTTGAAGCGGATTTTAAAAGAAGGCCTTAAACTTACTTAATCCTTTGACAAAAAACTTGAATTTCCTTTTTCAAAGTATTTGGCCTAAAAACCATTTTAACTTGTTTTTGCTTCATGGCCTTCATTGCTACTTTTTCAGTATGCTTATTGAGTTGGCTTCTAGAGGACTTAACCCCACTATGATAGTCTCGAATTGAAATTACACTTTTTCCATGCATATTGTGATCTATTGTGAGAAAGATCTCATCGAGACCATTTAAAATCGACATTCGCGATGTAACTTTTTGTCCAGGATTTAAATAAAATGTAGTTTTATCCATAAGTTCATTATCTAGTTTTACTTGGCAGGCAATTATCCTAAATTTTTGTGCAGCGTAGGTCCCATAAGAAAATAAAAGAGCTAGTAGAATCATCGAGGTTTTCATAAATATCTCCAAAATTAGTTCATGATCAATCTCCTCGGTCTTTATGTTTTATTGTTTAAATAATTTCGAGAACTGTCATTGCCCTTCTAGGACCTCTTTCAGGGCCATATAAAATTACTGGAGTCCCTTTAAATCTAATTTGTTTTCCATCATAGGATCTCGCCTCTTCTTCTAATTTCTCTGGAATGATTAGATCAAAAATACCTTCTTGGGTTTCAAGTTCTACTCCAGTGGTTTCCCCACCTATGGCCATAATGCCAAAATTAATAATTCCGGAAAAAGTTTTAACAATTTTCTTATTTTTAGCAGGTCTTAAAAAAGAGATAACTAAATTTTCTGCATTGACCTGGGAACCCACCATGATTTCACTTATTTCGGTTTTAGGTAAAAAACAACGAACTGTTTCTGAGGCCCTACGGTGTATGTTTAAAGCGCTAAGATATAGAAAATAATCATTACTACGATGCTTTAACTTGTAAGAAACTGGCCCTAGTTCATCCAGACAACCATAGAGGGTAAAACGTAACTTTAATCTTTTAAACTCTTCCAATCGACAATGCTTATGACAAACTTCCTTGAAAATACTTTTTATTTCTAATACTTCAACATGATCAAGAGGTGATAGTCCTGTGGCATCCTCCGGAAGAGGAACCGTACCTGCAAAAGTTGAAGTGGAAATGAGAAGAATCAAGACCCAAATTTTCATGATATTCCCCCTATATTGTTAAGGATGAAATATCAGTATCGGCCACCTAAGGCCAATAGATTAGCTAAATTTTATTTAATCTTTTTTTCTTAAGCGGCAAAAGACGCCAAAAAGAGATCTTTCAATCTGTCAGAAATCTCATCTTTCTTTAAATTGATATAGTTTTTATTCACTATATCGTAGACTATATTTTTCATCCCATTACGCTTTAAATTTTTGTTTAAAATTCCTTTAAAACTAGATTCCACGATAAAAATCACGTTATCACATTGATTTCCCTTTCTCGCCTTATCTAGTTCGTGGACTATATGTTTACCAAAAATTTCAGCATTGTGTTCTTTGGTATTTTGGGATTTGGTTAAACTAGAAGTATTAGCGCTGCCCTTGTATCGACTTTTGGTTACGCCAGGTCTATCTGAGTCTAGTTCCTCATTTCTCATTTTTCCTTCAGGTTGCTCAATAGTTTTTAAAAGAGTTAGTTTTGGACCTTTTCTATTAAGTTCAAAAATTTTGGCCTCGGATCTGCCTGCGACTACTACCCAGTTTTTACTCATTAGGATTCTCCTATTTTGTTGGAGGTTCTTTAATCTTACCCGACTTATTGCGTCGGGGTTGTTTTTTTTTTATATAAATAAAACTTATTTATTCTTATGTAATTTCATATAATTAAAAAAAGGGGAATCTTATGGAAATGGCCATCGAAAAAATAGCAGCAATTTTTTATTTAATTATGGGGATTTCCCTGATGGTTCGACCTACAATTTGGCTTAACTATATTGATGAAATAAGAAAAGAAAAACCAACTCCAAATGCCTATGCTTTAGTCCACCTTCTCTTGGGATTATTCATAATTGTATTTCATAATATTTGGGTAATGAGTCCAACCGTTATAATCACCTTTGTTGGGTGGGCCGTCGTGGTAAAAATGGTCATCTTTTTATTATTTCCAAAATTTTTAATTGGGCTTTTACCTAAAAGTAAAAACTTGCATACAATGGCAAGGATTGAAGGAATCATATTCTCTATTTTGATGTTTTGGGTTTTATATCGAAACTACAGTGTTGTAGATTTATAATTCAATACGCTTCCCACGCCTCTGAGCCTATTTTATTTAGTTTACCTATTTAACAACTCATTTTTAATGAAAGCTTTCCGATCAGTTATACAAGGTAAGCTATGAAAATTACAATTTTTTTTATTGTATCCACTCTTTTATTTTCTTGTTCTGAGAAATCTTCACAAGTCTCCCGAGTTCCGGCCAGTCTGACTTTAAATATAACGAAAATAGAACAAGTAAAACTTTTAAAAGAAGAAAAAAAATCTATTGCACTAATTATTGAATTCAAAAGAAAACCAAATAATATACAAAAGAAATTAATTACAGGACTTGTTAGATCATCAACGATTGATCTTTTTGATAATTTTCCAAGTGATTATTTCTCTAGGCTTTATAGGCTTGAATTCCTAGGCAACAATGAAATACAAGAAAAACTGATCGAACAAATAAAAGACTTCCGCTTTATAACAAGTGTTGAAAGGGTTTACCAAATAGAGTCCCTTTCTATAAAGACGTCCCCTGACTCGTCCCCTTTAACTAACGACCTCTTTTTCCCTTATCTGTGGGGTCTGGTTAACTCAGGACAAAAGGTGTTTAAGGATATTGATGATATTCATCTGCAAGAGCTTCAAGGAAAAAAAGGTGTTGATATTGGTTGGCAAGAAGCTAAAGATGATATTCCAAATCTAATCGGCAACGAAATTATTGTGGCCGTCATGGATTCTGGAATTGACTATGAACACCCTGATTTAAAAGATGCTATTTTTAAAAATATGGTTGAATGTAATAACCTAGGTAAACCTCCCTTTAGGCCAAAAGAAGATAAAGATAATAACGGGTATAAAGGTGACTGTGTCGGCTGGAACTTTACGGCAAAAGAAAAGGAAGGAAACAACAGGCCAAATGATGATATTGGACATGGAACCCATGTAGCAGGAATCATTGCTTCCACTCCTAACAATAAAATTGGTGTGGCAGGATTATCAGACAAGTTGAAAATCCTACCAATTAAAGTTTTGGCCAAGACCAAGCGTGGAAGAAGAAAAAAGACTAGTGGAACCCTTACCGAAAAAGTTGCCAAGGGTATTCTTTATGCCATTAAATCTGGGGCGAAAGTTATCAACTTAAGTCTTGGCTGGCCTTTAATACTTGATACTAAATATTTAAGAGAGACTTTTAAAACCGCACTAAAAGGAAATATTACAATAGTTGCGGCCGCGGGTAACAACAATAATAACTCTCCAATATTTCCTTGTGCCTACAAGGGAGTTATTTGTGTCGGCTCAGTTAGTGTAAATGGAAGGATTTCTAACTTCTCCAATTACGGAGGTTATGTTGATATTTTAGCTCCTGGGGATAATATCCTATCAACATTCCCTAAAACAAAAGATCCTGATTTTTTCTCAGTAAAAGGTTATGAAATTAAAAATGGGACAAGTCAGGCCTCCCCTTTTATTGCAGGAATGGCAGGTGTTTTAAAAAGCATATATCCTGAAATCTCAGAAGATGAGCTTAAAGCTCGGATTTTTCTAGGGGCCCGAAAAGTTAATGAATTCTTTTTTGAAAAAACTAAATATGCCTCCCACGGATTGGCCCATTTAGGTAATTCAATTAATATCTCTGAAAGGCCTCTAGTAAAACCTATATTAAAAGGCGTCAACTCCATCGCACTAAAAGCATCAAAATTGTCCCTTCCAATAGAGATAAAAAGTTTTTGGGGAAAGGCGCAAAACATAAATGTTAAAATAATTCCCCTAGCAAAGCATATCGTTTTAAAAAAGAAGAACTTTGTCATAGAGGAAATGAACGGTGGCGAATCTAAAATCTTAGATGTTGTCGGCAATGTTACTGATACTAAAAAAGATCATAATTTCGAATTCTTAGTAGAGGTCACTGTTGATAAGAAAGTTTCAACTTATAAACATATTATTAAATTAGTTAAAGATATCAGTAGTGAAAAATCCGTTATCTCTTTAAAATTCGAAGGTATGACTTTTGATAAAAAGAAACTTATAAAAAAAGGGAAGTATCACTTTCCATTATTAAAAACTGCTACTGATCCTTTATTCCAATCACCAAACCCGATCTATTATTATGGAGAAAAATTAGATCAAGGTTTTGAACTTACTCTCTTTAAAAATGAAGGACGTTCTTTCAAGGCACAGAAAGTAAAACCTTTCATCCCTAATGCCTTAAACGTTTTATCCTTTATCGTGATTGATATAAATTATGATGGAAAGTTTGATTTATTCACCCGATCTCTGGCCAAAGATGATAAGGGCCAATACCTAGTTTACTCATTTTTTGACAGTGATGGACTTCCTCTATTTGGAGAAAATTCTCATTTTAGGTTTGAGCCTAAATCCGTCATTTTAAATCTTAGAAAAATAAACTTTATTAACTTTATCCCTTTTAAACATGAAAAACTTGGAAAGATTGCAGTTCCTATATTTTTAGATCAGGGCCGGATCCCTGAGGAGGATCAAAACCCTGATCCTTGGATTACTAAAGACTATCGAAAGGCCTTTCATCTTTTCTATTTTGAACCAGTGATCAAAGATGGTATCGCCTCTTTTAGAACTAGGATTTTTGATAATTATAAATTCTTAAAAGATATTAAAAAGAAGCTTAAATTAGCATTTAATGACAATATTTTTTTACTCTCTCTAATACCTCAATCGCTACAAGACCATAAAGAAGGGAAGGCCCAAGCAATCATAGCTGTGGGTAAAAATTTCTTTACCACCTCACATCTTTTGGATTTAAAACCTAAAAAAGAAATAAACCTGAGAAAACTAGACACTAAAGGCGTCCACTTTGAAGGCTCCGCTTATTTTCCTATAACAAACCTTGGTAGATCTGAAAATCAATTCCGAAATGGACTTTCCATTATTGGACAATATGATGAATCTAGAATCCGTATGAGTGAGCTCTATGGAGATAAAAAGTTGATGACCCATTCCGTAGTTTATTCTCAAAATAAGCTGACGGATCATATTTTAGGGGCCATGGCATCTTATAAAAAAGGTGATAAGAGTTACTCTTTTTTTCAAACCAAAGGACACCTGAAAGTACATATTTATGAGAGAGGGAAAAAAAATAAAATAAACAAAAGGCCTATTAACCGATTTAGTTTTATTCCTGGAGAAGTTTTCACTGAAACCTTCTATCCCATCATTAGAGGTAAAGGAAAAACTGCCTTCCCTGCCCTTTATGTAGACACTACCCAAATTAGTAGAAGTGATGTCTATATTCTGACCTTAAATAAAGACAATAAATTAGTTTCACCAATTGATTACAATTTAAGAATCCCAGATAATTGTAAATCTATGAATCCCGTTCCCTTTGGGCCTAAAGGTTTTTTTTCTTTTTCCATTCTTTGCCAAAATAAAGGAGAAGAGAAATCCTGGTCAATGAAATTTCTGGAGATTAAATAACATGAGGTATACCTTACTAGTACTATTAATATTGTTCACCTCTTGTAGCAATTACAATCCTGGAAGAGGCCCTACAAACACAGTAGAATTTGATCGCGGATTAATTCCTACAGAATATGGATCACGACCTGCTACTGATCTAATGTATGACGGAGAACTTCTCCTTCCTGATGACGCTCATAATCTTTATTTGGAAAGCGAAGGTGAATTTGACCTCTCAAAACTCAACCCAGATGATACCAGTATCTTATGGAAAAATACTCCTGCTAAGGCCTATAACTCAAAAGATGATATGCTCGAAATCGATCCTAAAAGAGTGATGGAATATGAAGATATGGTTCCTTCGAGAACTGGAAGGTTTCGATATACCGTAAGCCAAACAAATACTGACGGACTTAAAAAAACCTATATCATTATGTCTGGAAAGCAAGTTCACAATATTTTGCTTAGAAAAAACCTACTTAGAAAGCTAGGTTACAAAGTACCGCCAATAAAATATCTTAAAAAAATCAATCTTGTATTTTCTTCTTCAATAGCGAAAGAAGTCTTTTTTAATGACCTATCGAGCGCCACTTTTGGTGATCCGACAAGGTGGATTCCAAAATATGAAGAGCATCGCACTGCCACTGATCGAATGGTTAATGAAAACTTCAAAGAAAATTATGGATCTTTTTTAGACATTGAAAAGAAACAACTCGTAAATGTAGGTAGTGGGAAATGTTTATCAAGAAAGCTAAAAAAAGTTTCAAAGTACCTACGAGAAGGTAAATGTAATAAATTCCTAGGTACCAACTGGATGGTTGAAAAACGAGATAATAACTTAGTGGCCATTAGATCTCCTATTTCAGGAAAATGTCTTGATCTACAAAATATAAGCAAGGTTTCAAAAGCAAGATTTATAGAACATGAATGCCATTATCAGAAGAATCAACTCTTCAAGATGGAAGAGAAAGATGGAAAATTCACCTTAAAAGTACAGCACTCTGGAAAATGTTTACAATTTAGAGGTGGCAAAATCCTAAAAGACAGAGTCGTTCAAAAAACCTGTAAAAATATCGATGCCCAAAAATGGACTTTTAAAAAAATGATCAACAATGATGGCAAGCTTCTTGAGGCTGAGACGATTGAAATGCAAGATGTTATCGCCATGCCATCTCAAGATATTTACTACAACTTAGCACTAGGTTTTTTACCTGATCAGGTTATTAGAGGGAGACGAATTTTAAACTCTCTCCTGGTTCCTTTTTCGCTGGTTTATGTTCCAGAAAGTGTGAACCTCTTTAATTGGCATGCGGGACGAATCATAAACAAACAAATTAAAGTCGAATTTGACTCAGCTGAAAATTTCACCACTACATTTGATGATGCCAAATGGATTACCAGACGAATTTTAAAATTAAAAAGAAAGGATTGGGAGCAAATCGTTTACAACGCTCATTTCCCTTTAGAAGTTCAGATGGTTTTAACTGAAAAACTAATAGCAAGAAGAAACCATTTTAAAAACCTTCTTAGAATTGAAGATAAAAATGTTGATTTCGATCCCAATGTTTCTTATGGAAACACGCTAAAAAAAGGAAAACTCCTCACCGAAAACTGGCCAGGTTATGCTTCTAGGTTTTCCTTTGGCGATCCTGAATCCCCCCTCTCTGGCTCTGAAATTGGTCATTTTATCGGCTCTACCCTTGTCTCTCAGGCCATTGGTGGAGTGATTGAATACGTAGGTTCAACCTGGCTAAACAACAATGCCATGTTAGAAGAGGCCCTAAAAAACAGACAAGAGGAACTCTATTTAAACCAACTTACACATTTTTTTGAAACGGGTGAAATGGGAAAAATACCAGTGGGAGTTTTCGCCTACCCAACCTTTGGTGGAAATATAATTATTTCCAGAAATGTCGTTATCGGCTCTTATCTTGGTACTGATAACAAGGTACAACTTGCTGACGTCCTAGGTTTTAGAATTCATGCTGGAGTTTATGCCCGAGTTGAAGGTATTCCCGCTACCATTCCCGTTTCCGTTTCTGGTAATGCACAGGTAAGTTATTCGAGAACCTACACCCATCTAAGACCGATTCTAAGTTTTAAGGCCTCTTTTAAATACCCTTATAAAAACTTGATTGTACCTTATCTTAAGAGGAAACAAGGTCATATTTTTGAACAAATCTTAAATGGTAAGTTAAAAAATCTTGAAGCAAAGAAGAGACAAAAGGCCATCTCTGATGCCATGGAGGTCTTTAAAAAAGAACTCGGTGTGGGAGAATCGCTGTTGATCTCAGATAATTTAGTTGTTGGAGGTAATGTTAACCTTGGGGCCAGTTTTGCTCAGGTGATTAAATTGACTGGTGGAATTGGAGGAAATAATCTAACTCTTTCGAGACTTCATATTTTAAGATCCGATGAAAACACCATTCAAGTCTATAAAGACCTCGGAAATGTGACTTCTTTAATTTTATCATTTCAATTTAAACCTGTTGTACCAGTTTTAAATATCTCTTTAAATATTTCAAAAGGGTATGCCAAAACAAAATTCTATAAGATCAACATTCAAGCAGATGAAAATAAAAACCCCGATATTATTAAATCCATGACTGCCCTTAAAGGATTATTTCTTCAAAACTCTCTTGAGGCCACAGAAATGATAGAAAAACCTTATATCTTAAAACATAAGTTTCGAGATGTAATTGGAAAAATAGGAATTACTGCTTTTAAATTTTCAGGACTCTCCGGAAAGAATGAAATGGAAATAATCCATCCCGAGGGGGCCAGAAAAAAGTTTTTTCAAAGCACCCAGATCACGAGAAGAGGATTAAACTTTGAAGATTTTGCTGTCGAAGCAATAAATGGAGTTCTAGGTGAATATACTGAATGGGATATCAACTTTTCAGGACTCTCTAGAGGTGGAAGTCCAGGTGACACCTTAGGTGGCTCCGCTTTTTTATTTGGCTCAACTTATGAAGGAGAGCTCATGGACCCCTATAGAGAAGGTATAAGAAAAAAGGGTGGAATTGAAACACCTTTTGGAACCATTTCTCAATCTTATCGAGGCTGGTCTATTACTCGTACAAAGGCCGAAAAAATAATTAACGGCTGGAATGAAAAATACGGTATGGAATTTTATCCCAAGCAAGTACTACAACAAACGAAAAAAATATTTCTATACGAGCTAGCATTAAATATCTTCGTCTATGAAGGTGGGCTCGAACACTTTGCTGGTTTATCGCTAGAACAATTTGAAAAAATTGCAAATAAACATACGGTTGGTAGGGTTAAAAAGCTAAAAGCTCTGAAGATGATCAATACATTTAAACTATTTGAATGGCATTTGGCGCAAAAAAACTATGAAAGCTATGCTAAGTATATGAGAAAGCTTCTCTCTCATATGGACCGCTGGATGGACCTAGAAGGTTTTAAAAAAGTTCTAGGTGGAGATCAAAACTTTTTTATCTATTCAAGAATTCAAGGCTTCAGACATGAAGATGAAGCAGGTGACACAGCTATTTTATCTAACTCCATAGGACAGTTTGGTAGTGCAAAAACCCAAGGTATTATGAACGATATGATGAATAGACTTGGAATGACCTCATCTGAATTTTACGGTTACTGGATCAGAAACCGTTTGTTTTAAGATAGTGCTAAAAAAAATCAGCCCGCCAACGATTTTGCCCATTCTTTTTGTTTTTGGTAGGCGGCCTTTCTCCTCTCGGATTGTTCCTTTTTAATTTTTTCTTTAAACTCTTGGTGTTCTTTAGATAGATGAAGAAGTTTTTTTTGCTTTTTCCGATACTCTTTTAAAAGATCTCGTTGCTCTCTATATATTTTTTTTCGCTGTTCTTTTATCTTTCTTTTAATTTCCATAACTTTCTCCGTAGGAACTTGTTTTTTTTTAAACTCACGGACCTTCATGGCCATTTCCTTATCGCTCTTTTCCTTCAAGGTCTTGAATTTCAGAGCAGTTTTGGTATTTTCTCCAACTTTTTTAGACTTTTTGAATGCTGCTTTTTTTCTCTTTTCTCTCAGCTTTTCAGCTTCGATTTCTTCAATTGATCTAAGTGATTCAATTTGTTCTTCTAAAAGAGGAATGAGTTCCCTATCCGCCAATTCTTGGGGAAGGGAAATCTGCACTCCCTGAACCTCTACTAGATACTCTTTAAGTAGAGTTAAAATGGCCTCATCCGAATCAATCTTGAATCTTTCATAAAAGGAAAGGGACCCCATGCGGTGGACGGCGTACCTTCCAGTTGTGTGGTAGGAGTGAAGTAGAGGCAAGACCCTATAGTCTGAAGGCCTTAAACCTACTCCGGAAGAGTTATCCTTGGAACGCACATGGTGGGCGACTTCCGCTTTTTTTCCTGACACCAAACATCTCCGAGATTTGGCCCATTTTAAATAATTTTGATTTCGATAGTTCATAAATACCTTCCTAGTATTTGTAGCTGCGGATAAGCCCCACAACTATCCCTTGAATTTTAAAATCTCCTCCTCGCACAACAATAGGTTTTAATGCCTCATTGGCGGGGTGAAGTTCAATCCTGTTATTTTTTTTGTGATATCTTTTGACTGTAGCGGCACCATCAACGAGGGCCACAATAGTTTCTCCTGATTTTGCTACTTTTTGTGACCTCACCACAATGATATCCCCATCCATGATACAGTCTTCGATCATAGAGTTTCCTTTCACATTAAGAGCAAAGCATTTGCCTTTAAAGGCCATTGATTCTGGAACCGCGATTAAGTCCTGACCTTGATCATCCCCCACATCAAGAGGTTGTCCTGCAGCGACCTCACCGAGTACAGGAATTTGAATCATTGGCTCTGGCATAGAAGCGAGTTCAAATCCCCTTGAGCTTTTTGATTCCTTTAAAAAACCTGCTTGTTTTATATAGCGAATATAATCTTGTACTGAGCCCTTAGATTTAAGTCCAAAGTGTTTTTGAATTTCGCTATAAGAAGGTGAAACTGATTCTGTTTCTATATAGTTGATAATAAAATCTAAAACTTCTTTTTGTTTTTTAGTCAGATTCATTCCGTAACCCTTGTAGCGCCATCCATACGATTTCCATACTCAGACTTTATCCGTACGGGTTCCGTACGTAAAGA
>QNFX01000022.1 GCA_003650125.1 Campylobacterota bacterium
CTTTTATCTTGTTGAGTATTGTGAGCACATCTCTTTTTGCAGAGACGGTTCATATCAAAAATTTTAATGTTTTACAGTCCTTGAACCTTAATGAAGTAAGTAAGGTGAGAAAGAATAAAGCACCTTTTAAGGTTAAACCTGGAATGCATCAAATAAGATATAGAAAAGATGATGGATTGATGTGGGATTCATTAAATATTACTTTTTTAGCTCTAGGGAAAACTGCAAAATTTAAAATTGCGAGTCCTTTATTTATCGCAATTAAAGATGAGGATTCTTTTGTGCTTCCTGCTCAGAATTCTTTACAAGGTTATTCGATCACCTCAAATGTTGGAAAACCTAAAATAGTCAAAACTTGGGATAACAAAACTCGAGAATATTGTGTTTTGAAAAAATTAGAGAAAGAGATCGAGGTTTGTGAACCGGCAATGGATTACATTCCATTTACCTTTCGGGATAAAGTTCAAGTGCGAGGAGGAGGATCCTCCTTTTGCTATAAAAAACCGACTACTGAGATTATATGGGGCAAACAATTTGTGTATTATAAGCATAGACAAACCCAAGCGGAGGCCATTTTTAAATTGATAAGTGGGAGAGGGAATGAAATTGTTGCTCAAGGAAATTTTCTCAAAACAGAAATTGAAAGTAAGAGAATCAAAGCAGACAAATGCAATTAAATCTATGAGTATTCACAGAGTCAGACATTGGAAAAACCTTCCCCTTTAGAGGACTTCATTCATATTAAATAGCACTCCTACCGAAAGTTATGTAAATAGGAGTGCAAATTGAAACACGCTGAAAATAAGACGCTTAAAAGTGGCTCTGCTGAAATCGAACTATTAGAAAATACTCACAAGGGCCATGATATTGTCCGGGACTCCTGGAGGGTGCTGCGAATTCAATCAGAAATAGTTGATGGCTTTGAAAACCTAAAAAAGTTGACGAATACAGTATCAATGTTTGGATCTGCACGAGCGCCAGTAGGTACCCCTGCTTATAAAAAATCATTTGAACTTGCCAAGCTTTTAAGTACCAATGGTATTTCAGTTATTAGTGGTGGCGGGCCAGGTCTAATGGAGGCCTTTAACAAGGGGGCACAGGCCGGAAAAGAAGGGACTTCTGTAGGACTTAATATTGAACTTCCTTTTGAACAAGAACCTAATAAATACCAAGATATTGAACTTGAATTTAGATATTTCTTCGTCAGAAAACTTATGTTTGTAAGATATGCTGATGCTTATATTTTTTGTCCTGGAGGTTTTGGAACCTTGGATGAGCTTTTTGATGTTATTACTCTCATTCAAACTAAGAAAATCCAACACTCACCTGTCATTTTAATGGGAAAAGAATATTGGAGTGGCCTTCTTGGGTGGATGAAAAAAAACATGCTTGAAAATAAATATATAGATGAAAGTGATTTACTTCGTATTCATACCTTAGACGATCCCAAAGAAATTCTTGATGTAATTAAAGAGGCATGGAAGGAATAAGGCTAGCAAAATCGGTGCAGACATAGTCTACACCCATTTCTTTAAACTTTTTTAAAGCTCTATGATTATTGGCATTCCATGTGGTTACTAAGAAGTTCTCCTGATGACACTGTATGATTAACTCTTCATCTAAGTGAATGGTTGAAAGGGAAATACCATCAGCATTGCAGGCCTTGATAATCGCTATAGGGTTGATCGGAAGGGCATACATTAAACATTGTGCCTTGATAGTACTATCTAAGGCCTTAGTATTTTTAACCCAACGATGATTAAAAGATTTAACGATTGAATGATTGACGTAGTCTTTTTTTCTTATCAGATTAATGACTTCTTTTTCACAATCTGGCGCCTTAAGTTCAATGAAAATATCTGCATTAAAGCTTTTAACTAAATCCATAACCTCTTCGAGGGTGGGGATTTGCTCACCTTCGCCAGCATCTAATTTTTTTAGCTCATTATAGGTTTTCCCTATTATATTCCCTGATCCGTTGGTGGTTCGATCTACGGTAGAGTCATGGATAACCATGAGTTTTCCATCTTTAGATAAGTGAACATCGATTTCAACACCGGAGATGCTTTGCTCTAAAGCAAAATTAATTCCTTTAAGAGTATTCTCAGGAGCTTCACCTTTGGCGCCTCGATGTCCTATGAATTTAGTTATCATATTCTAACTCAACCAGAGATGCGGCCTCTTTGGCCTTTTTAACAGATTCTTCAATTGTAGCACCTCGAGCAAGGGCCACTCCCATTCTTCTATTGGGTCTCGAAGTAAGTTTTCTAAAAATGATCACCTCGGTATCGGGGATGGCCAAGGCCTGGTCGATTCCTTTATAAGATATTTTCTTGGACTCACGGTCAGCAAGGATAACTGCCGAAGCTGCGGCATTAGAAACATATTGTATTTTAGGAATAGGGAGTCCTAGAATTGCTCTTACATGAAGATCAAACTCTGAGAGGTCTTGGGAAATTAAGGTAACCATTCCGGTATCATGAGGTCTTGGAGAGAGTTCAGAAAAAATAACCTCATCACCTTTTATAAAAAACTCAACACCAAAAATACCAGCACCGCCTAAACGATCAGTGACTTTCTTTGACATCTCTTGTGCTCTTTTTAGCGCGATATCAGATATTTCGGCCGGCAGCCAGGATTCACGGTAATCACCATCCTCTTGCCTATGACCTATGGGTTTTACATAAAGAGTTTCAGCATTTATTTGTTTAATTGTTAAAAGGGTAATTTCGGTATCAAATTTGATAAATTCTTCAATGATCACTTCCTGCTCATCACCTCTCATTCCAGTGGCAGCAAAATCCCATGCTGCTTGAAAGTCATCTATTTTGGAAAGGGTTGATTGTCCTTTACCAGAGGAAGACATGATAGGTTTTATTACGCAGGGAACACCAATTAATGTTGCCTTCTCTTTTAATTCCTCTGCTGATTTAGCATAGGCATATTTGGCCGTTCTTAAATTTAGCTCTTCACTTGCAACTTCTCTGATGGCCACTCTATTCATGGTTAAATAGGCGGCTTCAGCGGTGGGAATAACGTTGATGCCACGGTCTTCAAACTCTTTTAACTTTTCTGTCCGAATGGCCTCTATTTCAGGGATAATATGGGTGGGATTATGCTTTTTTACAATTTTATCAAGCTGATCAGCATCGAGCATATTGATTACTTCAGAAGTATCAGCAAGTTGCATCGCGGGAGCTCCCTCGTACCTGTCAACTGCAATAACATAATGTCCTAGTCGTTTAGCGGCAATGACCACTTCTCGGCCTAGTTCTCCGGCCCCTAAAATCATTAGCTTTTTTGTCATAAGTTACACCCATAAAATAATTGATGGGTCATCTTGCGAAAAATCTCAAAGGATTGTCAACGGGCATCACCTAATAGGTGATAGGGGATTATGTCTTGAAAATATTCGTCGCTTTGTTTATTCATTATGAAAAGGGGAGCATCTTCAAACATAGTTATAAAAGTAATTGGTCCATTGTAATTGGGGCCGGTTATGTCTTTAACGTGGGTGAAAATCCCAGTGTCTAATTCTTGTATTTTAAGTATCTTATCTACTTCAAGACCTATTAATATTCCTATTTTTGTTGCAACTAATATAATTTTAGTCCCCTCATTTTTTGGACTGAATTCTTCTCCTAAATCATTCGTTCGATTAATTATCAGGATTTTTTGTTCTCTGTGCGTAATAATATCTGAAAAATAAGTATTATCAATGGGGGTCATTTTCTCTGAGGGCATATAAATAATTTCTTTTATTTTTTGTTCCATGAGAGCAAAATGTTCTCCTCTAATTTCGAAAATGATATATTTTTCAAGGTTTGAATCGATTGATTGGTCAAGTGCTTCAGGGGGAAGGGAATTGACCAGTTCTTGAACCCAATCTTTAAGAAGATTTAATTTTTTAAGGTTTTTTTCTTTTAGGGTTTTAGAGTCGGGTTCATTTTCTAAATCAGATAAATAGGTTCTGATGTCTTGAAAACCACCACTTATAAATAATTGGGCCTCTTCTAAAAGATCTGGGTCGGTGTAGCCTAATCTGGTAAGTGTCTCATCAAGATTTATAAGGCAGTTAAAAAGTTCAACAAGGGATGATTTGAAAATATCAAGACGCAATTGATCAGATTCGTTAAATAGGGTCTCAAATGTGACTTGAATCCTTGAGAAACAGTCATCGGGCCTAGTAGAAAAACTTGTAAGTTCAGCATGACATTTTTCGACCAGTAAATTTATTTTTGCTAAATCAATGGACATCTTAAACCTTTTTTTCTAAGTGATAATTTGCCATCTTTTGAAGATCGAGAAGATTGCTTACCTGGCCATTGGATAAAACTGCAGTTCCACTGATGAAATTATTATTCGTTATAAAATCATAATCAAAGGGGTTTAAAACGATTTGTAATTGATTGAAAATATTATCTACTTTTAAGGCCATGGGCCTACCTCCGTGATTAAAAATTATGCCAACTTCTCTAGGTTTTCCAATCGGAGGGTGTAATTCTTGGGTAAATAGAACTTTTGGTTCAATCAAGGGAATGGGAACTCCTTGATAAAATATAAACTTTTTAGAGTTTGGTACTTCTTTTATGGTTACATCTTTTAAGCTTACAATTTCCATTACTTCATTAATGGCGATTAGATACTTTATACAATTGATCTCTACAACCAGGGCATCCATTATTGTAGTGTTTAGGGGAAGGATAATAAAAAATTCAAGGCCCTGCCCAGGATGATTTTTTATTTCTATTCGGCCTCTTAATTTTTCGATAACTCTTTTGCCTACTTCAAGTCCAACACCTCGACCTGAAATTTCAGTTATATTCTCTGATGTTGAAAAGCCAGGTTTAAATAAAAGAGAAAATACTTCACTATCCGGTAAAGTAGATGGATTTAACTTGGAGTCTAAAAGTCCTTTTTTAATTGCTTTATTTATTACTTTTTCTCGATTAATTCCTCTACCATCATCAGTTAGTGAAATAATAACTTCATTTCCTATTTTTTCTGCCCTCAGTGAGATGGTTCCAGTTTCACTTTTACCTAACTTTTTTCTTTCCTGGGGAGATTCAATCCCATGATCAAGAGAATTTCTAATTAAATGGGGAAAAATATCAGATAAAATATCAATCATCTCTCGATCAATTAAGGTATCTTCACCTTCATAATGTAATTCAATTTCTCGATTTATTTTTTTTGCAGTTTCAAGAGCAATCCTATGGGCCTTAAGAAATAATGACCTTATAGGAGTTAATCTTAAAGAAAGAATTCTATCTTCAATGGTTCTAATCAAGATATCGAGGTCACTAAGAGATGTTTTTAAGAATTGGCTTGATAGGGACTTTATTTCTTCGTTTTCCAATAATTGATTTTTAAGCAGCACCAACTGTCCGGTTAAATTAAAAATCTCTTGAATTGAGTCAGCATTTACTCTTAAAGTGGAGCTTGCTTGTGATTTTCTTTTTTCTATTTCCATTACGTTTATTTTAATAAAATATTAGAAAAGAGTTAAATCCTCGGATATTTTAGGCAGGATTGTTTGAAGGGATGAAAAAACAGTCAATCCCAAACTCATCTTTAGTTTTTTCCATTAAGGCGCAAATACCAAATTTCTCCGTGGCATGATGTCCACCTGCAAACATGGCAATACCGGCCTCTTGTGATTCGTGCCAGTCATGCTCACTGATCTCTCCTGTAAGATATCCATCAAGATTGAGATCTTTGGCCAAGCGCCACTGGGAATTTGCTCCGCCAGTTATAATTCCTAGTGTTGAAATTTTGTTCATTCCTTCTGGACAGGCCAAGATAACAGAGTGATTTAAAATTTTTTCTAAGAGTTGATGGAGCTTATTCACTTCTATTGCCTGGTCAAATGAGCCCCAGGCCCCGGTGGGCATACCTTTATAATCGCCAAAAGTGTTTAATTTGATAAGGTCAATTTTATCCGCTAATGCCTTGGCATTTCCAACTTTTAAATTAGCATCTAAAGGAAGGTGGTAGCCAAAAAGATTGATATCATTTTTAACCAGGGGGATTACTCTTTTTCCAAACGCACCAGTTAAGGTCAAAGGCCCATGGAATTTCCAAAAAAGCCCATGATGAACGACTAAGCAATCGGCGTTTTTAGCAATTGCAGCAGTGATTGATTCTCGACAGGCAGAGACAGCAAAAGCAATTCTATTAATCTTTTCCTTTCCAGTTATTTGTAGTCCATTGGGCCCATAATCTTCAAATTCTTGGGGATTTAAAAGTCCTGAAAAAAAAGATTCAAGTTCTTCTCTATTTACTGTCATGCTTTCTCTCTAGATAACTCAGGTATTTTGCGGATTAATCTTTCGACTGTTTTGTGCAAGACCTGGTGAGTGGGAACTAAAGTAAGCGCCATTTGCAGTTCTTTTAACGCCTGATCAAATTTTTTTACTTTCATATAAACCCTACTGGAATTGATGTAGGGATATTCTCTGTTTTGGTAATTGATAGATTTCTTGGCCTTTTCAAACCATTTTAAACTTTCTTCAAAAAATCCTTCTTCCATAAAAAAGGTTCCAAGATCATTATAAGGGGGCCCATAATCGGGATCTATTTTGATCGCCTTATGGCAAAGTTTTTTAGCGTCTTCGGTATTTCCTAGTAAGGATTGAACCCAGGACAAAAGGGTTAAGGCCTCGGGAGTTTCTTGGAGATTGATCGCCTTAGAAAAATATTCTTTTGCCTTGAGAACCTGTTTTAAATAGATGGCCTCATTTCCAAGGGAAATGAATTCGGTATATTTATTTTTTCTTTTTTCTTCTAAAGAAAGTATAGGGCAGTGTCTACTATTTACAATATCTTCTATACTTAAAGAAAAATAGGGAAGACCCGCTCTCTCTTTACAAGATAAGATATTCACTCGGGGCAGCTCGATTTCGATTGTTCCGTATTCAAGGCAACAGAGATGAAACTGATGAGCGTATTTATATAAAATATTTATAAATTCAGGTCCCCATTCATATTTATGTTTTTTCTTAAAAGGTAGCTTTAAAAACAAATTAAAAAAATGAATAGTATTTTGAATATCATTGATATGAGAGTTGGTGGATTGATCCATCGTGATCAGGGAATTTTTATTGTTAAAAAAATCAAAAAGATCTTGGCGGAAGATTTCTAGCTGCTCATCGAGGTTTTTGTTTTTTAATTTAGACAAGACATTAAAGATTCTATCGAGATAAGAAGAAGCAGAACACAGTTCTGAAATCAGAATATTTTGTTGGCCCTCTCCCATCATTCCCTTGATTAAAAAAATATTTCTTTAAAAATATCAATAATTGTAAGATTTAGGAAAGCAAAAGACAGAAAAGATTATATTTACCATTCACCAATGTTAGGTGCACTTTTCCAGGGTTCTTTTAAAGGAAGAGGGTCTCCTTTTTGCAACAGTTCAATAGAGATTTCGTCGGGTGATTTTACAAAGGCCATCCATCCATCTCTTGGAGGTCTATTTATAACAACACCCTTTTTACTCAAATCTTCGCAGGTCTTATAAATATCATCAACTTCAAAGGCAAGGTGACCAAAGAACCTTCCTGTGGGGTAGGGGGTTGTCTCATCCCAGTTATAGGTAAGCTCTATTTCTGGGGCCCCTTTTTTAGCGGCCAGAAAAACCAGAGTAAAACGACCGTCTTTATGTTCGTGGCGCCGAGTTTCAATTAGTCCGAGTTTATTAATGAAAAAATCTAGGGCCTTATCAAGGTCTAAGACCCGAATCATAGAATGTAGGTATCTCATCTAACGGATGATATCATTTTGCGATTTCATAAGTCTATCTTGAGAGATATTTTCGTACCTATTAGAAATAATTTTAAAGAGTCCTTGAGCAGCTTTAGGAGCAATATCTTTTTTTGAGGCAGGGGATCTATCAAAGCCCATGGAACCATCTCCACTAGCAATCTGATCAAGACTTCCACCACCTTGTCCTCTTTTTAGGCCTGCTCTAAAGCCAGGGCCCGAATAAGATCTTGCTCCTGATCCTCCTTCTAGGGCCACACCTTCTGCTGCAGACTCTTCTTCTTCAGATCCTTCTTCTGTACCGGTATCACCAATGTCACCACCTTGGGCGAGTTCCGCAGAGGTGTCTAATCCTCCACCAATGGCATCTGCTTTTCGAGTGGATGTAATTTTAGGAGTATCTTGGCCGCCGATGTCTTGTTCTCCTTGAGCATCATCAAAAAAGTCTGATGGGATGCCTTCAGAACCACTAAGATCACTGGCAATGGAGGCAATAGCAGCATTGGTAGCAGCATCGGCCTTTAATATTCCAGAGGTAGATGCTCCTGCTGGAGGTGTTGTATCTACTGCTGCAGAATAAAATCCATTCGATCTATTGCTAAAATCTTTACAGATTTGTTCCTCTGGAGATATTTGGCAAATAGAGGCAAGCAAATCTTCTTCTGATTGTGATAGTAAATCTAAAGTGGGATCTGGTACTGGAAGCCCATCAATTAAGGATTGTATTTTTGCCGATTGCTGTCTAAGCATCATTCCTTTCATTAAATTGCTGGCCGCCTCAAGTCCGGTTTGCACCATTTGCATTTTAAGTTGCATCAAACTATTAGTGTTTAAAATTAGCTGGGTTCCCCCACTAATTGTGTCTACACAGGCATCTGTACTAGAACCCATCATCATACCCATCATTTCTCCGCCTGCGGCCATTCCACCCATCATGCCCATTCCACCACCGCCAAAGCCACTATCATAACTACTACCGCCGTAACTACTACCGCCGTAACCACCATCCATTCCACCGCCCATCATGCCACCGCCGCCCATACCGCCGCCCATCATACCGCCACCTTGTGGAGGTTGAGGCCTGGATTGAGCATCCATCTGTGCATTTTGCATAAATACTTGGTCACAATTTGCGTATCTTGCCTGATCGATCATTCCTTCAGTGTCACCTTCATTACCACTCATACCCATCATACCGCCGCCCATACCGCCGCCGTACATGTCCATACCACCACCGTATCCGCCCATGCCGCCGCCCATACCGCCGCCGTACATGTCCATACCGCCACCGTAGCCACCACCACCCATCATATCCATGCCTCCCATTCCACCCATTGGAGGCATTGGACAAGAGGCCATGACCTCATCTTCTTTATTAAAGTCTTCCAATAAGTTTTTGATATCAATTTTTTTGGCATAGGGTTCGAAGGCCTGAATATAGCTTTTAAACCACTGAAGATACTTTTGATAATTTTCTTCTTGAGGATCCTTTGGCATTTTAGGCTGACAATCTTTTGCTAATTTTTCTCTGGTAGGCCAGCTACTATAGCGATGTTGAAGGATGCCGTATTGGGCCCCTAAAAAGAAAGTATTTTGAAAAGCAACGGCGGCCTGGTCATCTACACCGGCCTTTTGCATTTTTAAAGGGAGCATAGGATCTGGTGCCTCGGAGGCCATATCAAGTGCTAAGTCTTCTTGTCTTCCTGTGGCATCCATCTTGTATTTTATAGATTGAGCGGTCTCCATAAGTTTTTTAGCGATAAAGAATCCATCCCAAAATTTAACTAGTTTTCGACAGGAAGGATAATCTTGAGTTTCTGCCCCTCGACTTACACAACTTATTTTTCTGTCCATAGTCATTTTGGGAGTTATGGTTAAAGTGTCCTCTGCAGAGTTATAATCAACAGAGGAAGTAAGGGGAACTAGAGCAGTACATTTTTTTAATATTTTCTTTTTCCCTTTTCCTCTAGCTATTCCTTTTCGTACCCATTTCTTAACTGCGAGTAATTTATTTTTCCCATCTTCTTGGGGATTACCAGTTTCATATTTTTCTTCTGGAGGGGGACCTCCATCCATGCCACCGCCGCCGTAGCCACCATCGCCGCCGCCGCCGTAGCCACCATCGCCGCCGCCGCCGTAACCACCGCCGCCGCCGTAACCACCGCCGCCGTAACCACCGCCACCGCCACCGCCATCGAAGCTGTCACCACTATTATCTTTTCCCTTGTAATCGAGAGCACGTATTTCTTTTTCGGTTAAGCGAAAGTTTTCTAATTTTTGTTCAATTGATTTGGCAAGTGACCACCAGGATTCATTCCACATATCTTCTTTGGGGGACTCAGCATACTTACCAACTATTTGATCCCATTCCATTTTGGCCTGTTGTTGACAGAGAATAAAGGTTGAAGTTCCTAGAAACTTAACTGCTGCAGTTCCCTCAAAGGACTGAGTGGTATCACTAGTGAAGGGAATGGGGGGGACTTCAGGAAGGAGTCCACTAGAGCCTGCCATAAATTTTTCTTTGGCATCTTCAGTACCTTTTGCTTTCACAGCTTCTTTTGCCATGGAGTCTTTTTGGGCACTAGATTTATCAGTGGGACTTTCAGTCCCTTGGGCCTTTTTATCTACAGGCCCATCTAAGTTAGTATCCCAACTAGCACCTCCGCCGTCTTGTTGTCTTTTTCCACCAGAAGGTGGACTATCCCAATCGCCATCATCATCTCCCCAACTGTTATCGTCCCAACCGTTGCTTGCCAGTCCACAAGAGATTGATTTTCCCACTTTGTCGGTACAATTTTGCAAGGAATTTCCCATCAGGGGGAGGGAAAGGAAAAAAAGAATAACTAAATAATTTTTGTTTTTACCCATGATACTTACGACCCTTGTTTTATTATACAGCTTCCATTCGTCTAAAGGAGCAAAAACTTGAGGCTTAAAGTATAGGAATTCTTACGATATTGATTGAGTTCCCCAAGGATTTGGAGAAATTTTAAGAAAATAATTTTGATATAGAATAAGTGCTTTTTCTTGCAGTATACTTCTGAGTTCTAGGTCTGATTCGAGTAAGTTTTGGAGGTAGATTTCAGAGGTATAAGATGCAATAAATTTTGTTGAGGAAGGTCCATGTCCGATATGCCAGGGTTCAGGAAGAACACCGCCTCTATCTTTAAGATAGGGGCAGAAAAAATTAAAATCTTGAAGATTTTCTCGTAGCCAACTTCCAAAAGAGAATAATACTCCTCCGGGAGCAAATTCTTGTGGCGTTAATTGTAGCTTATAGTCACGGGGAAGAGATTTTAAACAATAGATATCAAAATCTGTTCCCCAGTGGTGTCGGCTGGCCCCGGGGAGTGCTGACCAATTAAGGATTTTTAAGACGAGATCATACGGTTTTAATTTTTCTGGGGAAATGGGATTAGAATCTCGATCTAGAACTGGTCGCTTCCCCAAGACCTTATCATTCCAAATGACTTTTTGTCTTTCGTAGTTTCTAAAGCCACTCGCAATTTGTAAATCGAACCCATTTTTCCAGGCCCTTTTTTTTAGATTGATTAAATCTATTTCTGCTGGGGGATAGATGAAAAAACCTAGCTTATCGCTCCAAGTCAAATGATCTTTTGTTCTGCCAGTTAATTGATCAAAATTCATAAAATAACTTCCTTAATTATATAAAATAATTTATACCTTCCTACGTTACAAGGAAATAATTTACACCTCTTGCCTGCATTGCAATGCAAGGGGGATTAGTGATATAAGTTAAAGATATTTTCTTTAATCCAATAAGGAACACAATCTCCATGAATGAATTACAAAGTGTTGTCATCAGATTTTCGGGGGATTCCGGGGACGGAATGCAGCTCACTGGAACACAGTTTTCTAATACTTCAGCGTTAATGGGAAATGATATATCAACTTTCCCTGATTTTCCTGCAGAGATTAGGGCACCCCAGGGAACCATTGCCGGAGTCTCGGGATTTCAAGTTCATATTGGCGCTTCTGAAATTAATACTCCTGGTGATGAGCCAGATGTTTTAGTTGCTATGAACCCTGCGGCCTTAAAAGCAAATGTTGGGATGTTGAAAAAGGGCGGAACTATCATCGCCAATATCGATACCTTTACTGATAAAAATTATAAAAAATGTGGCTACAAGGGGAATCCTCTCGGAGCAGAAGAGCTCAAAGGTTACAAGGTTATTGAGGCGAAAATCACCTCACAAACTCTTGAGGCCTTAAAAGATTTTGATATGGATGCCAAGGCCAAGGCCAGGTGTAAAAATTTCTACGCACTGGGGATGACCTATTTTATGTTTGGTAGAGAACTTGAACCCACGATTAGATGGGTTCAAGAGAAGTTTGCCAAAAAACCTATTCTCATCGATGCCAACGTAGCGGCCTTAAAGGCGGGAAGAAATTACGCTGATACCCTGGAAGAGACAATTATTCCCTATAAAGTCCCACCGGCCAAAATTGCAGCTGGAACCTATAGGCAAATAAACGGAAATACAGGAGTTGCCTGGGGATTTATTCAGGCAGCAGAATCAGCTGGTTTAAACCTTTACCTTGGAAGTTACCCAATTACTCCAGCGACAGATATTTTACATGAACTGGCCAAGCAAAAAAACTTCAACGTAAAAACCTTTCAAGCAGAAGATGAAATTGCCGGAATCTGTTCTTCTATTGGCGCCGCTTTTGGTGGGGCCTTGGCCATAACTACTAGTTCAGGACCTGGAATTGCCCTTAAGGGAGAGGCCATGGGTCTGGCAGTAATGTATGAACTGCCTCTAGTTGTAGTTAACGTGCAAAGAGGTGGCCCTTCAACTGGGTTACCAACTAAAACAGAGCAATCAGATTTATTCCAGGCCTTCTATGGTCGAAATGGTGAATCCCCGATGATAATTCTAGCGGCATCAAGACCCAATGACTGTTTTCAAATGGCCTTTGAGGCCTCCAGACTATCGCTTGAAATGATGACTCCAGTAGTTCTTCTAACTGATGGCTATATCGCCAACGGAACTGAGCCTTGGAAATTACCAGATCTTAAAAAAGAATATCCAAAAATTAAAACCAAGCGCTTTGAAAAATCTCCAAAAGAAGGGGAGGAATTCCTCGCCTATGCCAGAGATAAACTTCTAGTAAGACGTTGGGCCATTCCAGGAACCCCGGGACTTGAACATCGAATTGGGGGATTGGAAAAAGAAATGGGAACAGGGAACGTAAGTTATGACCCCAAGAACCATGAAGATATGTGCCATATCCGAGCTAAAAAAGTTGAAAATGCTGCTGAAATCATTCCACTGCAAGAAATTGAAGGAAAGCAAACTGGAGATCTACTAGTAGTCTCTTGGGGTGGCACTTACGGGGCCACGCATATGGCGGTTAAAAAAATGCAGGAAGAGGGAAAGAGTGTCTCCCTTATGCATTTAAAATATTTAAACCCTATGCCAAAAAATGTTGAAAAGATTCTAAAAGGATTTAAGAAGGTCCTTGTTTGTGAGTTAAACTTAGGTCAGATGAAAGATATATTAAATGCTAAGTTTAATATTGGCGCCTCGGGATATAATAAAGTTCAAGGTCTTCCCTTTAAAATTTCTGAACTTTATGAGGCCTTTGAAAAAGAATTAAAAGAGTAATTTTTAGGAGTAAACATGACCGAGATGCCAACTTATAAGAAAAAAGATTTCGTCAGTGACCAGGAAGTTAAATGGTGTCCGGGTTGTGGAGACTATGCCATCCTCTCCTCAGTTCAATTGGCCATGACCAAAATTGGAAAAGATAAAAAAGATATTGTCTTTATTTCAGGGATCGGCTGTTCCTCACGTTTTCCCTATTATATGGA
Organism: Campylobacterota bacterium; assembly: GCA_003650125.1. GTDB lineage: Bacteria > Bdellovibrionota > Bacteriovoracia > Bacteriovoracales > Bacteriovoracaceae > SMWT01. The sequence continues at coordinate 13,598 of QNFX01000022.1, forward strand.
TACCTACGGAATGCACACTATCCACGGAAGAGCTCCTGGCTTTGCCACGGGCCTAAAGCTTGCTAATCCTAATCTTGAAGTTTGGTTGGTAACTGGTGATGGCGATGGCCTTTCCATTGGTGGAAACCATTTGATTCATATTCTAAGGCGAAACATAAATGTAAATATTATTTTATTTAATAATGAAATTTATGGGCTTACCAAAGGACAGTATTCCCCAACTTCTGAACCAGGACTGGTAACAAAGTCGAGCCCCTATGGATCAATTGATCGTCCTTTTTCTATCGCTTCTTTGGCCATTGGTGCAGGAGTTACTTTCTTTGCCAAAACAATTGATACCGATCCTAAGCATATGATTGAAGTCTTTCAAAAGGCCTCTGAACATAAAGGGACTTCGATGATTGAAGTCTATCAAAACTGCGTTATCTTCAATGATAAAGTTCACGATGAATACACCAATAGGATGAAAAGAGATGATACAACTTTAAGACTTGAAGATGGCAAACCCATGATCTTTGGCAAAGAAAAAAATAAAGGGATTCACTGGGGGGGAGATAAGCCAGAAGTGGTTACCATCGGTGAAAATGGAATATCTGAAAGTGATCTTATGGTCCATGATGAAAAGGATATTTTTAAGGCCCATATGTATTCGGCCTTTCATCACCCTGAATTTCCCGTTCCTCTAGGGGTTTTAAGACAAGTTGAGCGTCCTGTTTATGAGGAAAGTGTGGTTAATCAAATAAATCAAGTAGTCGAAAAGAAAGGCCCTGGGGATATGTCTAAACTTCTCAAATCCGGAGAGACTTGGGAAGTTAAGTAGCCCCCCACCCTGATTTTTTCTTAGCCTAAAGTATGTCTTTTTATAGCACGACCAATGATTCTCACTTTATCTTTTAGAGCAAATCGTTGGAGGTTAGTCTTAATAACTCCTTCAGAAAATTTGGTCTTTTTAGAGTAGTCAATTTTTACATCTACAAATACAGGTCTTCCTGCTTTCGCAAGTTCTAAGGCCTTCATCATAGATTCATCAATATCAAAATCATTGTTCATTTCGACAAAATGAGATCCAGTGGCATCTGCAATACCTTTAACTTTCATCTCACCAAGCACCGTACAGGTCTTTCTATTGAGAGGAATTTTTTGAAAGATAGATATTTGTCCAAGCTCTCCATCACTAAAAATAAAATAAATGACTCCTAATCCCTGATTTGTAGCGGTCATAGCTTCAAGTCCTGTCATAAGAAGGGCACCATCACCGACAATCCCCACAACTTGTTTCTCAGGATTTGAAAGTTTGGCAGCATTAGTAGCGGGAATACAATATCCCATGCAGTTAAAATCGCTAGGGGAGATAAAGCTCCCTGGTTTATAAATAGGCATTAGTTCCATGGTTAAAAAGGTATGATTCCCATCATCCGCAACTACAATAGCATCATCATCGAGATGTTCTCTTAAACTTTTAAAAAAGTATCCAGGAGAAACCAATTTATCATTTTTATTTTTGGTCCAAGAATTAAAGTATTCTTTTTTAAGCTTGGCGATTTTGTTTTTTAATTCATGATTAGAGGTTTTAGTCTCTTTCTCTTTTAATTTAGCGAGAAGTCTTGGCATAATAACACTTGCATCACCCTGGAGAGTTATCTTGGCCGGATAGTTCTTATTGAAAACTTCCGGGTCGATATCCACATGAATTAAATTTTTTGGAATATCCATACCATAACTTCCTGTCGCCAGTTCACTAAAGCGAACTCCAACAGCAAGCAGACAATCGCAATCTTTGAAGGCCTCTTGTGCCGCTGGAGAGGAAGATTTTCCAAAGCCCATGCCCACATGTAGTGGATGACTTGCCGGAAAAACACTTAAACCCTGAAGTGTTGTAGCGGTGGGAGAATTTAAGCAATCGGCCATTTCGATATTACTTTTAGCGCATTCTTTTGCCCCCCAACCAAGATAGAGTCCGGGTTTTTTAGCATTCATTAAAAGCTCAATAGCTTTATTTAAATCGTTTTCACTAAAATGTTGTTCTTTAGTTAAAGGAGTATAATTGGGCATTCCCTCTACTTCGCCATGAAAAAGTTGTAGTTCACCAGGCATTTCAAATAGTACGGGCCCTGGAAGACCTGAGGTGGCGAGACTGTAAGCTTGATAGGCCATTGGGATAATATCTGAGTGAGTTTTAGGGCGAAAATAGCCTTTAACTAATGCTTTGGTCATTACTTCCTGGTTCATGTCGTGAAGTTGATAGGCCTTTCCTGTATCTCTTCTAATACCCCCGGTGATAACTATCATTGGTATTCCATCAAGCATCGCCTCAGCAATTCCTGAAGCGGCATGAGTTATTCCCGCTGCCGGGACCAAGACACAAACGCCTACTGATTTACCGGTTCTACTTACTCCATCGGCCATAAAAGATGCCCCAACTTCATGAGTCGTAAGGATAGGTTTTATTTGTTTTGATTTATTTAACTCATCATATATCTCAGTGTTGTGAACACCAGGAATTCCAAAAGTGAACTCAGTTCCCACTTGCTCTAGAGCGTGAACTAAAAGTGCCCCACCTGACTTTTTCATATATTACTCCTAATAGATTTTGCAGCTGATTGGGCGGTTAAAATACATCCCGCCAAAAAGGTTCCCTCTAACGCCCGTTTGCCATGCATACCACCACCACCAAAACCGGCGGCCTCGCCCACAGCATATAATCCGGGAACGACTATTCCATCGCTGCTTAAAACTTTTGATTCAAGATCCGTTTGCATCCCTCCAAGGCTTTTTCTTGAAACGATAAATTCTCTAATTGCAATTAAAGGCATCGCCTTCGGATCTAAAATCTTTTGAAATTTACACGTTCTGACTTTATCTCCACGGTAGTTTCTGATCATGGCAATTCGTCTAAGTTGATCATCATTGTGAAACTTCACACCACGATCAATTTGATCATCGTATTTTTTGATTTCACTTTTTAGAAATTCAGCATTAATCTTTTCACCAAAGTTCTTAGTTGTCATTTTACTTGCTAATTCTTCAATCGATCCAGCAACAACAAAATCTTCACAGTTTTGAGTGAGGTCTTCAACAAGTTCTTTATTACCTAAGAGAATAGATTTGATAAAACCAAAAAAGTTCTTTTCTCTGATGGCCTTGTTAAATTCAGAGCCAGAAACAGCGAGTTCCTTTAGAGCGATTTTTTGATTTAGAATCTGCCAAGAATATCCCTTTTCAGTTTTACAAATATTTTTTACTAAATCACTTGTATCAAAGGAGGTAATTAAAGGCCTCGGCCCTATTCGTTTTCCCCGATGATCCATCCAAAGAGCAGATTTTGGAGGGACTAGACTGAGTCCATGGTTTTCTCTAAAAGGTCGTGGATGGTGAATACCAGCAGCATAGTTCCACATCCTGTCCATATGAGTAAGATTTCCTCCTACTTCTTGTACTTTATCATGCAGAAAGCCATCAGCGAATTCATGGGAACCATTGAGCATTTTTTCAGGAGCTCTACCAAGATATATCGGCCAATTTTTTTTGATCCTATCAATGTTTCCACCATAGCCTCCACAGGCCATAACAACTGATGGCCCATGGGCCTCAAAGTTATTACCAAAAACGCCAATAACTTTACCGTCTTGAGAAATAAAGTCTTCAACTTTGTGAGAAAAATAAATTTGTAGATTTTCTCTTTTGGGATGAGCATAAAGTCTTTTAACAAGTTGAATGATTAATTCTTGTCCAGTTCCCCAGATCATGTGAAAGCGCGGAACGCTATTTCCTGGTTTGAAAATACCTCGCTCTACCCAGTGAACTACGGGAAAAAAACCAACATTTCTTTTTTTTAACCAGTAAAAGATATCTCTTTCAGAGTTTTCAATTAATTTTCTTGCCCACTTTTTAGGTAGTTCATCACCTTCACCAAATTCGGCAAAGCTGCACCAATCTGACCAGGCGAGATCAATACTATCTTTAACGCCATTTTTCTTTTGAGTGGGACTGCCTACTATAAAGACACCGCCAAATGCTTCTTTGGCCAGACCACCAAATCTATCTTCGGTACTGCGATCTAAAAGGGTTACTGATTTACCAGAATCCAAAAGTTCTAGTGCGGTGGTGATTCCTGCCAGTCCACCACCTACAATAACGACATCTGATTTATATTTTTCCATAAAAAGCCTTTTAAATTTATAGCCCGCAATATAGATCTTTTTCGCAGTAATTTAAATAGATTTGTCGTAAATGACGCCATGTGCTTGACCTGGTGCATTGGTGGCAATTATCCTTAATATATGAAATATTATCAATGTTACGAGCAAGTGTATGAGGACCTGAGAAAGGCCCAGCAATTTACTCCCACCCCCAATAATTCCTTAGTGGAGTTTTTTAATGAAGAGGTAAAGGGTCGACTTCCACTCAATAAGCTAGGAGACTGCGATCTCCTAGAAGTTGGATGTGGTGCAAAATCTATATTTAATGATTTTAATGATCCTCGATTGAAAACTTTAGGAATTGATATATCAAGGAATGCAATTTCCTGGGCCGAGGAATTTAATAAAAATAATAATATTAAATACTTAAACCTCGATGTCTGTAAAATGAACTTTAAAGAAGAGTTTGATCTGGTTTTTGATGGTCATCTGCTCCATTGCTTAACAGATGAAGAAGATCGCAAAAAGGCATTGAAAAATATTTACAACGCGCTAAGACCAAATGGACTTTTTATTTTAGAGACTATGACCTCGCATAAAAAAATGTCCTTTGAAGAAAATTTGTATTTTCAAAATGATACTCTGTATCGATTATTCACCAACGCAAGATATGATTTAACCTTTTTTAATGGCGCGCCATATCTTCCCATTAGAAAAATAAATACTGCAATGGATACAGAACAGGAAATAATCAATGCAGGATTTCAAATTATTTATCTTTATGTGCTTGGTAATAGAAAAATTATTCCTTATGAAGGTAGGTCTGTTCCGTTGATATCAGATCCCGACTCCCTTCGACTTATAGCAGTGAAAAAGTAAAATCTCTATGGGGGCCATAGGTCGGCCCCATTTTACGAACTCGTAACTAAAGAGCAAGTACTAGGAATTCTTCCATCCCTTCGCCTTGATCATCGGGGAAAGCGTAACCTTCGTTGATCTTTTTTCCATCCTTGTAAAGAATGAAATAAGGACTAGATTTAACACCTTCTCTTTTGGCAATATTATTTAGCTCTGAATAGTCTTCAGATTTTGGGTTCCACCAAAGTTTGTGAACATCAATTGAGTCTCGATATCTTTTTTCAACGGCCGGAACGGATCCTAGGTTTTCAAGAAGTAAACAGTGGACACAATATGTAAGACCAAATTTAACTAAAACTGGTTTAGTAAATGAGGCATCAATGACATCTCTTCTAAATTCAACATCTGAATCAATAGTGTGAGCAGCATTCCAAGGGTTGTTATGATCAATTTCAAACATTTTCTTTGGAGTATAAGGATAGAAGTAACCTTCTCCTCTTTCGCCTCTAGCTTCTATTTGATTTTTAAGAAGACCTAGCTTTTGGATCATTTTCCAAGCAGCGATTCTCGCTTCAATATTTGTTCTAGATTGAGTGATGGTAAGATATTTTTGAACTTCAGCTTGAAAAGCGCTAGATAGTTCATCTAGGTTAAATTTTCCATCTCTATTTCCTTTTGTCGTATCGTTGTACCAAGAAAGGGCCTTGTAGAATCTATCTCCCGTATGAGCATTTTCAGGAAGAAAAGGTGTATTTACCGCTTTAATAAAAGAATTAACGTGAGTTTTTGGATTCGGTGTCTCAAGTAGGGCATTAAAAAGAGTTACTAGTTCACTATCGTTAAATCCATCATCAGCTTTTTCATTGTAAAGGTTTTCAAAAGTTTCGGCCTTAACTTCGATAGCTAAAAGCATTACTAAAAGGGTTAATAATTTCATAAGTTTTCTCCTCTCTAATTTAAATATTAGAAAGGATTTAACACACTGAGTCTTAAAGGCAAGAGTTTTTAAGGTTTCAGGTAATAATTTTAGCTTTTTAGGGCGGCAATCACCATTTGAGATGCCTTCTTACCATCAAATCTTCCCTTAATCTTTGGCGAGAGCTCTTTCATCACCATTCCCATATTAGGATTATCAAGTCCTTGGATGATTTCTTTAATCAGGTTCGCTACCCCTTCTTCCTTGAGTTCTTCGGGCATGTAAGGGGTTAAAAAAGTAATTTCAAGTTCAGTTTTTGCTCGTTGATCTGAGCCTTCAGGGAAGAGCCCTATAGAATCTTTAAGCTTTTTTACGTAACTGACAACTACATCGAGCTCTGGTTTGGGACTTTTGCTCACTTTATTTTCTATGAGCATGGCCTTTAGATATCGAATCGCATCGAGTCGGCCTTTGTCTTTTGCCTTCATGGCAGTTTTTATATCTTCATTTATTCGATTAAACATTTATACCTCGCTTAAGCAGATATCTTCATTTTCAGACATCTTTAATATTTCTGATTTATTTAACTTTAAAAAATTATCACTTACTTTTTTAAATAAGCTTTGATCTGGATTAAAACGAAAAGTTGCAGGGATGTCTAGGGAGAAAATCTCACAAAAACGATTCCAGAACTTTTCCTCTACTGCACCTAGTGCCACATATTTACCATCTTTTGTCTTGTAGATGCTATAGCAGGGGTATCTGCCATTATGTAAAAATTTACTCATCTTACCTCTGATTTTTTTAGGCCAAAAGGGCCCGAAAATTTCTTTAGTTGATTCAAGAAGATAACTCTGGGCAAAGATGGTTGTATTTTCACTTTTTGCTTTATTAATGGCACAGACAAGGTCAAAGGCAGCTTTAACTCCAAAATTTATTCCTGATATTGGCAAGTATGGAGGATCGATGATTTCTTCATCTCTGCCTTCTACATGAAGAGCGAGAAGTCCCGATAGCGCCATGGCATTTATATCATGCATGGATTTAGTGACTTTGCTGGAAGCAAAAAGTTCGACAACACCAATAGGCCTATTAACAGCTTTTATATCTTCATCAGTAACTTTTAACCGCTCTCTTAGTTTGGGCGGAATACCCATGATGATTCCATCGACTTCATTTAGTAAGTCTTTGATTTTATCGGGAGTCTGTGGGTCTTTAAAATCTAAGCGAACAATATTTTTACCACTATTTAACTCGTCATACATGGCGGGAAAGCTCTCATCCATTTCAGCAAATAGTCCATAAATGAAAGGATCTTTAAATTTGGCATCTTCAACTTTTATAACTTCAGCTCCTTGATCGGCGAGAATTTTTCCGCCGAGAGGGCCTGGAAGACGGTGACTTAAATCAAGAATTTTGATGCCAGCGAGTAAGTTATTTTTCATTTTTTACTTCCTCTTTTGGCGCCAGCGTTTCGATGAAATTATCGACTCCCTCTCCTTGCAGCTCACAAGCTTTAAGGGAGCAAATTTGCCACTTATTTGTTTCTTCTTCCTGATAATCAATTACAAAACGAGGAAGAAAATATGTTATAAATTTGGAAAACTTGCTCTCTTTAACCCACGTAGCGGGAACTTTAACAACCTTGTAGGCAGCAATTGGATAGGTGAGAGCACGCAGGGCCTCGCCAGAACCATAAGGGTATCTCAAGGTTTCAAAAGTCAGTCCTTCCTCAACATCTTTTATTGCCTCTATAAGTTTTAAATCTTGGAAAAGTACCGCTCCTCTTCTAGTTAGTGAAACTAAAGTTGAGAGTGGAGATCTGAAGGAGGCATCAAATGAGTTTAATTTCAGGTTGGGATAAAGTAAGTCATCATTTAAGCTTTTTGCCCGAGTAAGTGCCTTACCCTCAGAGATAAATTCAGTATGGATAAACTCTAAGGTGTCTTTGAAGTTATTTTTAAAATCGGGATTACCTGAGATTTCATAAAGTCTAAGCATGGCCTCAGCAAAGAAAACATAATCTTCAAGATAGGGAATAGAGTCGTCCATGGTAGTGGTATGTTTTATTTTTGTCCCCACATCTTGCGCTTTCATGACAAATGTTTCAAAGGATCCTTTTAAAGCATCATTTAAAATCTTTTGTGCTCGATATTTTATCGGATCAATTGGACAGTATTGAATAACATCAATAAGTGCACTTAAAGTTAAGAAATTCCAACTCGCTACCCCTTTATTGTCTGTGGCCGGCGGAATGCGCTTTTTTCTCTCAGTTAAAATGGCCTTACGTGTTTGTCGAACTAGGTCCCAGCCTTCTTGGGTAAAGATTTCTTTAGCAAGGTCAAAATCAAGAGAGATTACATTTTGTCCATTTTCAAAATTTCCCTCTTTGGTGATACGGAACCACTTTTTTAATTTATCTAAGTTCTTGGTTAAACTTTTTTCTTTATCGTCATTATTTTTTAGCGCCTCTTCAAATTCTTTTAGACCAAAAGTTTGATAGAGCCCTTCAATACCTTCGGAGTCAGCATCTTGGGCACTGAAAAAGAACCCCTTTTCTGATTGCATTTCATTTTCAAGATAATCTAAGGTATCCATAATACCGTCAAAAACTAGTGGTGATGGGTAGAGTGGCCCTACTTTGGCCAGAAGTTTTAAAAGTCCGGCCTGGTCGTAGAGCATTTTTTCAAAGTGAGGAACAAGCCACATTTCATCTACGCTGTAGCGATGAATGCCTCCTCGCACGTGATCGTTGATTCCACCCATTAACATTTTGTCGATAGAATCGATTATGTGTTTGCCATATTTTTGATCAACTTTTCCCTCAAGCATTTGCTCCACGGCCCATTCTAAATAGGCAAAGTTGGGAAACTTTGGTGCCTCTCCATAGCCGCCATACTTGTCATCTTGAAGATCTTTAAGTGCCTCTAGTATCATCATAGGAGTTGGAAATTGAGCTAGTTCTGGTTTTTCCCCTTCTATTTGGGGGCCCGTTAAAATATCATCGATTACATTTTTAGCATCAGCTTCAATTTTTTCTCTATCGTCGTTATAGAGCGAGTTAATTTTTTGGATAATTTCTAAAAATGAAGTTTCGCCGAATTTCGCTTCTGCTGGAAAATAGGTTCCCACAAAAAAAGGCTTCATATCAGGTAGCAAAAATGCAGATAAAGGCCATCCTCCAGTTTGGGTGAAACGTTGGCAGGCCTGTTGGTAATAAGCATCTAGATCGGGATATTCTTCTCTATCTACTTTTATGCACACATAGTTTTCATTTAAAAAATTGGCGATATCTTTATTTTCAAAAGATTCATGGGCCATTACATGACACCAATGACAGGAGGAATATCCGATAGATAGAAATATGGGTTTATTTTCCTCTTTGGCCTTTTGTAACGCTTCAGGCCCGTAAGGAAACCAATCAACAGGGTTATTTTCATGTTGTTTAAGATATGCAGATTTTTCATTTTTGAGTCTATTGGACATGATATTTCCTTTAAAATTTAGGCCCATTCTAGTTCAAAGGCCTGAGATTGAAAAATGATATAATGAGGAGATGAGTAAATGGATTTATCTCAGCATTATTATCATTATGACCACCACTCTCTACTTCATTGAGAGTAAACCTAAAATTATCTGTAGAGTTCCATGTAGTCATTGTAAAAAGGGATACGTGGAGCAGAATATGACTAAAGAAGCGGTGGCCCTAAAAGGGAGAATTGCCTTTATTAAGACTAATAAGGGAAAAGTTATTAGGTTTGATGATTGCTTTGGGCTTAAAAAGCATTTTTTTCGTAGAAATTACACTCGCCATGGGGACCTTATCTGGGAGCCTATTTTCAGTGACTTGAGAGATACCAAATAGGGAATAGATTACATGACCTAGTTGATTCGATTGTGCTAGATCAGATTTTCTGGTATTAAAAGTTACTTATGAAATTAATTCAGAGCGTTAAAAACAACATTGTTTTATTTGGGGATTTTAGGCCATTTTTAGGACTATTAGTCTTCCTTCTTATGGGTATGAACTTTTACCCAGTGCTCTTAAAAGACGTCTATCACCAAAATGTGAACCTCGTTACGACCTCTAGTTCAGTTTATGGGCCTTCAAAATCTTTGGCGGTAGCAAAAGTTCCTTATAATTTTTATGGAGTGGTTAAATCATTTGGAAAATTTCCTTTAGAAAGGTTGAACGAAATTTCTAATGCTGAACTTGAAGGATTAATACTTAGTTCGCTGCCTCTTAATATGAGAAAAAAATTGCGACCGCATTTGGCGAGTGCTCTTAGAATTTCTGAAAATCACCAAGTAGATCCTTTTTGGACTTTGTCCATTATGTATACCGAAAGTCATTTTGATCCAAGTGTTAATAGTATTGTTGATGCAAGAGGGTTGATGCAAATTATGCCAGATACGGGAAAGTTTTTGGCGCGGATCATGGAGAAAACTTATGTGTTAAAGACTCCTGCAGATCTAAACCGAAATTCTCGTATGAATATTGATATGGGAGTTTATTATTTGAATAGATTGTTAAAAAGGTATCATTATAACTACATCATCGCGACCGTTGCCTATAACATGGGACCGGGAAATGTTAGAACTATGATGATCAATGGTCGATCTATTGGGGTGAGAAATAACTATCTCACAAAAGTTACCGCAGCCTATAATGAAATAACTGAGAAGGCGCGAAGACACTTTGCTAAGATGAAAAAACCTTATAAACAAACATTTGTTGTAAGAAGAAGGTGGAAAGTTAGGGATTCTCGCAGGGTTTTTAGACTTTTCAATAAAGTTGTACCACAGAATTTTGCCTATCTGCGAACGTCTGAATTTGATCGTGAAATTTCCAAAAAACTTATCTTTTAGAAATCTTAAAATGCCATATAAAAGTTGAACCCCCAATAACTGAGAGTCTGTTCATGTGTTCTAGCGGGTTAAGATTGGCCAGAGGATTGGTAAACATAGAATCAAGGACATTTCTCATAGAACCGCCAAGGCCAAAGATCGTAATACCGTAAGAAGTGGCCATGGCCTGAATGTTGGTAAATCGTTTACCCTTGAGATTTCGTTGAACAAAACTTCTAACTCTTTTAGATCTTGTGGCAAGACTTGCAAAAGTGTCTTTGGGGATTTCTATCGCTCCATTAAGCGGTAGAGGATTGATGCTGAGTCCTCTTTTTCGGGGGGCCTGTCTAACTGTTTCTCTAGTATGTAGTTTTAAATTTAAAATTTCTCCATTGCCTAAATTAACGGCCAAATTGGCAGGTGAGCAATAGGGATTAAAGTTTTTAATGACCATATTCTTTGTCGTTGAAATAAAGCGTTTGGATTCATCTTTGCCTAAAGTTAGATGGGTCGAGTCTTTCTGTGTGTTTTTTAAAAAATTTCCACTTATTGATTTTTCCGTGGAATAAAACTTCCATTCTTCTTCCAACACCTCTTTTTCAAAGTATCCCGTAATATCACTTTCATTAACCCCTTCAACTCGTAAAAGTTTCTTGTGGTTTTTGCCTTTATAAATGGTGATTAGATCCGTAATCTTAGCATTTATCTTGGGTTGTTTTTGCCAACCATCAAGAGTTATAGCGCGAAAGTTAAAAAGCGGTTCATAAAAGGCCGGAATATTATCACCACCTTCTGAAGAACTCATATTATGATCATAGGTATATTTTAAAAGAAGATCATTTCCACCGGAAATATCAAAATCATAAGTCCTAGTATACATGTCACCATATTTATTAATTAAAAAGATAGTGGAACCTGAAGCAGAAAGATTAATCGCTTTAAAAGTACCTCTAACGGGAGTGCAAACTTCGTAGGAATAATCAGTGGGAAGCCAGGGATCTAGGTAGGTAATTCGTTGGCCATTTTTACTTAATACATAAAGGGTGGTGCATCCCACGCCAATTCCATGTTTGTTCCCCGCTTTATCAACATAAAAAGTTTCCTCACTGGGAGAAAAAAATGAGATCTCCCATGCTTTTCTTTTTGCAGGCAGAGACATTCCAGGGCCCAGCCAAAGTGGTGAACCCCAGCTGCTGCGCCAATCTGAGCTTTTTATTTCCGTTAATTTGGCGGCATCTTTTATGGTGAAGATTTTTCCTTGCTGATCTATTGCCACAAAGTGTTCCGCATCGGTGCCAATTTCAACAGGTGTATTTAAATCTGTCGGGAGAGGAACTGCCTTCCAGATATTTTTGCCTTTTCTGTTCTTAAACCAAATCACTCCGCCTTTTAGCAGGAAATCATTTTTTGAATTAAAGTTTTTGACTCTAGTTCTAAATAAAATCTTTTGAGGGAAAGCTTTTGTTGCTTTGTGATAATTATCGCTGCAACGAAATTTAATATTAACTGGAGCATTAGCAGAAGTACCGAGGAAAAAGGCCCCGAGTAAAGTAGAACGCTTAGGTTTCTTAGGACATTTTATATCTTCTGCAGTCAAAACCTTATAATATCCATTCTCTATGCATTGCTTTAGGGCCAAACCAAGTACTTCTCTTTTTACTTCACTACATTTTGATAGGGAAGAGTAGTGGTGCAGAGAGGTCGTATAAACTTTACTGCTCACCGAAGCCATAGTGCGTCTTTCTTCTCTTTGGGAGGCGCAAGAAGTGAGCAGAATTATAGAGACAATCACTAGGTTTTGTTTAATCATTTGCTACCTTAGTTAAAACAAAATTATTTATTGATATCGGAAAATAGAGATCGAATTTTTAGCGTTATTTATAAAAGGAATTTAAAGCATGTCTAATAAACTTATTCTCATTTTCTTAATATTTTTGGCCTCTTGTAAGTTAGTGCCCGAGCCAGATTTAAGTCCTAGCAATCAAAGGCAAATTATCTACCCAGCACAGATTCCGGGGGTGGGATTAGATGTGCAAACTACTGGGTGGGCCAAATCTCCCATCTGGAAATATAGTCCTGAAAATATTCCTACAGAGTTTCTCAATCAAAAAAAAGAGTGGGAACACTATACGATTATTGGAAAAGATTATTCCATGACCTTAACTTTAATGAATGTCGGCTTTTTGGCCGCGGCCTTAGTTGATTTTTCTCACTACCGTGAAAAATTTGATGTTAGTAACGTCTTCTTTGAGACCCAATCTTTAAAAGATTTTGGCCTTCCTAACAATCCTTATGGTGAAACAATATGGAAGAAAGATGGAGACTTTATTAGTATTAGATATGAACATGGAGAGAGGTTTATTGAGTTTTCTTTAAAAGACAAAATTGTGATGAAATCTTTTAAAGGGAAATTAAAGTTAACAGATCCCCTCGAGAGTATTGCCGTAGTGAGGCCTTTTAATCAACCCAAGCAATTTTTTTATGAAAATAAAGTTTTTGGTATGGCGGTAGAAGGAGAGCTGAAAATTAGAAATAAAACTTACCTCTTTGAACCAGAGACTACTTCTGCTATTTTGGATTGGGGTCGTGGGGTGTGGCCACAACTTGGAAGTTGGTATTGGGGGTTTTTTAAAGGCGAGGTTGATGGAAAAGAAATAGCCATAAATATGAGCTATGGATATGGCAATGATAGTCGGGGAACGATAAATGCTCTTTTGGTAGATGGTAAAATTCAAAAGCTAGATAAGATAATCGCCCGAGGCGATATTAAAAATCCCAAAGGGCCCATAAAAATATTTAGTAATGATGGGAGAGTGAATCTACATTTCAAACCCCTCTACCACCAAAAAATAAATCTTGATATTTTAGTTTACTACGCAAAAATCGATAAACTTTATGGAACTTTTGAAGGCGAAATTATATTAGATGATGGAACCAAAGTATATATCAAGGATTTCTACGGCTTTGCCGAAAATGTATTTTATAAATGGTAAATATAGAAAAAGTAATAGCTATTGATGGGCCAAGTGGTAGTGGGAAATCCACCATCGCAAGATCCTTGGCGAAGAAATTAAATCTCTTATATGTAGATACCGGGGCCATGTATCGGGCCCTTGGTCTGGTCGGTTCTAAGCGAGGATTAGATCTGCAAAATGAAGAGGAAATGGAGCAGTTCATCTCTAAAGTCGAGCTGGTTTACGAAGGACAAACAGGGTCTTTGGTATTGATCGATGGAGAAAACTTAACCCATGAAATCCGCCAGCACCACGTTTCGGAGTTGGCCTCCAAAATTTCTAAAGACCCTCATGTTCGTAACTATCTCTTGGAAATTCAAAGAAAATTGGCCCAGGATAGGATTATCGTGATGGAAGGGCGAGATATCGGAACTGTGGTATTTCCCAAGGCCTTCTGTAAGATCTTCTTGACCGCTGGCCCTGAAATAAGAGCAAAACGGCGATTTGATGAGCTAAAGGCCAAAGGAGAGAAAGATATCTCTTTGCAAAAAATCTTGCAGGATGTAATAGAAAGAGACCATCGAGATCAGACTAGAGCTCTGGCCCCGTTAAAACCTGCTGAGGATGCCATTATTCTTGATACCAGTGAGATGAATTTGGAACAAGTATTGGATGACCTCAAGGACATCGTCGAGGAAGCTTCGGAGAAAAAAACCGTAGAACTTTGCTAATGAAAATAATTATTAATAGATCAGATGCCATAGGGGATACCCTCCTCACGACACCTATGGCACAAAAGATTAAAGAATATTTTCCCCACGCTCATATTACTTTTATCATCTCTCCAAGAATTGGTGATCTATTAAAAAATCATCCATATATTGACGACACTTGGGTGTTAAACGATGAAATAAATCTCTATCAAAAATTTAAAGAATATCGCCCCACTCATTATTTTTATGTGGGAGGGTCTTATAAACCAGGATTGCTAGCGCTTATAACAGGTGTTCCTTTTAGAGGGGGACTAAAATCCCGCTGGCCTTCTTTTTTACTACTAAACCATGGGGTGAGACAAAAGAGATCAAAAGTTGAAATGCATGAAGTGGAATACAATCTTGAACTACTATCTCCCCTGGGAATTCCCAAAGGGCCTGTGGATCGAAAAAAATATCGTCCTGTGCTTAAACTTACAGAGGATGAAATAGAAAATGCTCTGATAAAAATGGGACTTAAAGATAAAAAATATATTGTTGTTCACCCGGGAATGTCCGGACATACCCTTAACTGGCCTTCAGATAAATATGCCAGGTTGATTGAGCAGATTGATGAGACTTATCCAGGGAAATTTACTTTTGTAGTTTCTTTCACTCCCACTGATGGGCCTTATTTGAAGGGGCTAAAAGATTGTGCTCTTGATCTTCTTTTCTTAGATGGAGCAAAGCTAGGCCTTAGAAATTATATGGGTATTTTGAAAAATGCCTCTATTTTTATCGGGCCAAGCACCGGACCAACACACATGGCCAATGCTCTTGGAGTGAAGCTTGTAGGTATTTATTCACCCATTAAGGTCCAATCTGCTTTGCGATGGGCGCCATATGATGTAGATGAAACTATGACTCGAGTTGCTACTCCAAACGTAACCTGTGGGGAAACCATTAAATGCGCCAGAGAAGCTTGTCCATATTTTGAATGTATGGAGAAAATTGAAGTCAAAGAAATGGTAAACCATGTTAAAGAACTATTATGAATTTTATTTCTCAAGAGCGATTTGAACATTTAGTAAAAAAGTTTAAAAGCTTAGAATCTCTTATGGTCCTTGGTGATCTAGGAATTGATAAATATACCTGCGGAGAAGTGACCCGAATCTCTCCGGAGGCCCCGGTACCAGTTCTACAAGTTACGGAAGAAAAATATAAATTAGGACTCTCTGCCAATATTTCCAATAATCTTAATTCTCTCGATATTAAATCAACCCTTTGTGGTGTGGTTGGTGAAGATAAATATGCTGATCTTTTAGAAAAATTAATGGAAGATCGCGGTCTAAATACATGGGGAATGGTTAGGGCCTTATCGCGAAAAACTACCTTTAAAGAGAGAGTTACTGCTGGTGTTCAGCAAATCTGTCGTATCGATTATGAAACAGTTTCCACTCTAGATGCTAAATTAGAAGACAAACTAATAGAGAGATTTACCGACCTACTAGATGGGCAAAAGGCCATCATCATAGAAGATTACTGCAAAGGAACTCTTACTGAAAAAGTGATTCGAAAGGCCATTGAGGATTTTAAAAGTAAAGGTAAAATCGTTGCGGTAGATCCAGGACTAAATACTCCCCCAAGATTTTATAAAGGGGCATCACTTTTAAAACCAAATCTCAAAGAGGCCAAAGCAATGGTTCAAGCGATGGGATTTTCCTCTCAAGACTTAAGCTCCGTGGCCAAAATTTTAGTTGAAGAGTTAGAACTTGATATGCTTGTTATTACTCTAGGACCTGAAGGAATGGCCTTAGTTGATAATATAAACCGCCCTGGTGAGCTAATAAAAATACCAACCGTTGCCTCTAGCGTTTTTGATGTTTCTGGTGCCGGAGATACAGCTATCGCCTTATTAACAGCAACTCTTCTGGCCGGTGGAACCTTGGAAGAGGCAGCTTGGATATCTAACTGCGGTTCAGGAGTTGTAGTAGGAAAAATAGGAACTGCTACAGTTACTCTTAATGAGCTTAGAGATTATTACCTGAAAATTTCTAAGGGCCATCATATCCTCCAGTCTTAAATCAACTACTTGTATATTACCTGTTGAATTCTATCAAGCATAGCGTTATAATAAAACTACGCAGTCATCTCAACTGACCCCACCGCTTTCGCGGACGAGGATAGGATCAGGATGGCGGCGAAAAACCCGTGGAAAAAGGTGACTCCGGCCGAAAGGTGGAGAAACAAAGTTTCGCTCTAAGGGCACGAGGTGTCTATGAGTTTGGGATTGCCCATAAGGGTAAAAGGACCATCTCTAGGGGACAAATATTTTGCCCCGAAAATGATCGGGTCGTCGGGCACGGCGGTTAGTTTATGGCGAGTGTCTAGGCGAGGGATGGAATCTTTAGGAGGATATGCCGTTGGGAAAGTAATTTCCTACATTCACGAACATTAGATAATTTTTTCCAGGGAAGCTATGAACGTTTGCCTACGGGACTAAATTTAACAGGAGGATTGTTGAATTAACTAGGCAAAGATTGTGGCCCTTAAACGCCAAAAAGGAAGTCACGACGAGGTTTTAGAATTCGGAAAAAAGTCTAGGATTCCTATTAAATAGGTCATTGATTGTGCCTTTATGCTTTTGGCACATCGTTGTGAAAACTTGTAACTCCCTTTGGAGCTTTACATTTCATATCCGCCGAAAGGTCTCCTTGGCCCCTCGGCGTTTTTTTTACCTAAAATACTTGTAGTGATCAATAACATACAGGTCTGATTCTTCTCTTTGAATCGCCGAAGTAATGCCAGAGTTTCTTCGATTTCTACCCACCCCATATTTAAAACCAGGGCCTGACTTGTATTCATCACAAGCGATGCAGACATTGAGGTTTCCCTCTTCATCTAAATTTGATCTATCCATAGAATCTCTAAGCAAATTTAAAAGACCATAAAACTTAATACAGGTTTTTCCGCAATGTCTCCTCGTCTGTTCACTACTATAGGCCCACATTTCAGCGCAGTTATTGCTAAAACCAATAATTTTTTTATAACATTTTTTTACTTTATTTAGATTTAAACCCCTAGAGCAACTTTTAGCAGGAGTGGTGAGATCCGGTTTGGCCAAATAGACGGCCAGGTCTTTTAGAGAGGAACAGGTTCCGCAGTGAGAGCGATGAGTGATCATATAACCTGCATCTTGTGCTTCACTCTCACTATCAAAGGATTTTAAGAGATATTTTTCTTGCTTGTTATCTACAAAGCGAACCCCACAAACCCCTTTATTTTTTTTTGTCAAAAAGTCGACTACTGGCTCTTGCCCAAAATAGCGAATTATTTTTCTTCTCTTATCAATGGAATAATTTTGAGGGTTTTCAGGTATGGAATATTTTAAATTGGTGTAGGGATATCCATAATTCTCCTTAAAGCGTGGCAGGTAGGGATTAGCAGTGGTAAAGTTCCTTTGTTTATCCATTCCTTTTCGGCCTTCAAGATTTAAATCCTCATAGATTCCTTTTAAGTTAAGTGCTCTGGCACTTAAAAGCTTTTTTACAAGAGTTCTTTTTTCTTTCGACATCTTAATTTCATTTAGGGGAACATTACCAATCATTTGAGCACTGGCACTAGTAACAAAAAATAAAAGTAGTAAGAATTTCATTTAATCCTCAAAATAACGGAAATGGTCTACATCAAATATTTCTGAGTTTCCTCTTTCGATCGCAGATGTGATTCCTGAATTTCTTCTGGTCCTTCCTGCTCCATATTTAAACCCCGGGCCAGATTTGAATTCGTCGCAGGCCAGACAGGCATTTAAGTTTCCATCCTCATCAGTATTCGGTCGATCCATGCGGTTTCTTAATACATTTAAAAACCCATAATACTTTATACAGGTTCCCCCACATTTTTTGCGGGTATTCTCACTATTATAGGCCCATTGTTCACTACAATAATTGGAAAATCCAAGTTTATGTTTATAACAAGACTTGATAGATCTTATGCCTAACTTTTTAGAGCATTTTCTAGCAGGTGTGGTGAGGTCTGGTTTTGCCAAATATACTGCCAAGTCTTTTAAGGAAGAGCACATACCACATTTGCCATAATGGGTGACTACATAACCCTTACTTTCGGCCGTTTTTTTGCTGGGGAATGTTTTGAGTCGGTAAAAGATTTTTAAACTGTTGGTGAACTTGATGCCACAAACATAACTGTTTTTATGGGGATTGGACTCCCAGGCCACAACAACTTCTTGGGAATAATATTTAACCCTTTGTATTTTTTCCCTCAAGATGAAGCTAAGCGGATTTGTTGGAAGAGGATATCTCAAATTATCTAACGACTCATAAGATTCAACATACGATGGGCGGAAGGGATTATAAGTTGAAAAAAGAGCATGGCGTTTTTTGCTTTCAAGGTTTAGCTCTCGGTAAATTTGTAGATTATTTAAAGCTCTGGTTTTCCATAATTTTTTAAGCAGTTTAATCTTTTCTGGCGATACATCAGATTTATTAATCTTGTGAAATGGCACATTCCCGATATTAAATTGTCCCCAGGCAACGCTACATAATAAGAAGCTAGCAAGTAAAAAAAACTTCATATAAATCCTTTTTTTTGTAGAGACTCTCATAAATTAGTAAAAATTTCCAATTTTGTCGTGCCGAACTACTAGATATCAGTGGACAAACCATTGCAACGCATGAAAATATTTGCTCACTATTTTGAACAGGAAATAATGCATATGCTGGAAAAATTAGATGATCTCTTTACCTCTTTTGAAAAGGCCCTGGAAGAGAAATTACTACAGGCCGATGTCTTAAATCTTAAATCTGAATATTTAGGAAAGAAAGGAAAGGTTTCAGAGGTCTTAAAGTCGCTAAAAGATGTCTCCCTGGAAGAGAAAAAAGTCATAGGTCCTCGGGCCAATGAACTTAAAGAAAAAATGAACCAGATGGTGGCCAAAAAATTATCTGCTATTGAAATTGCAGAAATAAATGAAAAACTGGCAAAAGAAAAAATAGATATAACCAACCGAGAAAGTGTTCAGGCCTTGGGGATAAAATCCGGCGGATATCACCCCGCGACAATTATTCAAAGAGAAGTGGAAGATATTTTTCTTTCCATGGGCTTTGATATCCTAGATGGACCCCATATTGAAGATGAGTTTCACAATTTTGAGGCATTAAATATTCCAGCAGATCATCCGGCCAGAGATATGCAAGATACCTTTTGGTTTCAAAAACCAACTGGTGAAAATAGCTATCTGCTTAGAACGCATACTTCCACCATTCAAGTAAGAGGGATGACTTCTAGAAAACCACCTTTTAAATTTATCGCTCCTGGTAAAGTCTTTCGTTGTGAGAGGACAGATGCCTCTCATGAGATGGTCTTTCATCAATTAGAGGGAATGATGGTGGGAGAAGATATCTCTGTTGCCCACCTGACCTATTTTATGAAAACCGTTTTAAAGGAAATCTTTAAAAAGGATATGGAAATAAGGCTGCGTCCTGGATTCTTTCCTTTTGTTGAACCTGGTTTTGAACTCGATATTGAATGCCAAGTTTGTAAGGGAAAAGGATGTAGTGTTTGTAAAAAAACCGGCTGGGTGGAGCTTCTTCCCTGCGGAATGGTTCACCCAAATGTTTTAGAGGCCGGAGGAATTGACTCCGAAAAATATAATGGATTCGCCTTTGGACTCGGGCTCGATAGATTGGTGATGATGAGATACGGCATTGATGATATCAGACATCTCCATGGCGCTGACCTGCGTTTTATTTCCCAGTTTAGAACTTACTAGAGGATGACATGTTAATTTCAATCGATTGGATAAATGATTTTGTAAAAACCCCAGATATGGACCCCGGGAAATTGGGAGAAAAATTTACTCTGGCAACTGCTGAAGTGGAGGGGATTTTAACTTCTGGAGCACACCTAACAAAAATGTGTGTGGCCCAAGTTCTAGAATTTGAAAAACATCCTGAAGCAGACAAACTAAATCTTGTCACCTTTGAAATTACCGGCGGTGAAAAAAGAACCGTGGTCTGCGGGGCATCCAATGTGAAAATTGGAATGAAAACACCTTTTGCTCCCATCGGAACTGTTCTTCCTGGTGGATTCGAACTGACTCCTAAAAAAATTAGAGGAGTGCTATCTGAGGGAATGCTTTGCTCTGAATCAGAGCTTGGACTATCTGAAGAGTCTCAAGGTATTATGGAACTCCCCGCAAAAGCACCTACAGGTGAGCGACTTGATAAGTACTTTAAAGAAACTCCAGATGTATTATTAGATATTGATAATAAATCTTTAACTCATAGACCGGACCTGTGGGGACATTATGGAATGGCCCGAGAATTTAGTGCCATCTTTAAAAATCCCTTAAAAAATCCTTTTGATGAAAAATGGCAAAAAGATTTAGAGCGTAACATCTCTGGCGGTAATTCTCCCGTTAAAGTTAAATTTGATGGAGATAGTGCAGGAATAGGATACTACGGACTAACGGTTAAAAATATCAAAGTAGGAGAGAGTCCTGCCTGGATGAAAAAAAGACTGACTGCCATAGGGCTTAGACCTATTAACTCTATTGTAGATATTTCAAACTATGTAATGTTAGAGCTTGGTTTTCCCAATCATATATTTGATCGAGACCTAATTGAAGGCGATGAAGTTATTATTAAAAGAGTAGGGGAGGAAACAACCTTTATAACTCTTGATGAAGAAGAGAGAAAATTAGTTGCTGAAGATACGGTGATTTGTGATAGCAAAAAAGCTCTAGTTATTGGTGGTCTCATGGGGGGACTCAATAGTGGTGTGAATGAAAAAACAAATACAGTCTTTTTAGAAGTGGCAAACTGGAAAGCAGCTCAAGTTAGAAGGACTTCGACAAGACTAGGTCTTAGAACTGATTCTTCGCAAAGATATGAGAAATCGCTTGATTCCCATTTGATGAAGAGAACCCTCCTTAGACTTTTAGAGCTAATTATAAAATTAAACCCTGATGCAGAAGTTATAGGGGGAATTGAATACGATGGAAAAGAATATTGGAAAGATGAAGCTCTAGTTAAACCTCTTTCCCTTTCAAAGATTAACTCGGTACTTGGTACAGAGTTAAAATCTGAAGAAGTAAAAGAGATTCTTGAAAGCTTAGATTTTCATGTAAAAGGTGATGATCCCTTTGCCATTACTGTTCCTACTTATCGAGCAACAAAAGATATTGAACATCCCGATGATATTATCGAAGAGATTGGTAGAATCATAGGTTATGATAATATTGCCTCTACCGCACCTAAATGGGAGATGATTCCGGCCAGATTAACTCCGGCCCAGGCCCTTCATCGAAAGATTCGAGATTATATGGTTTATCACGCTAAATCATTTGAAGTGATGACCTATCCTCTAGTGGGTGAAAAATTATATAAAAATGCTTCATGGCCTATTAATGATGATCACTTATTATTAAATGCCCTCTCCGTGACCCAAAACCGTATGCGACCATCACTAATTCCAAGTTTATTAGAAGCTGCAGGTCTAAATACTAAAAATTATTCTGAGTTTAGACTTTTTGAGCTAGGAAGATCATATCTTAAATCTAAGGATAATTTTCAAGATGAGAGATCTCAACTAGGAATGGTCTTTTACGATCATGGAAAAACTCCTTTCATCGATCTGTGTAATCATGTGGAGACCTTGCTGCAAACTACAAATATTCCAGGAGAGCTTGTTCCGATACATCCAAAATTTAAAAACCCTCTAATTTCAGAAGACTGGGGGGGAATACATCCTTTTGAGTTTTTAAATATAAGAGTTATGGGGAAAATGGTTGGGGCCGTGCTGTCCATTCATCCAGTACTGCTTAGAAAGTTTAAAATCAAAGGTCATGTATCAATGGCGATCCTTGATATGACGAATTTTGAATCTAATCGGCTCAAGGATAAAACTAAATATAAACCACTTCCTAAATTTCCTGGATCAAAATTTGATTGTACAGTGGTATTAGACACAGATCGCCCTGTAGGTGATATTTTAACCTCGATGAAAAAAATTAAAATAAAAGAAATGGATTCTTTTAAGGTACTTGATATCTTTTCTGAAGGAGATAAGAAAAATATCACGGTTCGTGCTTCTTTTATTGATCCGGATAAGACTTTAAGCGGAGAGTTCCTGGCCGAGGCGCAGAAAATGATAATGGATAATTTATCTAAGTCCGGTTTTCCACTTAAGAAATAAGTTTTTTAAAATCTAATCCCCTTTCAATTTATCACAAAATTGCGTAAAACACCGTACTTCAGTGCGGTGATATAAGCAAATGCCCATCGGCGAGATTAAAGAGCTTTAAATTGTAAAGTAAATGAAGAATTATTTTTAAATAAGCATGAAATAAAAAGTTACATCGCCTTCAATTAAAAATAATATTTTCCGGATGGAAACTATTAACCTTGCCTTCAAATTTAAATTGATGCCAACCAAGAGGCAAAGTGCAGTGTTTTCATCTTGGGCCGGAACTTGTCGCTTTCTCTATAATTTAGGACTGGAGCATAGAATTCTCTTTTGGAATCAATACCGAAAATCGCTCAATTATTACGATCAGGCGAATGAATTAAAAAGTATTAAAGTGGTCGAAGGATATGAGTGGATTAAA
>QNFX01000023.1 GCA_003650125.1 Campylobacterota bacterium
ATGGGAAAAACTGAAAAATGTAATGGCGATCCGGTAAGAAGATTTGGTGATGAATACTCCTTCTATGAATTTGCTATTGAAAATATCGCCCATATGAACCAATACGATTTTGATAAAGTAGTTACTCACTGTCCTCACTGTCTGCATACCATAGGAAAAGAATACGCTAAATTTGAAGATGGTGAGTTTGAAACTGTACACCATACTGAGCTTCTAGCTGATCTTTTAAAATCGGGAAAACTAAAACCTGAAAAGAAAGTAGATCAAAAAATGACTTTCCATGATCCCTGCTACCTAGGAAGACATCATGGGGAGTATAATGCTCCAAGAGAAATTCTAAATGCTATTGATGGTGTTGAACTTAAAGAAATGGAACGAACCAAAGATACTGCTCTTTGCTGTGGTATGGGTGGTGGAAACATGTGGTATGAGCTGCCTGAGGGGGAACACCTCGCAAAAAACCGACTCGAAGACATTGGGGCGGTAAATCCTGAAAAACTGGCCACCGCATGTTCGTATTGTATGATAAACTTTAATTCAACTAAGGCCCAAGTGGGGGAAACAGAAAACATTGAGATTGAAGACGTGGCCCAAGTTTTGGCCAAATCGATTCTTTAGAGTTTTATTACTGCTATCTCTAGTTGTGGGACCGATAAATCTTTTTGGTGAAGATAATGAGGTCCCCGGACTTTTTAGCTCACTTCAAAACCTCATAAAATTTCATAAAAAAGGTTTTAATCAGCAATATAGAAAATTAAAAGCCGCTGCTCTTCCCTTTGCTTTAAATAAGGCCAAAGACATACGCCTTGATCCTTATTTTGTCCGTTCCCTAATTTTTTATTCAGATAATAATTATCTCTCTTTGCTTAAAAGCAATAATCTCTGTGATCTCTATGCCTTAATTGAAAACAACCTCTTAAGAACAAGTAAAGGAATTATAAAGAATCTAGCAGTAGTGGTAAAATCACCTGATAACCAGCTCTATTCTACTCTGCTAAAAAAAAATGTCTTTTTAAATTATGTCTATGGAAAAAAATGCATCAATAAAAAAGAATTATCTATCTTATTTAACCAGAAAAATTTCAACACGACCTTCAAAGATATCAATTTAAGAGTCCCAAAATCCTATAAAGGTTGTATCAATATTTTTAATTCTCGAGTAAAAAATCCCAATACTGCTTATTTATGTAAAATACCCATGGCCATAAAGGTCGGCAAGGCCGCTGAAAAATCGCTTACCAAGTTAAATGAACAAAGTGATCCCATACAGATGATGTATTCTAGGCGAGTATTAACTAAGAATTATTATCTTAAAAACATAACCTTATTTAAAAGAAACTACCTGGAAAATCTTTGTCATAACTTAACTAATGCTGAAAAGTTTTGTTCCTTTTTTCAGGCCGACGATGCCTGGTCTAAAGTTATTTCGGGAGAAAATCCTAATTATAAAATGTCTTATAAATGCCGAAACTATCTCAATATAAAAGGCCCTCTCCCAACCAAAGTCCTAAAGAAATGTGCCCAGGTCTTCAAAGAAACACCTGATACGTGTATCACTAGAGGAAATGCTGGACACCCTTCTATTTTCCCTCTTCAATCTTGTGATGATTTATCAAAGTCCTTAAATAAATCAAAAATGATTACCAAATACCATGACTGCCCGGGAATAATTGAAAACCAATCCATTACTAATATCTATAGAATTATAAAACACTACGATCCCTCTAAAAAAGAAGAAATATTCAATGGGGATTGTGCCTCTAAGATCAATTTAGAATTTGCCAACCTCTTTTTAAAAACTAAAAATAAAAATGATTGGCCACTTAAAATTTGCTACCAAGATCTAGCAAAAGAAGAGGAAATCTGCACCCCCTATATCCCCGGGAATGGGGGTAAAGCTGAACTATCTGAAGGAAGGGTGATGGCAAAGATTCTAGAGCGAAATAAAGGCGCCCCTCCGGGTGATACTTGTAAAGTTGTAGATACTAAATCTTACAATCCCGTTAAACTTGAATATCGTTTGGGATGCTTTATCGTCTATAATCAAGGCGATTGCTCATCTCTTCACTGCCCTAAAAAGATTATTTATAAAAGAAAAGAAGTTAAGGGTATTCGCTATGATGGTCGCCCTAACTTTGATTATTTCCCAAACTCCTCAACAAATACCTCTGGAGCACTTGTAAATATCTTAAAATATGACAAAAAATATCGTTTCCGTGAACTTCGAAGCTTATCTGAAATTGTTCAGTTCTTTTCTACCAAGAAAAAAGTATTGGCCCATGGAGTTGGTTGTGCGGGAGATATCCTTCCTAATTATTTCACAAAAAGAAGTTTCAATGAATGCCGACCTCTACCTTTTATTATCGATGGATATATAAAAGATAAAAGAAAAAAAATATTTTTAATTACTCGAACCGCCATAGATGATGTTCACACTCCAAGACTTATTAACTGGAATTATATTTATTCTGGAGTGAAGAACTACGGGGAGGTTCACCCAATGAAGAGCTGGTTGCTTTATGGTATCAATAAATAAATTATTGCTGTTGCTTTTTTTTCCCGCATCTTTATGGGCAGACTCCCTACTGCCACTGCTTTTTACCAAGCAACCCATTAGAAACGTAAGATTCCTATCCCATGATGGAGTTCTCACTTATTTTCAAAATAGTTCAGGAGAACTTCTTCTTTCGACAAATTATCAGGCCAGTGAAGTTTTAAAAGGAATACCGGGGTCAAATTTTTTAATGATTTCATCAAAAGCACGGAAATATATCCTCTTAACCATCGATGAGCACTACCATAACTTCTATGGCATTCGTGAGCCCTTAAATATTTATAAGCTTCGTTTTGGAAAATCAATTCCTGAAAAAATTGGCCTCGGACAGTCTCCAAGACTTCATCTAAATGACACTTGGGCAACATTTTATAACTTTCAGAAAAAACAGGTTTCATTTCAAAATTTAATTATCAAGGCACTAAAATTCACAATTACTATCAACAATGAAATCAATCCTTTCTTTAATCCTCATGTTGCTATGATCAACAAAGAAATAATTTTATTTACTGATTTAAATGAGAAGGGATTTCCCGGTATTTTACTTTTTAACAGGGGTGAAAATAAATCTAAGGCCATTTACAAAGGAAGCTCCGTAAATGAAAAAGTAGAATTTTGCTTGCAAAATGAACATCTGATTGTCGGCATCTTTGGGCTTGAAAATTCTAAAAAAGGAAGTGAGATTTTCCGTTACCCCATTAAAGGCCTTACATTTGATAAAAGAAATGTGCTCTATAAATCCAATAAAAATGATCTTGGCAATATGGTTTGTAACTTTGCAAAAGACTCCATCTATTTTGTCAAAAATCTTTCCGAGAATCTTAAATCAAAATATGAAGCAGTAAAATTTAATCTCTCTTCCAAAAAAATTAAAATTATTAGTGATGTCGGATATGCCAATCAAATTGTTCCCATGGATGACAAGCTGCTCCTACCCTTTCGTGGTAAAGTATATGTTTTAGAGGGGAGAAGTAACTATACATCTGATGGCCTAGGAGAAAAGGAGAAACCTAAAAAATGAAATACCTACTAATACTAATATTACCAGGCCTCCTCTGCGCCGCACCTATAACCTACTATCCCAAAAAAGATCTTCCTGCAGAGTTCTCCTACCTCATTGAATCCATTCAACTCTATCCTTTAGAAAACAAAGAGAGAGAAATTTTAGGAGAAAATATAAAAGAACTTGATCAGATGCTAAGTGAGCTAACTAAAGAAGAAGTTTACTTTCTACTCAAATCAGAAATTTATAAGGGACTACTAGAAAGGCCGAAACTTAAAAAACAAAATATCTACTACAATCCAGAAATTTTGAAATCTCTAAATAGCATCATAGAAGTCAGACTTGATGACTATCACAAATTTGCACAGTGGCTATTATTTGCAGTATATACGGATCTTCGTCAAATTTTTGATTCCCCCTTTTACAACACCTTCATCGTAAAAAAGAAAACTGGACTTCCTCTTAAGAGTAAGAACCTGCTCATGATGCAGAAGCGATTTGATTTTATTCTCCCCTGGTATGAAGAAATTATAAATTCCACTCCGGAAGAATTACACGAAAGTATTAAAGAAAATATGTTTGATTTACTTAATATCATTGAAATAAAAGTGAATGATCTGATTAAATTCTCTCGTTTTGAAAAATTCAAACTCGATCCCAACAAAAAAACTCTTAGTTTTTTTACCACCAAAACTCTCCTTGAAGGTCAAAAGGATATAAAAGAAGAGAAAATGCTTGATATAACCATTGAAGAAAGTCCAAAAGTAATGGCAAAACAAGAGTGGATACCAAAAAATGCTCCCATGGATCCCAACCCCGACTACACTCCACCAAAAGTTTTACCCGCCCCGGTTAACGACTGGTGATACCCCGCGTGGAATGCAAATAGAAAAAACATATTTACGAAACACTCCAAGCGTTTAATAATAAATTGAATTAATCACTAATCAACTTTATTTAAAAGGAGTTTTAAATGAACAGAAAAAATTTGCTGGAAGCTGTAATGAAAAACAAAGAATTTGAAAACTGGTCTAAGAAAGATTGTGAATACTTTCTTAACTGCACTCTTGATACCATCAAAAAAACCGTTAAAAAGGGTGAAGATGTATCTCTCATCGGCTTTGGAACTTGGACTAAAGTAAAAAGAAAGGCCAGAATGGGCGTTAATCCTTCAACTGGTGAAAAAATCAAAATCAAAGCAAAAACTCTGCCAAAATTCAGACCTGGAAAGGCCTGGAAAGAAATGATGTAATATACCAGGGGGATCTTCCAACGATCCCCTTTTTTTCCCCTCTAAAGCGTTGCAAAAACCACCAAATTTGTTATAAATCCTTAATATAAAGGATTAGTTTATGGCACTCAGTAAAAGGCCCTACAAGGGTACCCGAGATTTCTTCCCAGAACTTAAAAGAGGACAAGATTTTCTCTTTCAAAAAATGAGTCAAACCGCCCATTTATTTGGCTACGAACCCTATGATGGGCCTCTTTTAGAAGAAGTAGACCTCTATCGCGCCAAAAGTGGAGAAGAGCTCATTAACGACCAGATCTACTCCTTTATCGACCGTGGTGAAAGACACGTGGCAATCCGTCCTGAGATGACCCCCACCGTGGCGCGAATGGTTGCCCAAATTCACCGAGAAGTGACCAGACCGATTCGTTGGTTTACCATCGCCAACCTCATGAGATATGAGCGTCCTCAAAAAGGCCGACTCCGAGAACACTGGCAATTTAACTGTGATATCTTCGGCGCTCCTGAAGGTCAGGGTGAAGTCGAGATCCTTCAAGTGGCCATCGCTCTACTTAATAATTTTGGTGCCAATGAGAAGCATTTTGAGATCAGACTCAATGATCGAAAGATTGTGGATTATACCTTCAATCAACTTTTAAAAATTGATGATGAAAAGGCACTTAAACTCTACAAGATTGTTGACCGTGCTACGAAGGTATCTAAAGAGGCCTTAGACAAAATGATTGATGAACTAGGACTAAGTGATGAGCAGAGAAAGATCTTTTCAGATTATCTAAGCTTAAATTCCTTTGGTGACCTAATGCAATTTTTAGCTGGAAGTGAAGTTGCTACTTACCTACCAAAGTTTGTAGATCAGATGGAAGAGCTAGGTTATCTCCCATATCTTAAATATGATCCCACCATTGTCAGAGGTCTTGATTACTACACTGGCATGGTGTTTGAAATCTTTGACAAGCACCCAGAGAATAGACGGGCCCTTTGCGGAGGCGGGGCCTTTGCTGATCTCCTTAAGATTTTTGATGAAACTCCTCTTGCTGGTGTCGGCCTCGGGCTTGGAGACGTAACCTTGATGGATTTTTTAAAGGTTCACAACCTTCTCCCTTCTTTTGAAAGACCTAGCAACGATCTATTTGTCAGCTTTCAAACAGAAGAGGCAAAAATACCGGCCTTAAAGTTAGCAAAAGAGCTCAGATCTAATAATTTAAATGTCATCACCACCTTAGAACCGCTTAAATTCAAGAAGATATTTCCCGCCGCGGAAAAAAAAGGTGCTCGTTTTGTAGCAATCTTTGGCGATAAAGAGTTAGAAAATAATAGTGTCCAGTTTAAAAACATGCAAACTAAAGAGCAAACTGAACTCTCTCTCAGTGATATTGATAAAATTGTGGAGTATCTCAAATGAGTGAACTTGAAAAAACCTACTCCTCAAAAGATGCTGAATCAAAGTGGTATAAAATCTGGGAAGAGGGAAAATACTTTAGGCCTCGTAAAGGAAAAGTAGATGAGAGCTTTTGTATTGTCATGCCTCCTCCTAATGTCACAGGCCAGCTCCACATGGGGCACGCTCTAGATATCACCACCCAAGATGCCCTCATTCGCTATAAAAGAATGAAAGGTTATGAGACCCTATTTATTCCGGGAATGGACCATGCCGGAATATCCACACAGGCGGTGGTAGAAAAGCAAGTATGGAAAGAAGAGAAAAAAAGCAGGCATGATTTCACCCGCCAGGAATTTTTAGATAAAATCTGGAAATGGAAAGAAGAGTATGGTGGAATTATCAAGCATCAACAACGCTCCATGGGTGCCTCCCCAGATTGGGATTATTTCATGTTCACCATGGATCCGGAATCACACGTTGCGGTAAATAAATGTTTTGTCCATCTCTACAACGAAGGACTAATTTATAGAGATAATCGTCTGGTTAACTGGGATCCTGTTCTCCAATCGGCCATCTCAGACGCAGAAGTTGAATTTGAAAATGTGCAAGGAAACTTTTATCACATCCACTATAAAGTCAAAGGCTCTGATGAGCTTCTTGAAGTGGCCACTACCCGTCCGGAAACCATGCTTGGAGACACCGCCATAGCAGTTAATCCAGAAGATTCCCGCTGGAAACACCTGATCGGAAAAACCGCCATTGTCCCTATTTGTAACAGAGAAGTCCCCATCATCGCTGATGATTATGTAGCTCTTGAAAAAGGAACTGGTTGCTTAAAAGTAACTCCAGGACATGATTTTAACGATTTTGAAATCGGCAAAAGACACAATCTTCCCGTAATAAATATATTAAATCTCGACGGTACGCTAAACGGTGAAGGACTTGAGTGGGAAGGTCAAAAGTGTCATAAGGCGAGAAAAGATATCTGCAAAAGACTAGAGGAACTAGGACACCTGGTTGCTGTAAAAAAACACATCCACAGTGTAGGACACGGTGACAGGTCCAAACACATTATTGAGCCCATGCTTTCCAAGCAGTGGTTTTTAACTACTAATGATATGGCCGCCAAGGCGGTCGAAAATGTTGAAAACGATACTACTAAATTTTATCCAAAAAGTTGGGAGAACACTTATTTTTCCTACCTGCGAAGTCCACGTGACTGGTGCCTCTCCCGTCAACTCTGGTGGGGCCATCAAATTCCTGTTTTTTATTGTAAAAATGACCACACTTTTGCGAGTGAAACGATTCCAGAAGAGTGCCCCGAATGTAGCACCAAAGAATTCACTCAAGATCCAGACGTACTAGATACTTGGTTCTCCTCAGGACTTTGGCCTTTAACCACTCTTGGCTGGCCAAATAAAGAACGAATGGAACAAAAAGGATTTGATACCTTCTATCCCACATCAGTTTTAGTTACCGGTTATGACATTATCTTTTTTTGGGTCGCCCGAATGATGATGATGGGGCTTAAAGAAGAAAATAAGGTTCCCTTTGATAAAGTTTATATCCACGCTATCGTTCGCGATAAGCAAGGAAGAAAAATGTCAAAATCTCTCGGCAACGGAATTGATCCACTCGAGATGATTAAAGAATACGGTACCGATGCCCTAAGGTTTACACTTGCTGCAGGCTCTGGTTACAACCGAAATCTTAACCTCGATCCCGAAAAGATCGCAGGTTATCGAAACTTTATCAATAAAATCTGGAATGCCTTTCGCTTTATCCATCCCTTTCTAGAAGAAGGGGAGGCAAGTCTTCCAAAAAATTTAGATCACCATGAAAAATGGATTCTCTCGCAACTAAATCTTACTGCCGCTTCCATGAATGAATCCATGGAAGACTTCCGCTTTGATGATGCCTGCTCAGATATCTATGCCTTCGTCTATGACAAGTTCTGCTCGTGGTTTATCGAACTCTCTAAAAATATTCTCTATGGCGAAGATGAGACTAAAAAAGCTAACCGAATCAGTGTTTTAAAATACTGCTTTAAAAAGCTTGTCGCTCTTTTACATCCCTTCGCCCCCTATATTACTGAAGAGCTCTGGGCGAACCTTAAAAACGAAGATGAAGACCTACTTATCATCAGTGATTTCCCAGGGGCACAAGATGACCTGAATTTCCCAGAAGATCTGGAAAAAATGGATAAATTCATCGAAGTCGTCACCAAAATTAGAAACCTCAGATCAAGCGTTAATATATCTCCTAAAGAGATGGTTGATATTCATCTCTTTTTAAGTGATAAAAACTTAGAAAACTACTACAAAGACTCTATCGTCAGTTTTACCGAACTTGGCAAAGTTAAAGAACTCCACATAGGTGGAGACAAACCAAAAAAATCAATTTTTGCAGCGACTACTCATACTGAAGTTTTTCTTCCCCTTGAAGGCGTTATCGATATTGACGATCAAATAAAAAGAATCAAAAAAGAAATCGAAAAAACTGACAAGGACTACTCAAAAGTTAAAAGTAAATTGGATAATGAAAAATTTATGGGCTCCGCCCCTGCTGAAGTCGTCTCAGGTGTTAAAGAAAAAGCACAAGGTCTTGAAAAGAAGCTCGAGTCCCTAAAGAAAAACCTTACCATGTTTGAAAATTAGCTCAGGGCCTTTCTTTTTTCTACAAAAATCACCGTTAAAAATACCACTCCAAAAGGGAGTGCTAAAAGGTTTATAATGGGCACACCGATTAAAACCAACATTAGTGCTCCTGATAGAAAATAAGACAAAAAGTTATTTGCAAGATCTTTTATACAACCCCCCAGGCCTAACTCTTTTCTCGACCAACTATAATCGACAAATTGAATAGCTAAGAGAATTGCTGAAATGATAATGGTTCCTATCTGGCCCCCGGGAATTAACCCGATGAAAAGAGAAAAGATTGTCAGTGTTAAGATAAAGATTACTTTTTTTATTTCATTAAAAATAATAGAGGCATACCTTTTAAAGGTAGCAGAAAATGTTTTTTCAAAATCTTCACTTGTTTTACCGGTAAGAAGTTTTTCCGTTCGGGAGCTGATCATATCATTAAATGGACTGGCGATTAGGGAGACTAAGAGGACAAAGGTGAAGTTGATGACAAAAAATAAGGTGATGGTAGTTAAAGCGACGATGAGCCAGTAAAAGACCTCGATCCCTAAGGTATTTGAAAGATAACCTGTGAGCCATTCTTTAGATTTTGTTAACAGGTCACCATAGAGCCAATAACCAAGAAAGTAGTAAAGAATCGATCCTATTAAGACTGGAATCATACTTAAAATAAATATCCATTTGTCTTTAAAAAGAAAGAGCGCCTTTTTCATGGAGGTGATAGTGAGGATAAACTGATTGATCATTTTTCTACCTTTTTAAATTTAAAAGTGTGAAGTTCGTTAAAGTCTTTAAGTGTCGGTTTATCTGGAATATTTCTTACTAATTTTTTAAAACGATTCCAGGAAAGGTTGTGATTTAAAAATGGTGTCTCCACCTCATATTCCTCACATTTTATAAGTTTATGTTTGGCCTTTTTCCACATCCCCTCTGCGCCTAGTATATTTTCTCCTTCTTTATGATAGAGGGCCGTGGCCACTTGGATGATGGCCCAGTAAATATACCTGACGTTATCATGGGCCTCTTCCATCCAGGGGTCTTCAAGCTCTTCATGGCATTCCCAGAATTTTCCCTGATTATAGAGCTCTATGCCTCTTGAAATATCTGTTAAGTGTGCTTTTTTAAATTTGCTCATGACTAAGGTCATTATATTAGGTTAATGAGAAGATTACATTCAAAAATTAATTTGATATAAGGCGTGCAATGAATAAATTAGCAGAAACCCTAGTTCCATCGTATATCCAAAATCTCAGACCTTATTCCGCCGGTAAGCCTATTGAAGAGCTAGCACGGGAGAAGGGCCTTAAGAAAATCTCTAAACTAGCGAGTAATGAAAATCCTCTAGGTCCATCCCCTTTTGCGGTGCGTGAGATGACTAATGGTCTGTGGGAGCTCAATCGCTACCCTGATATGCATGCCTACAAACTAAAGAAGGCCTTGAGTGATCTCTATAAGCTTAAAATGGAAAATATTATTCTAGGAAGTGGCAGTGAAGGAATCATGGGAATGATTGCTAAGACATTTTTGCGACCTGATCAAGAGATATTAACCAGTGAAAATACTTTTATTGGTTTTTATATCCTAGCACGAGCAGTGGGTGCCAAGCTCAAGATGGTGCCACTTAAAAACTATAAGTTTGATGTTAAAAAAATGGCCGAGGCGATAGATGACAAAATTAAAATTATCTATCTGGCCAATCCCAACAACCCCACGGGAACTTTTATTACCAAAGAGGAATTTGATTATTTAATGGATCATGTTCCAGATCACGTCTTAGTGATTTTAGATGAGGCCTATTTTGAATTTGCCCAAGATGATCCTACTTATCCTGATTCTATGAATTATCGCTATGATAATGTCATCACTCTTAGAACTTTTTCAAAAGCATATGGTTTAGCAGGGGTTAGAATTGGTTATGGCTTTGCTCATGAAGATCTGATTGAACAACTGACAAAAGTAAAACTTCCTTTTGAGCCAAATTTAATCGCTCAACTTGGCGCCTGTGGTGCCTTGATGGATACTCCTCATCTGAAAAGAACTCTGGAAAACAATAAAAAACAATTTTCTAGAACTTTTGATTTTTTACAGAAAAAAGATTTTAATCCGGTTCCTTCTGTCACCAATTTCATCTGTTTTAAAACAGGCTCTAGTGAAGCATCTGATTGGATGAACAATCACCTACTAGACCTAGGTGTTATAATTCGCGCCTTAAAATCAAACGAAATGCCCGAATATGTTCGAGTTTCTATTGGAACCCCAAATGAAATGAATCATTTCTTTGAAGCAATGGAAAAAATATTGCCTGAATATAATAAAAAATTTGGCAGGCCTACGTGTTAGTTAGCGAATATCAAATAAAAACACCATATGAGCTAAAAACACGAATTGGCATCGTCTTTAAAGATGGAACGCTGCTAGATCCCAATCTTGTTTGGCGTGGAGATTATGAAAGGGAAGGTTTTCTAAGCTGTAAGGATAAGGCCGATAGAGTGATTCCTGAAGGCCTCGCAGAGCTTTTAACTTTTTCTGATAATCCCATTGATTCCTTAAGAGATAGCTATGGCCTTTACCTATTCTTACAAAAAGTTGGAGTGGATTCGACTTTAGAAGGTTTTAGTTTTTTAAAAGAAGTTGGCAGTGAAGGAATATCTCTTCCCGCTATTGCAGAGATCCCCTGGACTTATGATGAAGAAAAAATCGACGTTGAGGTAGGTATTGCACTTATGACAAGTGGTGAGGCCACTAACTTAGACAGTGAAAAAGCTCACGATCACCTATTTGCGCTAAATTTATATCAAAAGTTTGGAGATTTAATAACCTATGGAAAATATTGGGTTACCGTTGATGATTTTGAAGATCTTCCTGGACTCAAATTCTCCATTTTAAAAAATGATCATATTTTAGAAGAGCTAACCCTAACAGGTTATATCAATGAGCTAAGCGAGAGTTTAAGTGCTCATTCAAAAAAAGGCTGGATCCTCCCAGGAGACATTATCTATCTTAAGTCTTCACAAAAAACTGTTGCGGTGGAACCTGGTGATCAGCTTGAATTAAATATTCCAGAAATAATGAATTTAAAAAATAACTTAGGAACCCCTATAAAGGGAAAACTTTGGGAGATTTAACTATGGAAAGCTATAAAGCTAGTGGCATTTACACAAAACAGGCCCATGTAAAAATACCTGAAGGTCTTTATGAAGAAGAACACGGTAGAGAAGGATTTTTTGGCAGAGTCAGCCAGCTCTATCATAAAAACCCGCCAGTTGGATGGACCAATATTGAAGGCGATTTAAAACCAAGATTTTTAGCTCCCACTTTTAAAGATGGTTTTAAAAATCTCTTTTACAATGATGATGTTGAGGTCAGTATAGGTCTTTTAAAAGAAACTCCTCTGAGCTTTTGGCGAAATGCTGATTTTGATGAACTTTATTTTATACATGATGGAACTGGAAAAATTGAAACCTGCTATGGTCACCTAACTTATAAAAAAGGCGATTATATCATCATGCCAAGAGGAACAACTTATAAGTTTTATATAAGCTCTAGCTCCAAGATTTTAAAGATTGAATCAAACTCTGAGTTTGAAGACCCTACTCGTGGAATTATGGGACCTAATGCCTTATATGATCAAACTGCAATTGAAACACCTGAAGCTGAAGTGGGTAGCGAGCAAAACCTTAGTGAATATCATGTAGAAATTAAAAGATTGGGAAAAACTACCCTCGTTACCTATCCTTTTAATCCTCTTGATGTTGCTGGTTGGAAAGGTAGTGTTTATCCAAAAAAGCTCTCTATTTATGATATCTGTCCGGTAATGAGCCATCGCTATCATATGCCACCAAGTGCACATACAACCTTTTTGTGTAAAAACTTTATCGTGTGCTCATTTGTGGCAAGGCCTTTAGAGGATACCAGTGAGGGAGTACTAAAAGTCCCTTTTTATCATAGTAATATTGACTACGATGAGATCCTTTTTTACCACCAAGGAAATTTTTTCAGTCGAGATAATATTGAGGCGGGAGCATTTACCTTACATCCGCAAGGTATTCATCATGGGCCTCATCCGAAGGCCTTTGACAACGTTGACGATAAGACTCACACGGATGAGTTTGCCGTGATGATTGATACCAGGCGACCGATGCATACTTCAAAGTTTTTCAAAGAGCATGAAGATAAAGATTATTGGAAAAGTTGGATGTCTTAAGAGGCGTCCGGCTGATTTTCAGGAAGAGCGTCTTTAAAGGCCTGATGTTCCAGGCAATTTTCATTAATTTTTTTGATGGTAGGAAACTGTTCCATATCCACATTAAATCTCATGGCATTATAAACTTGGGGAACTAAGAACATATCTGCTGCTGAAAGCGAGTCATCTAGACAGTATTGAGATGCGGTTTTAGCGAGTGAATTTTCAAACGCCTTAAGGCCCTCTTCGATCCAATACTTACCCCATTCCATTTTATCAATTTTTCCCTCTATATATTTAAGCACCTTTAGGTTTTGAATTGGTTGAATCCCGGAGTTGATCACCTCACAAAGTTGAATGCACTCGGCCCTTCTTTCAGGGTTACTGGGAAAGATCGGGGGATTTGGCCATTTTCTATCGAGATACATCATAATGGCCATGGATTGCCCCAGAGCCAAGTCTTCTAACACAAGTAAGGGAACCTCTCCCTTGGGGTTTAGTAATTTATACTCATCGCTATTTTGCTCATCTTTGACGAGATGGACAGGCCTTATTTCATAGTCAATATTTTTAAAATTCAGGACAATTCTCACCCGATAAGAGCTGGAACTTCTCCAGTAGCTATACAGTATTGGTTTGATTGAAATACCCCTCTTATTGGTTTATAAGAAGTCTATTAAAGCAATAAACATAAGGCAAGATATGAAACTAGGATCCTTAAAAACAAGCTCAAGAGATGGTGAACTAATTGTTGTAAGTCGAGACAATAAAAAGGGAGTCAAAGTTTTTGAAATAGCAAAAACAATGCAACAGCTAATGGAAAATTGGGCCGAGCTGGCCCCTAGACTTGAAAAAATTTACAATGATTTAAATGAAGGGGATATTGAGAGTTTTGAGATTAATGAACAAGATATGCACTCACCACTTCCCAGAGCTTATCAATGGCTTGATGGCTCTGCTTATATTCAACATATTATTTTAGTTAGAAAAGCAAGAAATGCTGAACCTCCAGAAACTCTAAAAGACGTCCCTCTAATGTATCAAGGACTCTCAGATAAATTCCTAGCTCCCAGAGAAGATATCCCCTACGTGGATAATGCCTGGGGACTCGACCTTGAGGGTGAAGTTGGAGTTATTCTAGATAGAGTACCCCTAGGAACTAAGGCCGCTGATGCCCATAAATATATTAAACTTGTGGTAATTATAAATGATGTTTCACTAAGAGGACTTATACCTGCTGAACTAAAAAATGGTTTTGGCTTTCTTCAGGGAAAACCAGCATCTGCCCACGCTCCATTTGCCATCACTCCTGATGAACTCGGAGAGCACTGGAAGGATGGAAGAGTTCACCTACCACTAAATAGTGAGATCAACGGGAAATTTTTTGGAAATCCAGATGCAGGAGATATGTGGTTCTCTTTCTATCAATTGATTGAGCATGCTGCTAAGACTCGTGAGTTATCTGCGGGAACTATTCTTGGCAGTGGAACCGTTGCCAACGTTGATGAATCAAAAGGACAAAGTTGTCTGGCCGAAATCAGAATGAAAGAGAAAATTAAAACAGGAAAGATAAGTACCCCCTTTTTAACAGAGGGTGATACCGTAAAAATTGAAATGCTTGACCCTGAGGGTAATAACCTCTTTGGGACAATATTTCAAAAAGTAGTTAAGGTCTAAGAGACCTTAACTTCTTCCATTATCTTTTTGAAAGTTTTCTCTTCTCGAAGAGAAAACATCATATTTTTCTTGGCCTCAGCATTACCGTCATAGAACTTTTTAATGTCAGCTACTTCCATGCCAAATTGTTGGGCAGACTCTGAAAGTTTTTCTTCAAAGTCAGCTTCACTAGTTTCAATGTTATATTTTTTGGTCAAAGTATCAAGTACTAGAGATGCTCTAACTTGAAACTCAGCTTTAGTGCTAAGGTCACCAGCAAATTTTTCAAAGTAATCTTTAACCATACTTTCGTTATAACCTTGTTTAGAAAGATTTTCCCGCATATCTTTTTCAAGGAATTCTTTTTGTCTCTCGACCATGGTCT
Organism: Campylobacterota bacterium; assembly: GCA_003650125.1. Classification (GTDB taxonomy): domain Bacteria; phylum Bdellovibrionota; class Bacteriovoracia; order Bacteriovoracales; family Bacteriovoracaceae; genus SMWT01. The sequence continues at coordinate 15,057 of QNFX01000023.1, forward strand.
GTGGCACATCAAAAGCAGACTCTGTAACAATCTTTTTAATAATCTCTTCTTTTAGCCCCTCTTCTGATTGTCTTTCTTTTTGTGAAGCAATTACTTCTCTATTTTTTTCATCAAGTTCGGCCTCTGACTCTACACCAAGAGATTTTAGAAGTTCTTCAGAAAATTCTGGGTATTTTTTTTCTTTAATTTCAAGCAGCTCAACTTCAAATGTTACTTTTTCATTTTTCAGTGAAGGCTCATGATAATCTTCCGGAAAAGTCAGATCGATATTTTTATTCTCAGAGGATTTCATTCCAATCATTTGCTCTTCAAATCCTGGAATAAATCTTCCCGACCCGATTTGCAATTCAAAATCCTTACCTTTCATATTATCCGGTCTTGAGCCATCTGCTCGCACACCTTCAAAGTTAAAGATGGCGAAGTGATCTTTTGCAAGTTCTGTCTTTTTATCTTCTACCGGTGCCATTTCAACCTTACTCTCAAGAGCTTGTTTTTTGGCAGCTTCAACTTCATCACTGGTCACTTCAAATGTTTCTTTAGTGAAAGAAAATTTAGTTAAATCAGGAAGAGTTACTTCTGGGAAAATTTCTACCACAACATCAAAAGATACCGTCTTACCTTGCTCATATTTAACATTTTCAAATGATGGCTGACCGACAAAGTTGATTTTTTCTTTTTCCACAGCACCCCAGAACTCATCTTGAATGAAGTGATTTAGTGCATCTGATTCAATCTGTGGCCCATATAGTTGTTTCACCATATCAAGTGGAGCATGTCCGGCCCTAAACCCTTTCATAGAAACAGATTTTTGCTTCTCTTTTACGGCCTTTTCTATTTGCGGGGCCAAATCTAGGGTTTCATAATTAAAGATAAGTTTTTTGGTGCATCCATTTACGGACTCTACATTATAAGTCATATGATCCTCTTTCTTGCGTTGCAACTAAGATTTAATAAAGCAACATACTGGCCAGAATGGACCTATAAGTCAATGTAGTTATGCAAATTGAATTTCTGTCAGATATAGCCCTTGAGGTGGGGCCACAGGGCCTACTTTCCCTACTTTTTTCTTATCAATGGCAGCTTGCAAATCATCGAGGGTGATCTTTTTTCGACCTAAATTCCAAAGAGATCCCATCATCAATCGAACCATCTGTTTTAAAAATCCAGTGCCCTTGATCTCTAAGCAGTAGTAGGGAAACTCTCCCCAAGGGCCCTGAGAATTTAGTTCTTTTAACTCGATCTCTAGAATTTCTCGAGTGGTGGTGGGCACATCAGTCCCCATACAACGAAAGTTAGCGAAATCATGAGTTCCCAGGAATAATTTGGCACCCTCTCTCATCAATTCAATATCTAAAAGGGCCGGTGCTTGCACGATAAGATCTCGGGAAAAGGGAGATACCTTATCGGTAAACAGATAATTATATCTTTTCCATTTGGAATCTCTTAGAGGGTGAAAATGGGCGGTTGAGGCCTTAGCACCTAATATTTTAATATCCTCCGGGAGGAGGGAATTTAGACCATCTACCAGTCCTTTAAGAGGGAGCTCCAGCGGAAGATCTGCCTTAAAAACTTGGGCCTTGGCGTGGACTCCAGAATCGGTTCTACTGGCGCCTAAAGTCTTTAAATCATCAGATTTACAAAGCTTTTCTAGGGCGTGATTAATTTCTCCCTGAATGGTTTTACCACGGGGTTGAATCTGCCAGCCAAAATAATTTTGGCCCCGATATTCGGTGCTAATTTGATAATAAAATTTTTTCATATTTACTTATAAAAACTCGAAGGCCAAACCAAGACCGCCAGAGATACCTGATACCTCTATATCATCTTGCTTGAAATTGGAATAGTACTGATAGCGGGCATCGAAAGTTAGGAAATAATTAGTCACTTCGTCGCTATTGAACATAGTTTTATTGGTTTCGGGAAACATTCGTCCTAGGCTGAGCTTCAATCTTGCTCCACCGTAATAACCCCAGCTTACCTGGCCGATGCTTTTATCACCCTCATCACCCTCCCGATCATTTCGATTTTGAAGTAACCCCATTACTGATGGGCCTCCATAGGCCTCAACTTTAATCAAGTCACCAAAGTTAAACTCAACGATTGCTGCAAGATCAAGGGGAACTGTAACTAGGGTAAACTCGGTCTCACTTTTATTCTCATTTCCCGCAAATACGCCATAACCAGCTTTATAACTAGCACCGATATTTCCTCCGACGGCAAAATTAATAAACGATTTGAATAAATAAAATTCTCCACTCAAGATGGCCCAAAAACTATTATACCACTCGGCCCCATCTCCATTAAAGGTTTTATCATAGATACCACTGCCATCAGTATAGGTATTACCATCATATAAAATGGTGAAGGTAAAAGCTGCTGTTCCCTTATTTTTATTTTCATTTAATCGCTCATAGATATCGCTTTCAATATATTTATCAGTCTGAGCATCAGGACTACCTTGGGGTATTTGGTCAAAATGGTATGAACTTCTTTTCTTTTTTTCCAGCTCTTTATAATAAGCACCCTTTTGAGACTCAATGATAAAGTAATCATCCGTCACTATATCTTTTGCATCATAAGAATCAGCTATTTTCCTGGTACCTGTTGGAGGAACTGCCCACAGGATTTCTTCCTCATCCAGTTTCATCATTTCTTCTTTTAAGGCATCGGGGATAAAAAAGATCTTTGACTTGTCATCTTTTGATAATTCACCTGTTAGGTTTTCACTATATTCACCGCCACTTGAACCGGGAAGGAAGTAGGAACCATCGGCAAAAGAATTTGAAATATTAAAAAGAACTAATAAAAAAATCCATTTTTTATTTTTCATGATCTCCCTCGTTGTCCCAGGAAAAATGGCCTTTAAAATTTTTATTGTAGATTACAAAATAAATAAGACACCCGATAACGTAGGTATTAATAATCGAAAAAATCATAATGCGTTCGTTGGCCACGAGGAGGGCCAATACTAAAAAGATTATTACTAAAAAAGTTTTTTTATGGGCCTTGGCCCAATGTGAATCTTTAAATGAATAAAAAGGGATATTAGAGATCATCAAAAGAGCAAATATGGTGGAATAAACCAGAGTAAATTTTGAATAATCCATTATAGCGGGAACTTCTAAAGAAAAAAGCACCAATCCAACTAGCGCCAAGGCGGCCATAGGAATAGGCAGTCCTTGAAAAAAATTCGAACTCACCCGATCAATATTGGCATTAAAACGTGCCAGTCTTAAAGCACCACAAAGTAGATAGACGAAGGCCACAACTTGGCCAATTCTACCAAAATCTTTAAAAAAACAGTTAAACATTAAAAATGCTGGCGCCACACCAAAAGAAACTACATCACTTAAAGAATCAAAGTATTCTCCAAAAGTAGATTGAGCATTCATAAGTCTGGCCACTCGACCGTCTACTAAATCAAAGATTGCGCCTAAGAGTAAAATCATGGCGGCGTAATAGAACTCTCCCTTAAAAGAGAAGAGTATAGATCCAAAACCACAGCCCATATTTAAGGCGGTAAAAGTATTGGGTAAAAAAAATGCAATTCTTTTCGCTTCTTTCATTAAAAAATCCTAATTCTTTACACTAGCGATCAGTCTTTCCCCAGGCGATACAATCGCATTTTCACTTACTAGTATCTCATAATTTGACGGCAAGTATAGTAAAACTGTTCCACCTAGGGGAAAGTGGCCAAAATTGGCCTTGGCCTGACCTCGATCTCCTGGGAGAACAAAAAACCTTGGATAAAGTCCAAATGGACACTCAAGAAACTGCAGACCAATACTGCTCTGATCTTTATTTCTAAGGGTTAGGGTTGGCCCATCTAAAACGACATTCGCTTGTGAGGGAGTCTCCTTTTTTGAATATCTATAAAATGATGTACCTCTTTTTAAAATAAAATTACTCACTTCCGAGGCACGTGGAAAATAAAGACCTGACTCTTCACTTATGGGAATCAAAAATCTAATCTCTTGGAGATTTTCTCCAAACTCTTTATGATTAACCCCTTTTTTAATACTTACGACTCTTCCATGAACAGGAGATGTAACCACCTCACGAGAGGATTCGATTTCTCTATAGTATGCGATATCTGATTTTCTAAAAAAATAGGAGAGGAACCCGTAAATAAGAAGCGTCATCAAAGCAATTTTTTTCATTGAAAAAAAAGCGAGTAAAACTACAAGTAATATAAAGGTCAGATGAACTTTTTTATTTAGATAAGTTCGATGCATCGCTTGGAACCTTAAATTCTTTTTCTAAAGGCCTATAATAAAAAGGCCTTGATCTTAAATTTTTCTCTAATACTTTAGAAAAGATTACTTCAGGATTATCTTTAACAACAATACTTGTAAAATGGTTCAGACTTGTTGGTAAATCTTCCGGAAAGTGGGTATAAATTTTATCTGCTAAACCGTCTATAATATTATCAAAGTCCTCAAGCTTATTTAATGATGTCTTACCATTTTTTTCATAGGTGAAAAACTCGCCCTTAAAGGCCTTAGAGACAAAGGCCCAAGAACTTTCATCTAAAAATTCAGGAATTTGAAAGTGATTAAAAGAATAAATGGGGATCTTTTGCCACTCGAGTACTTGCGCCAGCCCCTCGGAGACTCTGACTCCGGTATAAGAACCAGGTCCTGAGACAACAAAGATTCCACTTAATTTATCCAACTCCAAATTATGTTTTTCCAGCATTTCATAGATATCTTTATGAATATGGGCGGAAGTCTTAACATCTTTAACCTCGTTAAAATCAATCCACTTAAAATCGCTGTCCAAAAGTCCTAAAACTAAATATTTAGATGAATCAATATATAAATAAGACATTAAAATAACCTTGAGAAATCATTAAATATGGCCCCTACCATTAATAATAGAAGAATGGATAAACCTACTTGCTGAGCGATTTCCATTTTCTTTCTAGAGACAGGCCCTCGATTTACGATTTCTAAAATTATAAACATGATATGACCGCCATCAAGCACGGGAATTGGTAAAAGATTGATCACTCCAAGATTAATGGAGATAAAGGCCATTAAAAGAAAAAATGGGGTCAATCCCGAGTTAAAGGAATCCGAGGCCACTTTTCCAATGGCCAGTGGGCCACCAATATTTTTAAAAGAAACTTCCGCCGTTATCAGTTTTTTAAATCCGTCAAAAGTTTTGATGGTGGTGTCCCATGTTCTAAAAACCGCTTGGGAAATAGCGGGGAAAAATCCTGGCGAATCCAAAGTCAGAAAGTTTAGGCCATAGAATTCACCACTGGTATAAATACCGATAATTTTTCTCTCTTTTCCATTTTCTTTAATGCTTTCCGGAGTTATTTTTTTATAAACCTGGGATCCATTTCGCCACAGCTTGATCTCAATTTCTTTTACTTTATCTTCCTGGAGCACGTCTCTTAAGCTGCTAAAGCTATAAAGGATTTTGCCACCAAAAGAATACAAAATGTCACCAGCTTTAAGTCCCGCCTTATCTGCGGGGGAATTCATTTTTACACTTTTAATCTCTAAATCCATGGGTAGATAACCCTGGGCCGCAAGTTTGGAGAAAAACTCATCTCTTGATTTATAGGAGATCAGCATCTCTTTTAGAAATTCTTTCTTTTCACCAAAAAGATATAACTTCTTGGTAGCAACTTCCTCAGCTAGGATATCTAGTGAGTATTCATCATTTACTTTTTCTCTTGAGATTGAGAGAAAAAATCTCTTACCCGATCTATCTACTAATATGGGTTTTCTAAGCAATGGTAAATATTGAGTGAGCTTTTTAAACAACTCATCGCCGCTAAGATTTAGAGGAATTGTCTTTGTGACATCAAACCTTTTATAAGTGATGGTTCCAATATTATTGTTTCCCTCCATGGCCATCTCGCCCATGTGCAGGAGTCTTCGATCATTATATTTTTCAAGTATATCACCGGTTCTAAGGCCCTTTTCAAAGAGAATGGTATTTTTTGGAATCACTCCTAATTTTATTTCTGGGACTTTTTCACCACCGAAGATCAAGAAGAAGAAAATAATAAAGGCCAAAAGAAAATTGGCCAGAGGGCCACCGATAACAATCCAAAAACGTGCCCATTTTCCTTGAAAGGTAAAACTATATTTCCTCTCACTGATGGGGATTTCGTCTTTGGACAAGGGATCGTCACCAAACATTTTAACGTATCCACCAAGAGGAATTAAAGAGACGGCATACTCTGTGCCATTTCTCATATATTTTATAATCTTAGGTCCAAAACCTAGAGAAAAGACCTCGACTCTAACACCGAAGAGTCGGGCAAAAAGATAATGCCCTAATTCATGGAAGAAGACCAAAGGCCCAAGGAAAAGAATAAAAATACCTATTTTTTCTAACACTTTAATTAACCTCTCAGTATAAACATTTTAACGCAAGCGAGAAAAAAGGCGCAAGGAAAATTAAACTATCTACCCGATCATAGATCCCGCCATGCCCCGGGATCAAGTTGGAACTGTCCTTAATTGCAAAGGTTCTTTTAAATTTTGATTGCACTAAATCACCCACTTGGGAAAGCAGACCAAAAAGGGCAAAAAGGAAAAATAGTCCTAGATTAATATCACCAATAAAATAGTTCCAGAATAAACTGCCCAGGGTTGCTGAGGTGAACATACCACCAATTAATCCTTCAATAGTTTTATTTGGACTCACTTTAGGCCAAAGCTTGTGCTTGCCCATCCATTTGCCAAAGATGAAGGCCCCTGTGTCCATGCCAAAATTTATAATGAAAAGACTAACTATAAAAGTGATCCACTTATCATAAGTAAAGATCGTCCCAAGAGCGATTAGAGGGAAAAGAAAAAATATCCCCGTTAAAAAAGAGAGCTTTTTAAATTTCTCACGCTTAATATTCGCCTTAAAAAGAAAGTAGATCATGGCCAAATTTACCGCCACCCCGAGCATTAAGGCCCCATCAATGAGCAGGGGATTATTAGTCCCAAAAAATAAAATTATAAATGGAGCAAAAAGAGATATCTGCGAAAATAAATATTCCGCTGAGTTTCGAGGCATTTTAAAAAAGTTATTAAAAACCTCATCAACAATACCCATGGAGACAAACATAATAGTGAGTAGAACAACTTTTTTGCCTAAATAAAAAAGCACTGCAAAAAGTAAAATGATTGCGATGCTAGATAGAATTCTTTTTTTCGTATTAGATGACACTTACCCCTCACTCATCTGGCCTAGGCCCTCTTTATTAATTTGTGCTTGCTTGCTTGAGGTATCCCAATCTTTCACGGCGGCCACCATACCAAATCTTCGCTCTCGTTTTGAAACACTTGAAAAGATCTCTCTAAACTCTTTGGCCGAAAACTCAGGCCACTGAGTTGGAGTAAAATAGAGCTCTGAGTAGGCCATCTGCCATAATAAGAAATTAGAGATTCTTTGATCTCCACCAGTTCTGATTAAAAGGTCTACATCACCGACTTCAAAAGATTCACAGAGGTTTCCTTCTGTAACAGCAATATTATTTTCTACCAGTTGATTTACCTTATCAACGAGAGCAGACCTGCCCCCATAATTAAAACAAAAGGTGAGTCGTAGTCCATCCATATTTTTAGTGAGTTCTTCCATCTCCCAAATAAGATCTTTAGTAGACTGTGGAAGGTCCGAAATATCACCTATAACTTTAAACTTGATTTTATTTTGTATAATTCTCTTTTTTTCTTTTTGTAGGAATTTTTTTAAAAGACGAAAGAGAATTTTTATCTCATGAATTGGTCTAGACCAATTCTCTGTGGAAAAGGTAAAAAGCGTTAGATGTTTCACTCCCAGATTATCTGCCTCTTCGACAATCTCTGATACTATTTTTGATCCTCTAACATGTCCCCACACACGGAGATGTCCCCGGGACTGCGCCCAGCGTCCATTTCCATCCATTATAATGGCAACATGGTTTAGAGAGTTCATTTATACCTCGAGTAGCTCTTCTTCTTTAGATTTGATGACTTTATCAACTTCAATAATATATACATCAGTGATCTTTTGAATTTCTTCCTGATACTTTTTAGAAATATCTTCAGAAAGTTCTTTGTCCTTCTCAGCTTTTTTTACTACTTCATTTTGATCACGCCTTAGCGTTCTAATAGCTACCCTGGCCTCTTCACCATATTTTTTAACATCTTTAACTTGTTCTTTTCTTCTATCTTCCGTTAGGGCCGGAAAAGGGATTCTAATAAGATTTCCATCATTTGATGGGGTAAGTCCTAAGTTGGCACCCATAATGGCCTTTTCAATTTCACTGATTAAATTTTTATCAAATGGTTGAATCTGTAAAAGTCTTGCCTCTGGTGTAGAAATCTGGCCAACCTGACTCATCGGTGTTGGAGATCCATAATAATCAATTTTTACATTATCAAGTACTGAGGCCGAGGCCCTTCCAGTTCGAACTTTGGTCAATTGATATTTTAACGAATCAATTGCTTTAGTCATTGTTGTTTCAAGTTCTTTTTTTATTCCATCAATCATGGAAAACCTCCAAAAAATTTAATTTGATTATTTACTTAGGTCAGTTACCAAGGTTCCTATCTTCTCACCCTCGACAACTTTTCCAATATTACCACTTTCAAAGACATTGAATACGATAATATCGATGTTATTATCCATACAAAGGCTGATTGCAGTAGAGTCCATCACTTTTAACCCTCTGTTTAAAACATCAATGTAGCTGAGCTCTTTAAATTTAACTGCCTCAGAATGAAGTACAGGGTCTTTATCATAGACACCATCAACTTTTGTGGCCTTAAGAATTAAATCCGCATCAATTTCATTGGCGCGAAGTGCCGCAGCGGTATCCGTAGTAAAATATGGATTTCCAGTTCCTCCAGCAAAGATAACAATTCGTTTTTTTTCCAAGTGTCTTACTGCTCTTCTTCTAATATAAGGTTCGGCCACTTGATTCATTTCAATGGCGGTTAGAAGTCTGGTCTCGACACCAATTCTTTCAAGGGCATCCTGCATGGCAAGAGCATTGATAATAGTGGCAAGCATTCCCATGTGATCAGAAGTAGTTCGATCCATTCCTATGGTGGTTCCGGCCATGCCGCGATGGATATTTCCCCCACCTAGTACCACACCTACTTCAACTCCGGACTCTTGTACTGCCTTGATTTCACCAGCAAAAGTTTTAAGGATTTCTGCATCAATGCCATGGCCTTGACTACCGGAAAGGGCCTCCCCCGATAGTTTTAAGAGAATTCTGTTATATTTCATCACAGGACCTTTTATAAAAAAAAGGGACCTAAGAAGGTCCCTTTAAAAGTTTTAATTTTTTGCTGTCATCTTGGCGACTTCGTCGGCCAGATTGTCTTCTTTTTTCTCAATCCCTTCACCTAGGTTGTATTTAACAAACCGTCGTACAGAGATTTTCTCTCCGAGCTTCATCGTTAACTCATTGATTAAATCCTGAATTGATAGATCTGGATCCTTAACGAATTTTTGATCATAAAGACAAACTTCTTGAGCAAGCTTGTTAAGTTTTCCTTCAACAATTTTAGGGATTATTTTTTCTGGTTTACCTTCTTCTTTTAATTGAGCCACATAGATCTCAGCTTCTTTATTTTTAAAGTCCTCATCCATTTCATCAGATCTAATAAATTTTGGATCAGCAGCGGCAATATGCATGGCCACGTCTTTAGCAAAGTTTTTGAAGTCATCACCTTTGGCAACAAAGTCAGTTTCACAGTTAACTTCAACTAGAACTCCAATTCTTCCACCGTGAATATAAGAATGAATTACACCTTCAGCGGCAATTCTACTTTCTTTTTTAGCGGCCTTGGCAAGACCTTTAGTTCTTAAAAAATCTACTGCCTTTTGAGAATCTCCGCCACATTCGACAAGGGCCTTTTTACAGTCCATCATTCCTGCACCAGTCTTTTCTCTGAGTGCTTTTACATCAGCTGCGCTAAAACTCATTATTTCTTCTCCTCTTCTGCTTTATCTTCAGTTTCTTGAACTTCTTCCTTCAGATCGATATCTTTTTCAAACTTAGAAATAATTTCTTTTTCAAGTCTGGCATCTCTATCTAATTTATCAGAAGTCTTGGTGCCCTTACCTTTGGATTTGGCCGCGGTAGAACCTTCAACTATTGAGTTTGCAAAGTAAGCAGTGAAAAGATTAATTGATTTAATGGCGTCATCATTTCCAGGAACAAGATAGCTAATTCCTCCAGGGTCACAATTAGTATCAATCAGCGCTACAACTGGAATGCCTAAAACATTGGCCTCTTTAATGGCTATCTTTTCATTGTTAGGATCAATTATAAAGATCGCTCCTGGAAGCTTTCTCATATCCTTGATACCACCAAGGTTTCTTTCCAATTTTATTACTTCTTTTTCAATCTTTGATTTTTCTTTCTTAGTTAGTAGATCGTAGTCACCAATCTCTTTCATCTTTTCAACTTTTCTCAGTTTATCGATTGAAAGACCGATGGTTTTAAAATTGGTTAACATTCCACCAAGCCATCTATGGGTTACATAAAAGGCCCCACAATCTTTGGCCGCTTGTTGCATAACTGGAGATGCTTGTCTTTTTGTTCCAACAAAAAGCACTGGCTTTCCTTCAGCGGTACAGGCCTTTAGAAAATCATAGGCCTTTTTTGCCATTGGAATAGTTTTGGCAAGATCTACAATGTGGATCCCATTTCTTTCCCCAAAGATGTAATCTTTCATTTTTGGGTTCCATTTGTGGGTTTGGTGACCGAAATGCGCTCCGGCCTCTAAAAGTTGCTCTAAATTAAGCTCACTAGACATGAATTTCTCCTTGTGTGGTTCATCTAATCACTCGTTGCTACGCGCTAACGTAGACCACCAAGCTAAGTGACTGTTATTTGTCGATTATTCGACAGTTTCAAAGATCATGATTTAACATAGCGAACTAAAATGGGCAAGTTTCTTTTTCTAAAATATGTACTATATAAAGGACGAGATTAACTCTAGTTACTCAGACAGAAATTCAGCGGCCCCCGGGAGTACTTTACGGGGTTTTGAGCCCTCAGTGGCCCCCACAATTCCTTTTTCTTCCATCTCTTCAATAAGATTGGCAGCTCGATTATAACCTATTTTTAGCCTTCGCTGGAGCATGGAGGCACTGGCCGATTTATGTTCTACTACCACTTTTACAGCTTGTTCAAAAAGCTCATCTTCTGATTCCCCATCAGCTTTGATAAAAAAAGAACCTGGAAGATCATTTGATTTCTCTAAAAATTTTAAGGCACCCGCATCAAATTCTAATTCAAATTTTTTCAATTTATCGGCGAGGTCTTCAATTTCATCCTCAGTGACAAAGGCCCCGTGTATCCTTACGGTTTCGATTCCAGATTTATAAAGCATATCTCCTTTACCTAGAAGAAGTTCTGCTCCCTGAGCATTTAAAATAGTTCGTGAATCGATACTAGTAGTTACTCTAAAAGAAATTCTGGTAGGGAAATTAGATTTTATAAGACCGGTGATAACATCAACTGATGGCCTTTGGGTGGCCAAGACTAAATGAATCCCTGCCGCTCTTGCTTTAGCGGCGATTCTACAGACATTATTTTCAATCTCTTTTCCACTCTTAGTTAAAATAAGATCTGCAAACTCATCTATGACAATAACTAAAAATGGAAGATCAAATTCTTTAGTTCCCTCAGGATAAAGATCTCGAATCTCGCCTATCATATCCTTGCTGGCCGATTCCATCTTCTCATTAAAGCCTTCAATATTTCTCACACCAAATCTTTTAAGAATAGAATAACGCCTTTCCATTTCAGTGGTGGCCCATCTGAGCGCCTGAGCTGCTTTGGATGCCTCCGTTATAACGGGCATTACCAGATGGGGGAGGTCTGTATAAAGGGCCAGTTCTAATTGTTTTGGATCGATAAGAATAAGTTTAAGTTCTTTAGGAGTTCTTTTAATTAACAGAGAAAATAAAAGTGAGTTTATAAAAACTGATTTACCCGCTCCCGTTGCTCCCGCCACTAGCATATGAGGCATATTGGCCAAATTTGCTACAAAGACTTCACCAAAGGCATCTTTTCCCATGGAAATAGGAAGGCTGTAAGTTGAATTTTCAAATTGCTTGGAGTGAAGAATCTCTCCTAGATAGATAATTTCTCGTGGGTTTCTTGGCACTTCTATTCCTACAGTTGTCCTACCTTTCATGGGATAGACAATTCTAATAGGAATTCCATACAGGGCCAGAGAGAGATCTTGTTGGTGATTAGTTATTTTTGAGACTTTTACACCTGGTCCTAGTTCAAGTTCAAAGGTATCAACCACAGGCCCTTTTAAAACATTAATGATCTCTCCTTCTATTTTAAATTCTGCGAGTTTGGATTCGATGCTTGAGATAATATCATTGAAATACTGATTTGATGGTGGCCTTACTGTTTTCTTTAATCTTTTTGTAGCGACAGTAGACATCAATTTAAAATACTTATTTTCATCAAGCTCTTTAGACCCGGAGTTGAGACTCTCTACAGATTTCTTCTTTGGTTTAATGGAAAAAGGTATTTTGGTAACAGGTTTTTCTATATCTTCTACTTCGTTTTTTTTCTGACGTTTTGGTAGCTTTATTTGCGGTCGTTTAAATTTAAAATTCTTAGCGCGCTCTAAAAGATTATTATAAGAAGATCTAAGCGTATTGAAAAAATCCGCTCTAAAAGAACTGGCCAAAAAAGCAAATGCAAAAACTGGAATTAAAAGGATTGAAACAAAAGATGGGATAAATTCATTTAACAGATATGCGATTCCTTGCCCTAGAAAAATAGGAAAAAATGAGTTGGTAAAAAATAAAAAAAGCCCTAATAAAAAAACGATGTTAAATAGATCTGCTTTAAATTCTCTCCTCGAATATTTAAAAGCATAAAAAAAGCAGAAGGCAAAAAAGGGAAAGAAAATCCAAGGCCCCGTGAAATATCCAATAAAGGCCATAAAAGATGTCAGATAGTAAGTTAAAAAATTATAGGATGAGCTTGATGAAGAAATAGTAAAATAGTTGTCGGGAAGAACATCAATATAATAAAACGCTAGAAAAGATATCAACGTTAAAAGAAATAGACCAAAAAGCTCTAGCTTTAAAATTTTTGCATTCATGAGAGTTCTCCCTTTTCTAAATTTTAACTTAAATTTACAGGGAGTTCCAAAAACTTTTTTATAGGTCTAGCTCTAGCTTAGAAGAGCCTGTCTCATGGGATAGTTCTTTGAGGATTTTGGCCAGATCTTTTTTCTTTGCTTTGATCGCTTTGGCGATGGGATTTATTTCTTCCTTATTGGCCTCAAACTTCTCCTTAAGGTCTTCAATTTCACTTCCAATTTTCTTTATTTGTTCCTCATAAGTCTTTCTTTTTGCAAGGAGGTCATTAACCTGCACCTTTATATCTTCCGCATTTTTTAGATAATCTGGAAGGCCACTGTTTAATTTATCAATTTCATCTTGAATTAGATTTGCTGTCTTTAGTTTTTCAGGATCGTAATCACTTGCAGCTGATTCTTGATAAGATTCTATTATTTCGTTTATTTTAAAATTTTTAGGTGTTCCATGAAGAGAAAATATAAATGAGTCCTCTCCTATAGTTACCAGTGAATAATCTTCTAAAGGGATAATAAATCTCTCTGGCAAACGCTTCATATTTACTAATACATCATTTTTGGTTTTTAAATTTAAAAGATAGGTTCCAGTGTCTAAAACATGAAATTGTGCCTGTTTTTGTTCCACTTCTCCGGCAACAGACAAATCGACCTCATCTCCCTTTCCAATGATAAACCCATTGGAGATTTCAATAAACTCTTTTGATTCTAAATTGTATAATCCGGCCGACATATCTTCAATTATCGGAAGTTTCTTAATATTTTATAATATCACTATAAGATTAGTTACTTGGGAGTAATTTAAGGCCAATTTTTTAAACAAAATTTATCGTTATCACTAGGCGCTTTTTCACATGAAATGAAATAATGCATTGTAAGTCTTCTCTCTAAGCATTATTTATTTATAAGAACCTTTAAGGGAGGACTATGGAGAATGTGAGAGATTTTTACCTAGAATTATCACCTATTATCGCTAAGTCTAAAATTCCATTAGATACTCTCTGTCGCGAAAGTTTTGCCTCCAAAGTTACTATTTGGAGGTGGATTAATAGCATAAATAAAAAATATCCTGATCCTCATAAGGTCTTATCTGTACTTTCCAGGATTTCCGGAAAAAAAGAAATTGACGATATCGCTGGACACTATGGAGGGGAAATTCAAAACTTCCTCGAGGGGCAATTTGGTATTAATAGAATTTTTTAGAATTCACAAGAGATCAGCATAAAAACCAACCGAGATTAAAAACCAGTTTCCGGTGAGCTTATCATCACTACCTAGAGCGATATCTCCAACAGATGAATCGTACTCATATTTTCTATATTCACCGTTGATGGAAACAAAAGGTAAAAAAGTCCAACCGACTCCTGCCCCATAACCAAATCCATTTAATTTGGTGCCATTTAAATTATCCATTTTCAACTCGGATTGTATGTAATAGCTGGCCCAAAACCTTAACATGATGGGAAGATCAATTCCGGCAAACACTCCATAGTCAGTTCGAGGTGAGGGAATTTTATAACCTATGCCACTGCTGTTATCCATATATTCAAAATAATTATCAGACCAAGAATACTCGCCCCCAAAAATTAAAAAGTTAAAAACTTTAACACCTAAGCGACCATTTACGACCATTCCATCATATTGGACATCAGCATAATTTTCTTTTTCCCATTCATTGGAAATCCCATAACCAACGTTCCCCTCTACAATAAGCCAGGCCTGTGCAGGGTGAGAAAATAAACAAAATAAAATTAAAAGTTTTTTCATAGTTCCTACTTAATTTTTCCATTATCAAAGGGATAAGGCCTTAAAAAAGATAACGTGAGTCGCCATGCCAATTGACGCAATACATATGTAACAAATTGTTAGACTAAAGTGAATGAATTTTTTGCAATTACAATGCTCCATGCTTTGACGCGCGCATAGTCAAGAGTTTATATTCTAAGTGCTCGAAAATACATAACTCAAGAGGATTATTTGGAAAAGAAATCAACCTTTCTGACTATATTGCTATTTTTTATAACTTCAAGTGCATTTAGCTCTTTTGATAAGGCCATTATAGGAGACTTTGAACCAGACTGGTTTTCTGTAACCAACTTGGATAAATCAGGAATAGAATTCCTCAATTCCAGGTCCGTGGGTTACCTCAAAAAAAGCGATGGTCGCTGCACAGGTTTTCTAATCTCTGAAGATATCGTCATGACTAATCATCACTGCATTGAAAATGCCACCTTGGCGACTTCTGCCAAGATGATCTTTAATGTGATCGAAGGGACAACTCGAAATGACTGGGAAAAAAGCACTTATGAATGCAAAACATTTATTGGAAATAACGATCTTCTAGATTACTCATTAATCCGCTGTGATGGAAAACCTGGCAAGAAATATGGTCATCTGACACTTTCTGAAACTGATGCTGATGAATTTGATGAAGTATACCTAATCCATCAAAACTGTGATTATAAGACAAATAAAAGATGTTACCGACAAAAAGTAATCTCTAGAGGATTTTTAGATCCTCATCCCAAACACAAAAAAGAACATAATTTTAATCATACTGCAGATACTTTAAGTGGTTCTTCAGGTGCACCGATCATTGGCCCCACTAAAAATACTGTTATTGGGATTCATTATAATGGTTACTATGAAAATCAAAATAGAGACCTCGGTAGAGGTGTCATCAATTCTGCCATGAAAATGAATCTCATCGTAAAAGATATTAGGGAAAAATTTCCTGAAATAATTGATGAGATTTCAATCGACTAAGTACCTGATTAAAATTATCTCTATCTAGTTGTCACTTTTTTCCATTAATCCTTTCAAAGACTATTTCACGCTAAAATAGATCAAATGAGAAAAAATAAGATTATTGCTCTTTTGGTTTTCCTCCTGTTGGCCGTATCAGGGGGAACACTTGGATATTATTTCATCGAAAATTGGACTTTATTTGAGTCCCTATACATGACTATCATAACCCTAACTACCACTGGATTTATGGAAGTAAGGCCTCTCTCTATTGAGGGTCGAGCTTTTACCATGATTCTTCTAGTACTTGGTATGGGGATAGTTGTATTTTCAATTTCTTCCATTATGACTTTCGTAATGGGTATCGACTTCAAAGAACACAGGAGAAGAAAAATGCAGGAAAAGATTGATGCTTTAAAAGATCATTCCATTGTTTGTGGTTTTGGCCGGATGGGCAAAATTATTTGTAGTGAGTTATCCGATGCGGGTCATAAATTCGTTGTTATTTCCAAAACTTTTCCTGAAGAAGAAAATTTCAAACATCTCTACATTACTGGAGATGCATCTCATGATGAAATCTTAATTAAGGCCGGAATAAAAAATGCAAGTAACTTAATTACAGTTATTGATAATGATCACGACTCACTCTATTTAACTCTTGCAGCGAGATCACTTAATTCAAAACTTCATATTATGGCCCGAGCAAATCAAGAGAGTGCTGAAAGTAAGCTAAAGCTTGCGGGCGCCACAAGAGTTTTTCTCCCCCTTATTATGTCGGGACACAAAGTGGCCGAATCAATATTAAATCCGGCAGTAGAAGATATTTTAAATATCTCTGGAGTAAGTGAAAGAGATGGTCAATTTCAACTAGCAGATGTCTACCTTAAATCAAGTTCTCCGCTAATAGGAAAAACTCTTAAGAATTGTGGTTTTACTAAAAAAGAAATACTTATCGTTGGTATCAGAAAAATAGATAAGACTTTTTATTTTGCACCCGGTGGTGATTATGAATTTGAGCTTGGTGATTGCCTTATCGCTCTTGGAACTAAAGAAAATTATCAATATATAATGAGTAGTGGAATTGTTTAGCTAAAAATAAGTATTCTCATCCCCCCTAAAAAGAACAAAAATGAAATTATTAGATATCTCGAAGGCCATTTTTTATCGATAATACATTCAAACAGGTTCGCAAATATGGTCCCTGTAATCGCGATACCTGATAGGGAGGTGAGAGCAAATCCAAAATTTGAGCCTAGGGCCAATAAATAAACGCTATTCATGGTTATTAATTATGACAAAAAAAAAGGCCACTTCAAAGAGTGGCCTTCATTCTTTTTATTGAAATAAATTAAAGAACTTTTCAAAGAACCCCTGATTCGATGATGGCCTTGAAAGTTTTTCATCTTCCTTCTCCAAGCGCTCCTTAAGAAACTCAAAGATTAGATCATGTCTATACAGATTCTTTAATATAGTCGGAAAATGCTCGGCGTCAAAAGAGATATGATCAGGCTTCCCAAAGGCCTTCCAAAGCATCCATTGGTTCTTGGTATTAACTGCCGAATCGTCATCACCAATTACCATATAGATATCTTCTTTATTCCTTCTACGGGCAAAAAACATAGGATCAAAAAGTATGCTCTTTTCTAAAATCTTTTGAAATTCAAAAGGAGTATCTATTTCTTCCACTTCCATCCTGGCCTCTCTAAAGCTAGCAGCGATGTCCTGTTGAGAAGTGGCCATAATCTCGGGGATCTGACCACCGCCAACAACAATAATCGCACCATCAATTCGATCTTCTATACCTACATAAATTCCCAGCAGAAGGGCCCCAAGGCTCATTCCATAACTTCCAATTTTATTGTGATCAATTTCAGGTCTGGTTTCAGCAAAATCAATTAATAGACGAGCTGAGGTAAGGATTGAAACCAAGGCCCGATTAAAGTCTTTTAAAGGCCTTTCATAATCATTAATTTTTTCATTATATTTTAAAATAAAGACATTATACCCTTTGGTCATAAAAGCATGGGCCATGCCTTTATCAACGGGTGTGATATCTACAATAGGGGGGATGATTATCATTAAAGGTCTTTTGTCTTCTTCTTTTGATTTATAATAAAAAAATTCAGTATCAAATTCAGTCTTAGACCATGGGTGAATGGATGATAGTTTTACCTTTAAAATATTGTATTTTTTTTTCTTACGATATTTTTTAATTTTTTCTAAAGTGTAGTTATTATCATAATCAAGCAATCGCAATCTACGATTCATCTCTCTTCTTGAAATATCTAGATAACCCGCGCCTGCAGTCAAGCTGAGCAAAAGCCCGATTAACGTTATATATTTAAGCATTCATCCTCCAAGGACTCGATACATAGAGACCATCGGTATATTTCGACCTCTCATTTAATCGCATTTCTATGCCAGTAATTTTTCTAAATTTTTATTATTTATAAATAAGAAATGGTGCCACTTTATTAACACGAGCCATCACAAAAAAAATACTTGCAAACTACGCATCTCAAATTTAACAGGGATTTCAATATAATAAGAATCATCTGAAATATTCATAGCTCTATAAAAAAGATTGTCATGGGGAAGTAAAGAAAAAAGACCTCTCCGAAGAGAGGCCTTTCATTTGAAACTATCTAAGCTTATTAACTAAACAGTGTTTTCCATTTAAAGAAAGATTACTTTTCTTAAATGCAAAGCTTTCACCTTCTAGCTTGTAAGAAATTCTAATTGGTTCACAAATAGAACTTAGAACTGCTCGAAGGGTAAACATGTTCTTAAAAGCATGCTTTGCAAAATTTGCATAAGACTTAACAAATCCCTTATGATTTCCTTCTTTCTTAAAGTTCATCATATTTGTTAAGGATTTTCCTGCTTTTGTAAGAGCTCTTTTTATCCTCTTCGACCAAATCTTTTCACAAACTCTGGTTTTACAGATGTCTTGAGAGTCTTTATTTTTCTTAAAATAAGAATCATGCATCATACTTCCCATTTGAGTTAGGAAACCTTTTTGATTTTGTTGAAGTCTCATTAGGGCATCAGTGGCATCTTCTGAGAAATCAATCTCAAATTTTGCTCCAACATATCCCTTTATCTTTTCCTTAGGAAAGATTACAGAAAGATTTTTATGAAAACCAATCAACTTGTAAAGTTTCTTCAACTCTTTAGTTACCCTAGGCATCCAAGCGCTGGTAGTTGAAAATTTCCATGTAAATTGTCCACTGTAATCAGTATATCCATCATCACCACTTATTCTGGTGGCAACAAAGGATTTTTGCTGATTAACCTGTTTTCCAATTCTTCTGTAAACACTACCTTGGTGAAAAGTACCTAGATCAATGTCATATCTTTCATTTTCTTCATAAAGGTTTTGGATCGCTTTAGTATGAATCAATCCTTGAGACCATTTTTTACTGATAAAAATTGGCACTCCAACTCCTGCAGAAAGCTTTCTTCCAACAGAAACTCTTTTTATGTGATCCACTCTGGTAACATACAATCCTAGGCCTTCTTCTACTGCTTTTTCAGCTGGAACAAGATCACCTCTAATAAGTCTTTCATAGATCTCTTGACCTTCGTCATAATTTAAATCGACTCTAAATGACCAGGCATCGTCTACGTTTCTAAATTTAGAAACAGATAGACTTGTAATGGCAGCAAAATTCAGACTACCAGAAACTTCATGAAGTTTCCCTTTTGTTACTTTTACGAAAACAAAACCATCATCTTGTTTTTCGATATAGTATTTCCATTCACCTTTAAAGGCATAAGAGATACCTACTGAAACAGCTCCGGCATAACTAGCACCGATACCGGCCCGGATTCCACCGGAAACACTGTAATCGTAAATGGTTCCTGTTTTCCAATCTAGTACATCTTGAGCGTGTCTAGGCATGTAGGCCCTTCTAGGTAGTTCATCTACTTCTTCTCTAGAATCAGCATATCTTACAACTTTTGCCTTAGTTCCAATTGTTGGTACTAGACTAAAACCGATACCGCCAAGAGATGCTGCGGTAGATACGTTATCCCAAGAAAGTCCAACACCTACTCCGGCACCTATACTAAGGTCGAAATAGTCCTCAACTCTATAACCAACAGATGAATCATCTTGAAGCTCAATTGGTTTATCAAATTGTCTTTCGTCAGATTTACTACAACCATCTTTTTCACAATCTCTACCATCAAGATTTACGATTTTTCTATGTTTCATAAAATCTAAACTTATTATTGGTACAACTGTAACCTTTAACTTTGCTTTCTTTTCTTCTGGTTGTTCAGGCTCTGAAGGCTGCGAAGGTTCAGAAGGCTCTGAAGGTTCCGAAGGTTCCGAAGGTTCCGAAGGTTCCGAAGGCTCTGAAGGTTCAGAAGGCTGCGAAGGTTCAGAAGGTTCCGAAGGTTCAGAAGGCTGCGAAGGCTCTGAAGGTTCAGAAGGCTGCGAAGGCTCTGAAGGTTCAGAAGGCTGCGAAGGCTCTGAAGGTTCCG
>QNFX01000024.1 GCA_003650125.1 Campylobacterota bacterium
AAACTTTAGGGCAATTTAAAATTAAATATTTCACCGCCGGGCGGGCGGGTAGTGCCTGTGGAGATGTCGACGTTGGTCGAATCTGTGAAGCAGGAACCACCAACTATGCATTTGCGTAGAAGGGATCCCCTTCCTTTAGGGAGGGGAGGACGTCAACTGCCCCAGAGTTAGTCTTTTATTTCTCCCGTCATAGGGACAAATAAAACGGGAAGAAGCTCTGTTATTTCTAATCGATAACCTGGAGCTTCCTCTTGTATCATTTTGGTATAAATTCTAAGAGACTGATTTAGTGGCCCAAGCGCTACGGGAATAATTATTTTGCCACCGATTTTTAATTGTTCTACTAGTTTAATAGGGAGCTTTTCAGGAGCAGCAGTTACTATAATCCCATCAAAGGGGGCCTCTTCAGGCCATCCGAAGGAACCATCAGAGATTCTAGTATGGACATTTTTAAGTCCCAGTTCTTTTAAAACTGCGGTAGCTCTAGGCCCTAATGATGCAATAATTTCGACACTATAAACCTCACTCACTAGTAGGGATAAAATCGCCGCCTGATAACCAGAACCGGTACCTATCTCTAAAATTTTATCGGAGGGGAGCAGATTTAATGCTTGGGTCATATAGGCAACCACATAGGGTTGGGAAATAGTTTGATGCTCTCCAATAGGAAGCGGTCCATCGTAGTAGGCAAGGTTTTTTTGATCTTCGGGAACAAACAGGTGGCGGGGGATTTTTAAAAAAGCAGCTAGAACATGTGGATCATGGATCCCCTTATTTTCTAGCTGAGATTTAACCATTTCTTTTCTTTGTGCTAGATAATCCATTAGTGCTTGTGAATATCAGCTCTTATAGGTGACACTAATTTTTCAAAATCACTATAAGAGATCAGACATAACTCATGGTGGTTGCCAGCATTAAAGGCGATTTTTTCATCTTTGGCCAAATCTACATCCACCCAAACTTTCATATGATAAAGGTTTCCAAACGGTGGCATGGCGCCGAGTTCACAATCAGAGAAATTATCCTTAAATTCATTTTCCTTAATCAGGTCTACCTTGCCACCACCACAGGCCTTTTGCAAAAGATCAATATCGAGCATGTCATTGCTGGGCAGAACTGCCATTGCTATTTCACCATCAATTTTAACCATAACTGTTTTTGCTATATCCTTTCCCTTAATATGGGATTTCTGCGCTATTTCTTGGGCGGTATAAGCAGTGGGATGTTCCAGGGTTTCAAACTGAATGTTATTTTCATTTAAATATTGCATCAATTTTGGTGCACCCATGGCCTTCTCCTATAAGTAATCTATATGGTCAATTATAGCATTTTTAAGAAAAATCAGAGCATAAAATTTATGTCAATAAAAAGTATTTAGGGTAAATTAATCTTTCAAAATAAAGAAGGGATAACTTATGGAAACTAAAAGAATAAGTTGGGCACTATTATTTCTTAGAATTAGTGTGTTTTTAGTGATGTTTATGTGGACTCTGGATAAATTTTTTAATCCAGCACATGCTTTAGCGGTTTATAAGAAATTTTATTTTATTTCTAATCAGGCAGATATTTTTATCTATGTTATCGGTATTGTGGAGATGGTAATTCTCTTTGCCTTTTTGCTGGGGATCAAAAAAAAATATTCTTATGGATTAATACTGATACTACATGGCATATCCACTTTGTCTTCTTATACCCAGTATTTGGACCCCTTTGCTAATTTATTGTTTTTTGCAGCATGGCCTATGCTTGCGGCCTGTTGGGTTTTATTTTACTTAAGAGATATGGACACTTGTTGTACTCTGTCCTATTTTTGCAGCAAAAAAGAGGACTAAATGGAACATTTATATCTATACCCTTTATTAGCTTTTTTCTTTGGTCTGATTTTAGGATGGTTGTTTTTTAGACGGGATAAAAAACTGGAAATAGAGTTTTTGAAAACCCAAGTTAAGTTACAGGAAATAGAGGAAGAAAATAAAAAGCTTAATATCGAATTCTCTGCCAGTCAGGAACGAAGTCAGCAGCTTTTTGGTCAAAAAGAAGAACTCGCAGGAAAAGTAGATGGGCTTACCACTGTAAATCAAAAGTTAAAAGAAGAACAGGCCACTTTAGTTGCGAGAAAAGATGCTTTTGAAGAACGCATTAAAGATCAAAAAAATGATTTGGAACGAGTAAAACTCGATATGACAAATCATTTTAAAAATCTGGCACAAGGAATTTTAGAAGAAAAATCTAACTCTTTTAAAGAGACTTCAACAGAGCATATATCTCATTTAATTAATCCTTTTGGTAAAGAACTTAAAGAGTTTAAGGAAAAGATTGAAAAAACCTATGATCAAGAAAGAAGTGAGCGAATCTCTCTTAAAACAGAAATTGAAAATTTTGTAAAAATAAATGAGGGACTAACAAGAGAAACGGATCGCTTGACCAATGCTTTAAAAGGCGATGTGAAAGCGCAAGGTAAGTGGGGCGAATTTGTCCTTGAAAATATTCTCCAGGCATCAGGGCTTCGCAAAAATCATGAATATATAGCTGAAGGCGAGGGGCTGAGACTTAAAGGTGAAGACGGAAATAATGTAAGGCCCGATTTTGTTCTACTTTTACCAGATAATAAACATATTATTATTGATTCAAAAGTATCACTTTCCCATTATGAAAGATTTATTGCTGGCGAAGATGAAGAGAAGAATCTAAAGCTATTTGATCATAGTATAAATGAACATATTAAAAATTTATCCAGTAAAAAGTATCACCTCAATGAAAAATTAATTTCGCCTGACTTTACTTTCCTTTTTATGCCCATTGAGGGGGCCTTCTCGCTGGCGATTGAAAATAATGGCGACTTATTTAAAACTGCATGGGAAAAAAATGTTGTATTAGTAGGACCTACTAATTTAATGGCCTCACTGCGAACTGTCGCCTCCATCTGGAAAATTGAAAAGCAAAATAAAAATTCTATGGAAATCGCCGTTTTGGGAGGAAAACTCCACGATAAAATGGTGGGTTTTATAGAAGATATGAACAAGATTGGCGATGGATTGCAAAATACGGAAAAAAACTTTGATAAAGCGATGAAAAAGTTAAGCCTTGGCAGAGGGAATATGCTGAGTATGGCCCACAAAATGAATGAGTTGGGTGCTAAAACTCATAAGAAGATCCCTGAAAATTTACTGGATTAAAGCGGGCAGCAAATGGATTCTATTTGGTTTAAACTAATGCCTTGGTAAATACTGTTGATTGCCCGATGAGATGATTTTTGAAAGTAACACTGAAGCTTTTCCGGATCTATTGAAAAGGTATTAAATCCAGCATGACTAGGAACCGTTTTTTTCATATCTCCTTGAACCATTCCATTTTTAGTAACTACTATGATCTTTTTAGTTCTTGGATTAATTGCAACTTTTGTTATGTGTTCTGTATGAGAGAATTTTCTTTCTCCTTCAGAGCTATATGAAATCATACCAAGTGAACAAGCATATTTTTGTTCTAAGTTGTTCATTTTTTTGTATAACTTGGCGATGAATTTTTTGATCCCTCTCTTGGCCAGTTTTTCTATTATTTCCTTTTGTTGTGAAGGAATCCTTCTGGTATCTAAATGACAGACATGATGTTGGATCTTACAACTTTTTCCCGTGTATTTTTTATGGGCCAAGGCCAGTTCACTTGAGGTCATCCCACCTTTCTTTTTTTGTCGCTTCAGTGTGATCTCGGCCAATTTATTTTCTTTAATATATGCCCCATGAAAAGGTTTTTTCATAAGACCTAACTTTTTAAGTGAGTGAGCGGTTGCAATTTTCCCGCAAATTCCCCGCAGGGTAGATGCCAGGCCCTGGCCATGTTTTATAACGGAGTAATTTAAAGCTTGGTAGGTTGAGCATTTTTCATCCCACTTAGATACTCTAATATAACCTTTAAGAGTTTGAGTTTCTGACCTGATTTGGGAAAGATCTCTAGATGTGCCTTTTAAGGTTTTGTGAAAAACAAGGTAATAGTTATTAAATTCTAGCCCTTCCCAAAAGTGTGCCAACATTTCATCAAGGTATTCTTGAGAGCGAAAGTCGGTTCCAAAGAGACCTAGTTTTTCAAGTTGATGAGGATTGGAAATTAATACTTTTTGATGAAAAGATGAGCGGACATTTATTTCGCTAGGGATTTCATTCCCATAAGCAGAGCAAAGAGACAAAAATAAAGTGAGGGCCAGTACAGTCCTTAATAACATCATTACCTCGTAGGGAAAAGATTCTAGAGAAGTCTTAATATGGCATATTAAAAAATACAATTCTAAACGAGCTCAATTTATTCTGCGCGCAGCGCTATGCGAAGATATCAAGGGGTTAGAAAAAAAATAAACTTAGAGTTATTTCCCATGAACGCGTCGGTTGATGGTTCCATCAGGAACATAGCGCCTACCACCTCTTGGGTAATACCAATAATAGGGGACAAGGCCTGCATAATATCCATTTATCCATCCATAAAAACCAAACCCTCGTCCTTTTTCATAGACTTCTCTTTGTCCATCTAAAAAGTAGAAGTGCTCGAAGGTTCCATCCTTGTAGTAACAAGTATCATCATATTTATTATACTGCTTTAAGCAAGGTCCTAAATAATATTTATTTGAAAAATCTTTTTTTATTTTAAAAAAAAACAAAAACCCTTATAATAGTAAGATGAAATTTTCTAAGGAGAGTTCTTATGCCGATAGGTATCCTCGTGCCTGATGTGGACAAGAGAATAAGTGCTTGGATCGAAATCATTGAGCGCAAAAAAAAAGAAGAGAAAGAAAAGAAAAAAACCGGCATTACCATTACTCTCTCAAGAGAGTTCGGATGTGAGGCCTATCTTTTGGCCGAGATGCTTAAGCAAAAGCTTGAAGCAAAGACGGGCCAAGAATGGATTATTCTAGACAAAGATATAATTGATAGATTGTCCCAAGATACACACTTGTCTAAAACATTGATTAAAGATCTAGGTGTTATGTCTAGTTTTATCCAGGATTTCTTTTCTAGCTTTCAACGTGGGGTACTTTCTAAAGATCAAGTTTTTCAAGAGTTGGCAGAGATTATTCTTAGGGTGGCAAAAGTTGGTAATATCATTATCGTAGGCAGAGGGGCAGCTGTTATAACCTCTCATTTAGAAAACTGTATACATTTTAGATTGGAGGCACCCCTAGAGTATAGGATCAAATCTATCGCAAAAAGGGCCCAACTCGATCAAGGGGAGGCCGAAAAATTGGTAAATGAAAGTCAGGCCAAAAGAGATAAATTTTTAAAAGATTTTCTACATATCGATATTCGTGATCCAAAATATTTTGATGCCATTTATAATAATAGTAAAAATTCAATTAATTCTATAGCTGAAAGTATTTTAACTTACGTAGCAAAAAAGATCTCTAAATAAGTTTTTTATTAAGCTGCTGATTGAAGCTTGTGCCATTTCAGTCCTAGACCGATGATTTTTTCAAGCAAGAGAGGATAGTCCATTCCTAAATGTTTCGCAGATTGGGCAAATTCATCATCAAAGGCAATATCGGGATTTGGGTTTGCTTCAATGACCCAGAGTTTTCCCCGCTCATCCATCCTCAAATCTATTCTGGCATAACCATTTAACTGTAAGACCCCAAAAGTTTCCTTACATATTTTTTTAATCTCTTCTAATTTAAGTTCACTGAGCTCTGCCTTTTTAGTGACAATACCTTTTTTCTTGCGATATCCCAGATCAAATTTTGCTTTGTCTGTGTAAAACTCATCTTTGGGAGGGTTCTTTCCATTAATTAAAAATTCCCAAGGAGGAAGGACATGAAGCTTTTGATTTCCTAGAAGACCTACAAAAAACTCCCTTCCAGAAATGAATTCTTCGGCAATGGCATCAACCTCAAACTTTTTATGAATGAATTTTATCCTTTCAAATAATTTTTTTTCATTGTTTACAATAGAGGCCTTCGAAAGACCTAGAGATCCATCTTCATTTAGACATTTAACAATTAATGGGAATTTTAAATCGGGCATTTTGAGGACTGATCCTAGAGGATAGACATGGAAAGCAGGAGTCGCAATTCCATGGAATTTCAAAATTTTCTTGGCCAGATCTTTATTTCGAGCAAGCATTAACCCTTGAGGATTGCAGCCTGTGTAAGGGATTTTGTTCATCTCCAAAAAACTCACTACATTTTGATCAAAGCTCGCCTTATGATGAAACTCTTCCATTAAGTTAAAAACTATTGTTGGTTTAAAGTTATCGATGGCACGGGTGATGATGCTGGCATCATTTGAGACGCCAAGAGGTAGGACTTCATAATTTAGGTTTTTAAGGTTTGTAAGTACATCATACTCAGTCGCGGTATTTGATTTTAGGCGCTCTGCCTTAGTCAAACGATCCGGAGGAATTAAGTATTCATGCAATAAAATCATAACTTTTTGGTTCATTACATTATAATCCGGTGATTTCCTTCGTTTATATACTTAATCGTCCTACGAGAGAGGTTTTTTAGAAAGGGGGAATTTTTTAGATCAAGAGGGCCTTTCACTCGGAGATTATTCTCTTCACAATCACTTATGATTTTATTGACCAGTCTTTTGATATGATATTGCTGGATATCACAATTTTTTTTAAGTTCGGTGCATATTTCTTTTCTGTTTTGTCTCATAAAAATAGATGCCTGAGGAAGATCTTTATTTTTAGAGAAACAAGGAACAAAGAAATTGTTATTGGGATTGAACCTTTTTTTCTTCTTTTTGTAGTATTTTCTAAGTGTAAGATCTAAATCACTTAGCGTATCAAGTTCATACAGGTGAGATACCTTGGCAGTTTTTCCAATTAATTGTTTAAAGACCTCATCGAGATAATTAAGTTTTTTTAAGACCGGTTGATTTTGATACTGATCTTTCCATTTTGATTTAGGGGATAACCATACAGCAAAAGTTTCGGCCCAATCTTCATCTGGGTGGGCCTGGGCATAATGATCATCTAGATGTTTTACAAAATTTTTAGAATAAGTTTTTGGTAGATAACTTTTTGGGTAGCGAGTACCTGAAATGCCAAAATACTTCTGTCTTTTTTTTAATTTTCGAAGAAGAAAGGCATTATCTAAGGCATGGCCAACTTCATGTCGTAGAATTTTTAAAAGGCCTTCTTTAGTTCCACCTTCAACTTCACCCATAATTTCTTTTTCAAGCTCCATGAGAGCGGAATCAAAAAGATAAAAAGGTAATGCCACACCAGTAACGCCATCAGGTGAGAAAAACTCATCAGATATCCAAAAATGTGGTTTGAAATTTATGCCTTTATTTCTCAGTTCTTTAAGTACAATTTGAATGCACTCCTCCACCCAGGATCCTTTAATCCTTAAATTGAGATCACTAAGTTTTGTGTGCATACTGTAACTCATGGCATAGAAATAGTGGAATTGATCTGATTATTCAAGCTAAGTGCTTAAAATTGTAAGTTTTTCAAGGTTGAGAATTTAAGCAAAGAAACTAAACTCTGGGCATGGAAAAACGGCTCCAAGAGATTTAGACTGTAGCTCCAAGGAAGTGAAATTAAGTAATTGGAGAAGGCGTTTGAGTTTTGGAAAAAATTATAAAGGCCGGGAGAAAAGAGAATGAATTATTCTGCGTTATTAATAGGTATCATCCCTCTTTTAATTTTTGTTTTAGTTGATACTTTTGCAGGCCTTAAGGTCGCACTAATTTCTACCGTGGCCATGGCCCTGTTAGAAGGGGTGTTTAGTTTTTACTATTTTGGCGAAATTGACTCCGTCACCATATTCTCTCTTTTTAGCGTAGTTCTCTTTTGTTACATCTCTTTTAGAAAAAAAGATCCTCTCTTTATCAAGCTTCAGCCAGCAATATTAAGTCTTGTGATGGGGCTCGTACTGATTATATCTTTTTCCATTCATGAACCTTTGCTTTTAAATCTGGCCACTAAATATAAGGAGTTGTATCCCCCAGAATTTCAACTTCAATTTGCTAATCCTCATTTTTTAAAACTGTTGGAAATATCTACTTTTTCCATGGGTCTTGGTTTATTGGCCCACGCTCTGGTCACAGCACTTGCCGCTTTTAAGTTATCTAATTGGTGGTGGCTGGCAGTAAGAGGGGTAGGATTTTATTTTTTTGTAGGACTTAGTCTTGTCATTCAAAAAAGTTTTATTTAAATTAAATTTATTTTAAAATGCCCTTTTTCTTGAAGTTCGTTAGGTTCAATTCGTTGCTAGACGTATACTCATATTATTAATCTTGTTAAATGAGGTTGTAATAAAAGTTCTAAAACTATGTGTATTTTCTTTTTTGATTATGGAACTCACAGGGTCTGTCTATTCCAAAACTCAAAAACAAAAGGAAAAGCGATTAAAGAAAGAGGGCCCCTCAAATGAGGGGCCACTTTTTATAGGGCGTTGACGTGAGTAGGAAGCAGCGTGATGGCCTTCATATGACCTGCAATCAGCTCATGCATAGTACCTGCCATATAAGTTTCAAGAACATCTAAATCCATCTCATAGAGTTTTTTAATTGCATCAGTTGCATCAACTGGAGCGACACCCATGGTATCTTGGATTTTAACCAGCTCAACAATTCCTTCTTTACCTAATTCACGGTAGAGCTTTTCCAACTCCTGAGATGCCTCTTTAGGAAGTCTGAAATTGTCTATTAAATACTGTGCAGTAATCTCATTACCTCTTTCTTCAAGAGTCACAAGCATCTCTAAAAGGCCCTTAGGGTATTTGATCGCCATCTTTTGAATATCACTAAGCTGTGAAATTATGGCGGGAGTTACTCTCTCTTTGATAACCGCCTGGATATCTTTTACTTCGTAGGTATTAAGTACATCGAAATTTTCCATGGTTGTCATCATTTTGTATGCCAATTCATTTTTCTCAGATGCCATATAGATGATCTCATCAATTTCTAAGGTCTTAAAGATTTTAGATGTATGGGATTCACCAATATCTTTTTTTCTGACCGTGAAGTAGTTCACATTTTTTCGCGTACTGGAAAGAGTATCACCACCTAGAATCGTTTCCCACTTTTTGGCATTTTTAAGTAAAATTTTGTTTAAAGGAGGATTGCCAACTGATGGAATTTCCAGAAACTCTCTTAAACCATGGTAAGGAAGATCAGCAGTGGAGATAACACTTTTTAAGTTTAGCGTGTAGGGCATGTTATCAGCGTAGGGTTTCCCATTCTTATCAAGAAAAGGTAGTGCCTGTGCCAAAGGTTCACCTAGGATCATATGGTCCACTATATTTTTAAGCAAAGGTTGAACGTAGGAGAAATCCCAGAAGTTTTTGTAACCACCACTTCCGGAAACTTCATTAAACCTTTGGGTAAGTGCTTTCATGGCAAGCAGCTTATCTGCCCAGATTCCTAGGGCCGCTCTATCACTTGAGTATGGGTGCAAGGGATTTAGATCCATCTGAGAATTTAGGAACTTTCCAACTTCTCCCCTTACAACTTTACCTTCTTTTTCCATCGCCGCTTTAACTGCTGGATGGAAACAAGAGGTTACTAAGTGTCTGGTTTTTTGCATGACACCTTTGGTATAGATCTCAGATAGAGTTCTATGTTCAACAGTTTTTTTAGCATCTTTAATATCGGCCAAGGCACAAAGATGATCTGGCGTCTTTAAGATTTTAAGGAAAAGATTTCCAATCATTCTTGTGGCATGAATTCTGTCTTCTAATTCATCACAGATAGAACCGAGTTGCTCTTTCCAAGCGGCAGGACAACCAATGCCATGATAGGGAGAGGGGAAGAAAGAGTATTTTTCCCATTCTTCAAACAGTGCCCTCATTTGATTGAACTGTCTGTATCTGTAAGAGATGTAATTTGCCATTCTATAGATGTTGTAAGAATTTCTATCATCCCTTAAATTGGCAGTATCATAAGAATTTTCGTATCTTTTAATTAAAGATTCCGCAATTTCTTTAAGATTGGTTCCTTCATCAAACCTATTACACTTTGCCGAAGTCCCTGCATGTTCATCACTACAATACATATAAGACTTAGTTTGAACATTCTCTAAACTCTTTAGCGTTGAGTCCAGTTTGTAAATTTGACCATCTACAGATTCAATTTCACGGGCCATGGAAAATCTTAGCGCCGCAATATCGTATTTACCAAATTTGGTAAGTTCATTTAACTCACTTCCCGCATAATCCATAATGGAGCTATAAGATGGACTCGTGTGAAGACCTAGCTTTTGGGCCTCTTCTTTTGTGTAGAAGTTCTTTTTATCCACTGAACCGCTGAAGTTATGTCTAAGTCCTAAGTTGTGTCCCAGCTCATGAACTAGAGTTGAGGTATAGATAAATGGGAGGATCATATTTTCCGCATGTTTTTTTTGCGATCTAGTTAAGTGATCCCATTTTTTTAAAACACTCTCATTATGAAAATCAGTACCAAGACCTTTAACTCCTGGTAGTAATTTTTTAGAACTTGCGGCAATGTTGAAGAACTCTAAAGCATAGGCATTATTTTGGGCATAACGATTAAGTCTGGAGTTCTCCTTTTTCATTACTTCTTTTAACTTTTCTGGGAGGTAAACCTTCTCATCTAGTTGATTGTGATTTAGGTTCTCTTTTAAGAGAGTATCTAAAGCATTGGCCTCACCCTTGATTTTGTAGGCAATGGTAGGGTTCATTTGATTATCTACCGCAGGGCCTGACGCGACAGGTTCGGAGATTACTGTCGTTTTTGAATTTTTTATTTTACTTCTTTCAATTGAAAGCCTTCTCATAGAATTCCATAGGTGTCTTAGAGTGGATTTTAAAACTCCACTATACATATTAGTATGGGCCTGAAGGATTTCACCGGTTCTTGGATTGGTTACAGATGGGCCATAACCTAATAGTCCATTGGCCAGTGGTTCATCAATTAAAACAATCATGTTGTTTCGAAGGTCTCCTGGTTTTTTCCCTGAAGGGGCCTTTAGTTCAATTTGAATTCCTGTATTGGCCTGTTTTAAAGACTTGTTTATAGAATCTATCGCAACATAGGTAGCATCTTTTAAAATACTATTTTCCTCTTTATCGAAAGAATCAGAGAGGTGGTAGATGAGCTTTTTATTTTTAGGATTCCATCTATTTAAGTAATGAATGGTTTTTTGTCTTCCTCTTAAAAATTGATCATCTAAAATAGTTTCAGTTTCCTTGAAGAAACCAAACTTATTTTGGTCTTTAATAGGGTATTTTACCTTTTGGTAATCTTTTGAGGCCAGATCTTTAAGTCTGACTAAAGAGTAGTAAAATCTTACATTAAAGGTTGAGGCATGAAGCTTGCCTGAGAAATAATTATCAGCAATGCAATTATAAGAGGTCGATGCTTTATAAGTCTTTTCCAGTTGAATATTGATTACTCCTTTTTTCATTTCGTAATCAACGAGTTTTGTCGCGACCTTTCTCAAACAGCTTGAACTAACAGTGAAAAGATCAAGCGGATTTATTTCTCTAACTTCTAGACCGGCAGGGTTAGGTTTGAAAAATGGTTTTTGATTCCATGTAATTTCATTGTTTTCTTCTTCTCTATTAGTACATTCACCTAAATTGTTGGTGGCACATCTATAGGCATGAAAAGTTCCTGGAATTAAAAGAACGGGTGAATTGTTAAGTTCATTATCACTAAATCTTTCATCTTTTTCAGGTTGATAAACTTCAATACCTTGCTCTCCAAAACGAATTTTTACAATCTTAGCGCTACCTTGGAAAAAAGGATCGGCCTCAGTTACTTCACGGGGAGAACCCATGGTCATTGGAACATAGACATACTCAGCTTTAGTATCAAAGCTTTTAGAGATGTTTGTTAGTTTTACGTCTTTGTGAACACTCTCATACTCAGGCTTTTTCGCACAACCAAATACAAAAAGAAGAGATGATACAGTTAGCGCTAGAATTTTAGGTAGTTTTTTCATTTTTTCCTCTCCTCCTTTTTAAAGAATAAAATTAAACACCATGAAAGCAACCGACTGGTTACTATCAAAAAGTGCGACGTTGGAATCTCTTCCATTTACCGCCAGGATATTACCACCAAGGGCATGTCCTATCCCGACACTGAATTTATTGGTTATGCTATAAGATAGTGTTTGGTTTGATCCATAATAGTCTCGGATGTTTCCTTCGTAGGTCAAGGCCTTCGTATAAGAAAAATCTAAAGCGAGATTTAGTTTTTTTAAGAAGTTCCAATCAACTCCTCCAAGTCCTAAAATTTTGAATTGGTTATTGGATGATCCATAAGCGTTAGTATGGGAGCGATGAAAGTTTTGTAAGATGTCCATACGGGCATAACCACCGATACTAGGTATGCCAATTCCCGCCAAATCAAATCCTAGTATTAAGGCCAGTCGATAGGCAGTACTTAGATAGATTACCTCTCTTGAAAATTCGCTGATGGGGAGATACAAGTTTAGTTTTGCAGTTAATCCAAGACTTTTGTTAAATTGCACTAGAGGTTTGGTGACTGCTATAAATGTATCTCGAATTTCACCTTTTCTCTCTCCTATGAAACTTTTATCAAAAAATAGGCCAGTAGCAATCGTCCAGCTTTTTGGCAAAGAAAGAGAAAATCTAAGTCCACTGGAGTTGGTGAAGCTTTTATTGATGTCATCATATTGTTTAAAGTCGGTATTAAAAGATGATGAAAAAGAAAATCTGTAATTTATCTTACTTTTTTTAACCTTCACTTTTTTTAAAGGCGTAACTTTTATCTCGGATGCAAAGGAGCTTAGGGTGAGAAGCGAGAATGTAAGTAAGACATAAGATAATTTCATTTTTTCCTTCCGAGGCCATAGGCATATTTAATAGAGCAACTTGCATGCCAAATTATCTCATGCAAAAGTTGAAGTTTTCTACTTAATTCCAAGGAGTTGAGTGTCTTACCTCTTCTTACAGGATAAACTGACACCATTGGTGGGAGAAAGCACCCCCATTAACGCGTACGACTATAGTATATTGGAGGCAAAGAGCTCTTTTAGGCCCGTCATATTCTCTTCCCAAATTCCTTTGAGGGTCACCCCTTCTGCTAGAGTTGGGCATTCAAAAGTGAGGACGGGAGCATTATATTTTTCAGGCCCAAAATCTCCGAGGGATCCCGGGGTAGGGTAGTTTTCAATCTCTTTTACCATTGGGTAAGAGTTAAATTTGTGGAGAAGTTTTGCAATTTCCTCACAGTCGCCATTGTAGTTAAGCATGGGTTTCCATGAGTGAAAACTCAAGATCAATTTAGGACTGAATTTATCAAAAAGTTTTATTAAAAATTGGTTTTCCGGTTCCGATGAAGGGCCAGGCCCGGGATTGTATTTTGCCTTTTTAAACTCTGTGTTCCAAGAATTGGCAGGTAGGTTACGATTTAAATCCACCCCGTGAGAATTTACCCTAGTTCCAGAGCGATAACCATCCACATTTAAAATAGGAATTATGATTAAGGGAAGAGATAGATCTTCTTTTTCTTGGAGCCAGTTAAAAAGTTTTTGTAAAACATAGACCCCTTCAACTTCATCACCATGGGTTCCGGCCATTAAGTAAACATATTTGTCGGCCTTTTCTTCACTTCTAAAGCAAGGGATTTTGTCTCCCTCTACACTTGCCCCAGGCCTTAAGTCTAAAAAGTTCATTTTTATTCCTTTAATATATAGCTCGCCGATTGACCTGGCGTTTCCTCAACCTCTATCTCTAAATGGGGAAAATTAAAATTATAATCGAGTTTAATTTTTGCTTTGATTTTTCTTGCCAAATACATGGCAAGCCTTTCAGCACTAATATTTGCTAAGGGTAAAATAAGTACATCTTTTACCGGAAAGCTGAAAAAATCACCATCTGGTGTAACGTAGTGTAAATTTTTATCTTGAAAGGAGATTTTGACTGAGGGGTTTTCCCCGGGCAATAGAAGTCGATGATCGAGAGAATCACAAATCTCTCTTACAATGGGTTTGATATTTAAAAAATCAAAAACCATATCGCCATTTAAATCAGTAGATTTTCCCTGAACGGTCACACGATAATTATGCCCATGGAGTGGTTCTCTACTTCCATCAGAAAAAATCAAGAAGTGCGAACAGGCAAAATTAAAATATTGTTTGTAGACTTTTATAGAAAAATCTAGTCCCACAATTTATCCTCATTGGTAAAATAAACAGTTATCACAGCTGAAAAATTAAGCAAAGACAAACAAGCTGCATAAAATGGGTGTTCAAAAAAGTAATCTTGGGATATATTTTTATTTTTTATAAGAGGAATTATGGATCCAGCACTGGAAAAAGAAGTACAAAAACAACTTGAGTACCTTAAAAAAGGGGTCTCTGAAATAACTCCAGAGGATGAGTTTGTTGCTATGCTTCGAAAGTCTATCGATTCTGGAGTGCCTCTAAGGGTTAAATGTGGAATTGACCCTACTAGTCCAGATGTTCACCTCGGACATACCGTGCCATTTAGAAAGATGCGGCACTTCCAGAATATGGGCCATATCGGAACGGTTATTATTGGAGACTACACCGCCAGTATTGGTGACCCCTCAGGAAAAAATGAGTCCCGACCTCCACTTTCAGAGGATCAAATAAAGTTAAATTCACAGCAGTATATGGATCAGATGTATATGATCCTTGATAAAGAACGAACAGAAGTGAGCTTTCAATCCGAGTGGTTTGAAGAGGTTTCCCTAAAAGATGTGATTAGATGGGCCTCCCAAACGACAGTGGCAAAACTGCTTTCCCATGAAACTTTTAGAATCAGATTAGAGAAAAATCTACCTCTTTCTCTTCATGAACTTTTTTATCCAGTCTTACAGGGGATCGACTCTGTCTATGTGAAAGCAGATGTTGAACTTGGTGGAACGGATCAAAAATTTAATGTACTCATGGGAAGAGATTTTCAAAAACTAGAAGGACTAAAACCTCAGGTGGCGATGCTTCTACCTATTATCACTGGAACCTGTGGCTCTCAGAAAATGTCCAAGTCCTTGGGCAACTATATTGGAATATTAGATGAACCTTTTGATAAATTTGGAAAGGTTATGAGTATTCCAGATGAGCAAATGTGTGAATACTATGAACTTTTAACGGAAACGCCCCTGGAAAAGGTCTCTGAGTTGAGAGCAGGGCTAAAAGATCATACCCTTCATCCCAACGAGTTAAAAAAGAATCTCGCCTCTATGATAGTTGATGATTTTCATGATCTTGGTACTGGCCAGGCCATGCGTGAGCAATTTGAAAATGTTTTCAAAAAGAAGAAACTTCCCGATGATATCCCTGAATTTGCATTTCAAAGGGGAACTCAGTTAGTAGATATTTTATTCTCTTCAGGACTGCTTAGTAGTAAAGGTGAAGTTCGTCGGATGGTAAAACAAAATGCCGTATCCATTGTGGATGGTGATAAAATTACCAATGCCGAGGTCCTTTTAGATGATTCCTATGCCGGAAAAGTTATTAAGGTGGGGAAAAGAAAATTTTTAAAATTAATCTAGGAATTTATTTTGGATAACCTGCAAATGGCCAAGGCCATAACAGAATTAAAAAAACATTTTTCTACGGACCAACAGGCCATGGCGGCCATTTTGGTTCTTCAAAAAAAACTAAATACGCTTTTGGCCAGTCCTGATGATGGGGAACCGGAGTCTGATGAAGATTTCCCTCTACCTAAAGAATTAGTCGATAGGCCAGAATCCTTTGCGCTTTTTTCTGACGGCGCCTGTCGAGGTAATCCAGGACCTGGTGCCTGGGGAGCTATGGGGCAAGACAGTGAGGGTAATGTTATATTTGAAAAGTGGGGAGTCGATATCGCTACCACCAATAATAAAATGGAACTCGAAGGGGCCATTAAGGCATTAGAGGTAATAGGCGAGTACTTAACTACAAATTCTCTATCTCATAAGGTTCCCTTATTTCTATACAGTGATTCGCGTTACGTAGTTGATGGTATTACGAGCTGGGTTGCTGGATGGAAAAAAAGAGGATGGAAAAAAGCAGATAGAAAAACACCGGAAAATCTTGAACAATGGCAAGAACTTGATACCTTGAGTTACAATTTCCCTAATTTAAGATTTTTGTGGGTGAAAGGGCATGCGGGACATCCACAAAACGAGAGATGTGATGAAATGGCAAACTTTGCTCTAGACCAACTGGATACTTAATTATAAAAATATAGATAGTTTAAATTAACAAAGGATAGGACAAATGAAGAAGAGTATTATTTTAACGCTGGTATTAGGGTTATTCCTAGTCAGTTGTAAACAAAGTGGGCCAGCTAAGGTTGAGCTAAAAACAGAAGAAGATAAAACTTTTTATGCTCTTGGAGTAATGTTTGGTTCAAGACTAAACAACCTAGATCTGACGGATCAAGAAATTGCTGCTCTAATGGCCGGTCTTCGAGCTTCTGCAAGAAGAGAAAAAACTGAAGTTGATATAGCTGTATACCAGCAAAAAGTACACACGACTCTTTCTGAAAGAATGAAGTCCTTTGCTACCAAAGTAAAAACTGAAGGATCCACTTATCTTGATAACTTTGTTAAAGATGGCGCTAAAAAAACCAAAAGTGGATTGGCCTATAAAATTGAAAATGCTGGAAATAATAAAAAAGCGAAGGCGACTGATGTCGTTGACGTTCACTACCATGGGACGCTAATTGATGGAACGGTTTTTGATTCTTCAAAAGATCGAAAGAAATCAGTATCTTTTCCACTAAATAGAGTTATCAAAGGTTGGACCGAAGGGCTTCAACTTATTGGTGAAGGTGGTAAAGTAAGATTAGTTATTCCAAGTGACCTTGCTTATGGAGATAACGGCGCTCCTCCAAAAATACCCGGTGGTGCCACTCTTATTTTTGATGTAGAGCTTATCTCCATTAAAAAAGAAACCGCTCCACCAGCTGGAAAGGGCAATAAAAAGTCCTCTAAAAAAGGAAGAAGAAGTGGCATGAAAAAAAGTGGCATGAGAAAAAGCTAGTTTTTCAAAACAAATTTTTTTTATAGGGCCATCTTATTGATGGCCTTTTTTTTAAGAATAAACACCCAGAAACCGATTAGAAAGTAACAATCTCCGGGGTGTAAATGACAAATTATTTTATTGGGCCATTAATTGCATTAATTTTGTTTAGTTGTGCAAAAAAACCCGGATACGATACTGTCTACAAGGTCGCAGAACAGACAAATCGGTTTAACGATTATGATACTGATTCTGTTTATGTGTATTTACCCTCAACTTTAGATGCCCCAAGAAATGTAACTATTAAGTCCCCTTTCTTTCAAGATGAAGAGATCTTAGTTAAATTAAAATGGACTAAGGAAGGCCTAAGTATCTTTTCCCCCGATGAAGATTTTCGCTTTGATTTTTCCCGCAATCAAAAACCTGTATTTACCATTCCAGGAAGTTACCGTGCTTATCGATGTGCAACGAATGATCTAGGGGAATGTACTAACCGTGAAGAAGAAGATATCGAAACACCATGGAATAAGAGGGCGTACTTTGATCCAGATCTAGAGGGGATCGATTTTTCCAGTTCCCTGACAGCAATGGATATTTGGCAGGATGATGGTTGTGTTATTCAAAAAAATACCAGACTTAAAGATTATATAATTAAAAAAGGTGTCATCAATATTGAGTTAGAGCGAGAATTTCGCATCAGCTCTTCAGATGCGTGTTTGTCTAAATATTTAAAGTATGAGGCGAGTAAATTTAATACTCAAGACTTTTCCTTTAAAACCACCTTTTTCTATTCACTAGTAAGGCTTAAAGACCTAGCTTCACCAGGTTATAAAAAATTTAACTATCCATTATTGGATCAGAAGAAGTTTGGCTATTTTTTGAGAATGAGAAAAAAACTCGGTGAGAATTTTCGAAGAGTAAAAAAAGAATATCTTTTAAATCGATGGGATCCAGATAGAGAGTTTTTAACCTATCACTTAAGTGAATCTTTTAATGAACCGGGAATGGAAATATTTAAACAGGAAACTTATAAATCAGTAGAAGATATGAATAAAGTTTTAGAGGAAGCAGAGGTTCCTTTTAAAATACGCTTGGAGGAACCTTCAGGGAAAAAATCCGGAGATCTACGTTATAATACGATTGTATTAATCACTGACCCTTTAAGAAATGGACTGTTAGGTTATGGGCCGACAGTTTCAAACCCTATTACGGGAGAAATACTTCAAGGACATATTAATATGTATTCTGGAGTTTTAACATCTATAGTTCCACACATTTATGATCAAATGGTGCTTTTAAGCCATAATGAATTAAACCTTAAGTACAGAGGTGGTGACGATAAAAGAGCAGTGACTTCCTTGCCGGCGGCCGGCGCAAGAGTAGTCGAAGCTCCAAAAAACATTGTAGAAAACAGGTTTAGAAGAGCTACCAGGGAAAACATCAATCTTTTGATGAATCCAGATTACTGGTCACCATCGAGTTTGATAAATCCGCCAACAAACCTCAAGTTCGAAAATCCTTTCTTAAAAAGGATCGATTTTTTTGCAAAACATAATGCTTATCCTAGTGATCTTTATTTAAGTGGGGGGAGCTATAAGGATTTTCTTCCGGGAATAAAAGAGCTTAAAGAGATATGGTATAAAAATGGGACTTTAATGAAGTGGGATGATCTCAATCTTCAGGCCCGAAAGAAAATTAATGTATTAATTCTTCCCCATGTCTATCGAACAACTTTTATTCATGAATTTGGACATAACTTGGGCCTTCGTCATAACTTTAAAGGATCAGTTGATAGGAGGCATTTTTACCGTGATAAATTACCTGGGACTTCGACAGATGAGAGGTCAAAAACAATAGACGGAGAAATATTTTTCAGACCGCCACAATATAGCTCTATTATGGACTATGGCTATTCTGAGCTTAACCAACTTCCGATCTTTGGAAAATATGATATTGCGGCCTTAAAGTATGGGTACGCGAGAAAAATTGATGTGAT
Source organism: Campylobacterota bacterium (assembly GCA_003650125.1). Taxonomy (GTDB): domain Bacteria; phylum Bdellovibrionota; class Bacteriovoracia; order Bacteriovoracales; family Bacteriovoracaceae; genus SMWT01. Next base: position 18,896 of record QNFX01000024.1, read on the forward strand.
AACAAATGAACAAAAGTTAAAAACTGTAAATTTAGGGAAAAAAGGAATCTTGCCAATACATATGACCAAGCTTGTTCCGTATGAGTTTTGCACTGATGAAAATGCCGGAACAGATCCTCTTTGTAATCGGTTTGATGAGGGGGTTACCTATGTAGATATCGTGAAACATTATATTTCTAAATATAAAAATAACTATTATCGGAGTAATTTTAGGAACGAAAAAACAAACTTTAATAGATATGGAAATACGGGGTATTTTTGGTGGCGATATACTGAGTTTTCGAGGATAAGAAAAATTTTCGAGTCATTTGAAGATAGTATGTATAACATTTTAAAGGATAAGACTCACTTAAAAACACTTAAACAAAAACGAAACGAAATTGATGAGGTTTATGAAGTATGTAAGGACGGAGAAAGTTCTTTCTGTAAAAGATTTAGGGACCTTTATCTTGCTTCAGCTATGGCGGGGAATTTCTTTATAGATGTTATACAAAAGCCTGAGCATACCTGTGTTATGAAGACGGAGTTTGGTTATTATTCTCTTTTGTTAAAGGATTTTCATCGTGATAATCTTTTAACCAAGGCACCGAAATCCTGTTTTGATCAAGAGTTGTTAGACCAATATGCTAGTCAAAATAAGGGTACTCCGGTTGCCGAAAGAGGACGCTATCTTACTGATTTAAAAGAATATCATCCAGACCATAATTACACATCTGATATATCTGTGCGGGGCATTTGGCTAGATAAGGTCTTGGCAATGCAATTTTTATTTGGTCGGAACCTCCCCACCTCTAAGGTCGATGATCCCGAATATAATTTTTTAGAACATCCATTGGTGGGGGAAAAATTAGAGATAATGAGAGATTATATGTTTGACCAATCAGAGATTCTTGGAGCTCCAGCGTTTACAGGCAAAAATGGTGCTGAGGTAGTTGGTATTCCTGCTCTTTTCTTATCCCTTCGCTATAACAAAATTAATAACCCCGAAATTCCACCTCAAAATTCAAGGCTTTTAAATTATTTTTTAAGGCTTCCTTGGAGATCTAGTTTTCGTCTTAATAATATTTTAATAAATACGGCAGAAAATTATCTAAGTACTACAAGTCCTAAAATAGGAGTTCAGGCAAAACTTGATCGAAATTTTTTCTTAGTGAAAAAAATAGAAGATCACTTGATAATAAATAAAGATACTTATAGACAAACTTTTAGTGGGGGAGATGGCATTCTTTATGCGGCCTCCTCACATAATAATTTGGCCACTTGGTTGATACAGGATATTCAAAGTTTACAAATGATTCAATATGATTCAGATATGACCACTTATATAAAACAACAAAGTGATCAGGGTATGACTATCGATAGGGCCACCTTAATCACACAGATTATAGGACAAAAAAGTAACCCAAGTGTATATGTTACAGAAAGAATAGACTCACTAAATAGATCAATAGAAACAAAAATCACCTCTTATTATAAAGGTTTCCCACCAGGTATTTTGGCGATAGGAAGAAGGGGAGCTTTGGCCTTAAATAAAGTTCTTGAAATGGCCAAGAAGAAATCGAATCTATCAAATGAAGATTTTATTGAAAATTTTGGCGTGGAAGATGGCCTTGTCTTTGCCAATGATTATTCAGCAGATATAATCCCAGATATTGAAAAGTCCTTAAATCAAATAGGTGGAGAAGTGGATGCCCTATTGCTATCGATTGAAGATTTAAATAAAACCATTGCCATGGCCGAAATCATTGAAAAAGGTGAAGGGACTATTGAGAGTGTCTTAAAAAAAGATGAGGCCTATTTTGGTCACAAAAAAATTATTTTGTCTAAAATGAAAGCAGTAGATATTATAAAAATAAGGGAGTTTCTTTTGGCAACGACCAAGATACCAGATGGCTTTCCTGCTAAATATTTTTATCATCTTTCCTTAGAAAGTTTAAAAAGAATGAAGAATATTGTTGAGTCTAAAGATAGGGAGGAACTTGAGTATACGCTCAAGAATCTCCCCAGTTATTAAGCGGCGTCTGGTTTATACCAACATAGAGGTCTGATTCCTAACTGGTAATCTTCAACACGTGTACAAGCGGCCTCTCTGTCTTGAGCTAGGTCGTTGGTGAAATCAATATAGTGATCTTTTTCACAAACTGCACCACTAAAATAGGTATCAAGTCTGCATTGAGGTTCTGGGTGGCCATCATAAGTTGATCTAACTTCTTTGGGGTCAGGTGTATCGAATCTAACTTTTACGGTATTTCTTCTTAAATCGTTAAAAAGGTTGGCCAGAGACATTCCTGCCATTGAACCTCTTTGGCACATGGCCAGATCTTCACTAGTAGTGAAAGTTTGACGACACTTGGTAGTGGCATAGGGATCAACTTTTATTTTTTTCATTAAGGCAATATTATTTGCCCCTTCCATATATTTACGGAGACATTTAGAGGTACCAAAATAATCAGACTGTCCTTCATTGGATGCCCAGCTGGTACCCATATAGCTTCCTTTTTTAGGAGGGCCGCCAATATGGTGTCCAAGTTCATGACAAGCGACTAGAGCAAATCCATCTTTGGTGATAGTATCGTGTCTTGCTAATCCACCAAACATGGAAATTCTCCAATCATTGCCGTCTCTCATGGCGTAGGCATTAACTGTTCCATCATCCCATTTTCTTTCAATGATTAAATTCGCTCCCTGGGCCTCAACAATGGGGGCATATATTTCGATCACTCGGTCTAGAACTTGATTGAACTCTTCTTTTGTAATGGTGTTGAGACCTTTATCATTTGGACCAATCCAGAGGTCATTTTCAGGCAGGATCCCTGTTTTTCCATCTTGTTCACAAGCATTGACTGGAGTATCAAATATTAAAAACAAACATCCGATTAGAAACAACATTCTCATGGTACATCCTCCTTGATTCGTATTTTGAGAATAACAACAACGACACTAAAATTTTATTTTTTTAAAACTATAATGTCTAACAACAAATTTCTATTTGTTCTAAAAAACGAGGATAGTAAGCAAATGTTTAAAATTATTGTATTTATACCTATAAGTCACACTGAGAAGGTCAGGAATGCCCTCTTTAAATCCGGTGCAGGAAAGTTGGGAAATTATGATTGTTGCTCATTTGAAACAACAGGCACGGGGCAATTTAGACCACTGGCCGGAAGTAATCCATACCTTGGAACTGAAAACTTGGTAGAAAAAGTTATTGAAATCAAATTAGAAATAGTTTGCTCCAAAAAAAATATTAAGGATGCCATAAAGGCCATGAAGCAGGCCCATCCCTATGAGGAAGTAGCATTTGATGTTATTAAATTGGAGACTTCTTTTGATGAGGGGCCTATAGAGCGAATTGAAGATTCTTGATAGATTCGCTCTGGTAAGGCCGGGAAAAGATGATTAACCATATAAATAAAAATAATTTTTTACCGATAAAATGTCAGAGGAATCATGAAACAGATAGTAATTTTATCGGTGATTTTCACCTTCAATGTATATGCTCAAGTCTTTCACAGATTTCAGGTACCCCTGAGAGAGCATTCAATTATTGCCACTAAATCTGGATATTTTCCCGACCATATTTCAATTTTTGAAGGTGAAAAACTTAAACTCTTTTTTACCACAACTTCCAATATTCCAAGCTGTCTTAAAATTAGAGAAAAGAAACTTTTTTTAAGTGCTAAAAAAGGAACTATCGCGGAAGGAGAAATAACTTTTAAACATTCTGGAGTCTTTGAATACTATTGCCCAGCGGGAAAGCTTAAGGGAACCATAACGGTACTTAGAAAAGCCAATTCTAGTGGCCCTTACCAAGGTAGAACTATTCAAAGTGTCAGGGAAAAAAAACAGCGCCAGTGGAGGCCTAAGGACGAGTAATGGGTGTATTTGAAGATGCGATACAGACCTTTTTATCTCCCATAGAGGATCTATTGGCGGATGATTCCATTTCAGAAATAATGATTAATGGGCCTAAAGAAATTTTTGTAGAACAAAAAGGGCTAGTTTATAAGCGAGAAAATGCTTTTCGAGGAGAGGAAGAGTTGCAATCTGCCTTTCGGGCAGTAGCGCAGTCGGTTGGAAGAACCATCGATGACGACAATCCCCGCCTTGATGCTCGACTTCCCGATGGATCCAGAATTCATGTGGTGCTTCCTCCTATGGCCAAAAATGGAACAACCGTCGCCATTAGGAAATTCTCTAAAGATGATTTAACGTTGAAAGATTTAATAAAATTCGGCTCACTTTCTAAAGAGGGTGCAAGATTTTTAGATATATGCATTCACTTGGGAAAAAATATAGTGGTTTCAGGTGGAACAGGTTCTGGAAAGACTACAATGTTAAATGTTTTGGGCAGTAGAATCCCTAAAACTCAAAGATTAATCATTATTGAAGATGCGGTCGAATTACAAATTACCGCTGAACATGTGGTTCAGTTTGAGGCCAGACATGAAGATCCTCAAAGAGGAATAGTGGGTGTTACGATTAGGGATCTAGTTGTATCGGCCATGAGACTTAGACCGGATCGAATTATTGTCGGTGAAGTTAGAAGTGAAGAGGCCCTCGACCTGATTCAAGTTATGGGAACAGGTCATGACGGAAGTATGGGAACAGTTCATGCCAATAATCCACTTGAGGCCTGTACCAGGCTTGAAACTCTTTGTTTAATGGGTGATATAAAAATTCCTCCCGATGCCATTAGAAAAATGGTCGGAGCGGCCATGCAGATTATTGTACAATGCAGTCGCTACCATGATGGGGGAAGGAGAACTAGCCATATCTCTGAAATTTTAGGCGTTGATAATGCTGGAAACTATATTTCCAAAGATATTTTTAGATGGTTTCAAACTGGTAAAAATGCTGATGGTACATTTGAAGGAGAGATGAGGCCCTGTAATTATGTGCCAACATTTTTTGATCAAATTGTCGCTAATAAGCTTCCCTTTCCCAAGACTAACTTTATAAATGCCGAGCTTAAGAAGGTTGCCTAAAAAAGAGCTGATAGGGAGAAGAGATAAGCTCCATTGGCCTCATATAAATTAGAAAAACTGGTATAACTATTTGCATAGGTAAAACCAAACAGAAGTCTGGTTTCCTCCCCAAGAGGAAAGGCATATCCAGCTCCTAAAAGCCAGTTTCCACCCCATAACCAACTAGCACTAACCTTTGATTCTGCTCCTAAAGTCAAAACAGGAATCATGCCAATTCCAAGCTCTCCCCGGACATAAAGGCCAGATCCAATATTGGCCCCAAGAAAATAATATAGGCTTAGCGATGAAGTAAGTTGATATTGGGTAACACTGTAATTATTGACGCTGAATTGATCTAGTAGCAGGTTTACTAAGACACCATACATGAAATTGTGACTGAACTTAGGCCAATAGGCACCAAAAAGATCAAGAGAGAGAGTAAGCTCTGGAGTTCCCCAGGCCTTGAAATCTTCCCCCGTTCCATTATAGGAGAGTCCACCAGACCCAAGACCAAAAGATAAATAATAGTCTTCATTTTTTGAGGGATAGATATTTTCATCCCATTTTATTTCTCCCTCATCAATATTTTTTTTGTCAGCATATTTTGGAGTCGGGAAGGATTCATGGATGCCACCGGGGCCATTTGAGAGATATTTAATGGTTGAGGGATACTTTTGTTCACCTTTTGGCCCTTTTAGGATTTCAATCTCACTAAATGATGGCAGGTCTACATCACCAAGTTCGAGGTCATCTAAGTCAATATCTTGGGAAAAGGCCCAGAGGGGAAATAAAAGTATAATTAAATATTTCATTAAGGAAATTTTAAAACTCTTATAGCGGAATATAAAGCATATTATCCAATGAGTTTAAGTACCTGTTGTCCTTGAAGGTTGGCCTGCGCTAAGGCGGCCACGCTGGCATTGGTGAGGATATTCAACCTCGCATTATTGGCAATTTCATGGGCATAATCGACATCCATAATACGTGAATTTGCGGCGGCGATATTTTCTGTTTCAATTTGTAGATTGTTGATGGCGGAGTTTAACCGGTTTTGTACTGCACCTAAGGTTGCTCTTTGTGCCGAAACCTTAGTTAGTGCCCAATCGATACAATTAAGCGATTTTAAGGCACTATTTTTAGTTATTACAGTCTCCTTTAACATGCCGAGACCCTGTAAACTAATATTGGCCTTTCTCCCATCATATGAAATTCGATCTGCTGGGGTGTTATGAACACCGACTTGAATATCATATCTTCGACCTTGTCCGCTTAATAGTTTGGTGCCGTTGTATTCAGTTACTCGGGATAACCTTTCGATTTCTTTTTGCAGTTCTCTAAATTCGATTTGTGTTAAGGCGCGTTCTCTATTTCCAATAGTATCGGAGGATGATTGAATGGCCAATTCTCGCATTCTGATAAGAATATTTGAGGCCTCATTAAGTCCACCTTCTGTTACTTGTATTAGAGAAATTCCATCATTGGCATTTCGTTCGGCCTGTCTATTTCCTGCTATCTTCGCCTGAAGATGACTGCTTATTGCCAGGCCTGCGGCATCATCTCCGGCCTTTACGATTCTTTTTCCGGAAGATAGTTTAGTTAAATTCTCGGATAAGGCATTGAAATTTCTTTTTAAGTGGCGTTGTGCAATTAAGGCAGAGATATTGGTATTAATTCGCAGGCCCATGGGATCTCCAAGATGATTTTCCTTCTGTGGAAACCAAAGGGCCTGCATGGCCATTTTTACTTTTCTAGTAAACTAATTCGGAGTGGAAAAAATTTCCTTTAGGTTAATTTGAGATGTTCTTGAGTGAGATGGTCGGTTTGAGCGCGAAGGCAAGTCTGTGCTTGATCAAATACTTTGAAAGTGAAAGCGTCAGGTATGTGAGCGTTTAAAACCAAAGGCCTGTTATAGAACTCTATATATTGCTCAAAGATTAAATCTTTTTGCTGTTCAATTAAAGCAAAGATTTCAGAGAGTTTACCAAAGTATTCAAGTCCCAATATCTTTTTGATTGCTTCTTTTTCAATTATTCCTTCTCTGAGATTTTTCTCTAATAGCTGCAGCAGATTTACCTCATTTTGTTTAAGGGATAGGTAAGTTTTAAACTTGTGAGATATTGAAACAGAACTAGCTGCTTTATCCTTATGAGTTTTCTTCTCTCGCTTTTTTCTCTTTTCTGATTTTTCATAGGGTGAATGATGAGCAGAATCTGCACAACTTTTAATGGTAAATAGGCCCATTGGTGACCTCCTGAGTCCAACTTTCCATACTGGAAAAAGGTCCAAAAGGGCCCAAGGCATACTGCCTGTGATTAATTTCACTATATGTTTCGGGCAAAGCTTTTAAAGTCTATAATTGTCGGGTATACCTGAGCTACTATGCCGACTAAAAAAGAAAGAGCACAAATTGTTGCTACTATTTTAGATGAACTCTACCAAGAAACACCGATCCCCTTAGATCATAAAGATCCGTATACGCTTTTGATTGCCGTTTTATTGTCTGCGCAAAGTACCGACAAGCGAGTTAATACGGTAACACCAGCGCTTTTTTCCAAGGGCCCAACTCCTTTTAAAATGGCAAAAGTATCAAGAGAGGCGGTGGAAAAAATTATTAAACCAGTAGGTCTGGCGCCACGAAAGTCTCAAAATATTATCGATCTCTCTAAAATCCTTATTGATAAATTTGCTGGTGAGGTTCCTCAGTCCTTTGAAGAATTAGAGAAACTTCCCGGCGTGGGACATAAAACAGCTTCTGTTGTGATGTCTCAGGCCTTTGGTGTACCCGCTTTTCCAGTTGATACGCATATTCATCGTTTGGCCCAAAGATGGGGATTAACGAGTGGGAAAAATGTAGTTGAAACGGAAAAGGATTTGAAAAAACTTTTTCCTGAAGATTCTTGGAACAAGCTACACTTGCAAATAATTTTTTATGGCCGAGAACATTGTAGTGCTAGAGGTTGTGACGGGACAAAATGTAGGATTTGTAAAACTTGTTATCCCAAAAGAAAAAAGGCCTTTAATCATTTGCGCGCATAATTTCTTGATCTAGTTTTTCCACTCCAGCAATAATTATCTTTCTACTTTTTTCAGCTAGAGAGGATACATCTTCTACGCTAAGTTCTTTTGTCGAAATGGCCTCTAAAGGTTCAACTAAAATGGTTCCACTTTTCCACTTATTTAAATCAAAAGATTTTTCATAAGAAGAGATACATATCGGCACAATAGGCAGGCCTGAACCAATGGCCAAATGAAAAGGACCTTTTTTAAAGGGCCGAACGCCTTTCCCCTTACTCCTTGTACCTTCAGGCATCACCCATATGGAGAGTTGATTTTCTTTTAAATAGGTAACTAGATTATTAATCATCGCTTTAGAGCTTATTTTATCTTTTCTGTTAATTAGAAAATTTCCACATAGATAGTAAAAGGCACCAAATATTGGGATGTATAATATGGATTTTTTTCCTAGAGTGATGGAGCCTTTAGGCAGATTTGCGGCCAGAGTCCAGGTGTCGATATTTGATTGGTGGTTGGAGATAAAAATACAAGGCCTGTTTTTAAGGAAGTAACTTCCATGTTTGACTTTCATCTTGATGCCCAAAATGCTCAGGGCAATTTTTCCAAGTCTTGCAACAAAAAGGTCAGAATTTTTGACCTTTCTCGGTCTAAAAATCATAAAAAACAGAGTTAAAAACATCAGGGAGATAATGACAATTCCCACGATAATATATCTTAAGTATTTCAGCATAGAGGTCTATTTATCAACTAAGGGAGGTAGGACGTCAACAATGGCAGGAGCAGAATAGGATAATAAGCGTTATTTTATGCCAAGAGGAATATTTCTTTTAACTATGTGACCTTAAAAATCTTGCCAAAAAGGCAGGACAAGATAAACTTTAAGGAGGAAGAAAAAAGGGAGATAAACAAATGAGTAATACAGTTTCTGAAAATGCCAAGTTTAATATAACCAAAACTCCTACAAAAAAATCGGAAACAAATCAACTTGAAGGTAACAAAATAACTATTAATGATTATGTAAATGGTTCCATCAGGTCGTGTTCACCGAATATGGATGTTTATGAAGCAGCAAAGCTTTTAGTTAAAAAAGGTTGGAGTGGTGTTCCCATTGTCGATGAGAATGAATGTTTAGTGGGTTATCTTTCGGCCAAAGACGTTTTAAAGCACGCCTATGCCTGTAAATATGATGCCCTTCCTCCCGCTAAGGTTAAAGAGCACATGTCCACTGAGGTTACTAAAATTGAATGTGGAACAGAAATCTTTGAAGTAGTGGATATGTTTATCAATAACTTTTACCAGGCCTATCCCGTTACTAAAGAAGGGAAGTATGTAGGAGTTGTTTTTCGCAGCGATATTTTGAAGGCAGTATGTGATTTAAAAGATAATATGTTTTAAAAGCTTCGTATATTCCTTAGACATCTCTAAAATTAAAATTCGATAAGGATGAAAACCGTTATAGGGAATTGACCTTCCTTGTCAAAAAAGGTATTTTTTTCTTTTATACAAAGGAAAAGAAATGCCAGCAGAAAGCGCTCAACAGGCCCTTAATATTCTTCGTGATCCCACTCAATTTCAGTGGTACGTAATTTCACTCCTCGCCATCATTGTCTTTATCTATGCCAATGAAATTGAAAAAAGAAATCTAAACAATGTTTTTGCCGGCCTCGCTTTTTGGGGCATGGATTGGTTTAACGAAATTTGGAACTCACTCATTTTTCACTTTTCAGGTTACGCACCAGTTTGGGGAGCGCCTGCTAAAACTTCATTTTTAATTCTTATAGGACTCAATATAGAAATTCTTTTTATGTTTGCCATCTCAGGTGTAGCACTTTCCAAACTCTTACCTAAGGATAAGAACCTCAAAATTATGGGCATGAACAATAGATTGTTCTTTGCTATTGTTAACTCTCTCATTTTTGTCCTAGTAGAGATGCTTTTAAACCACATTGGCGTTCTCACCTGGGAGTGGTCATGGTGGAGTATCACAAACCCAATCCTACTTTTTATAATTGGTTACATGCCATTTCATGTGGTTTCTTTTTGGGTCCACGATATGGAGAGAAAAAATCAGATCAAGGCAGTCTCAATTATTTGGGGGACAATTACGCTAGAATTAATTGTCTTTGGTCTGCTTGGTTGGATCTAGGGGAAACTTAGACCATTTAACGTCCATCTTTGAATGGTTAATTAAATCGATCCCTTCACGAATGCGCGGCAGAAATTTTTCTGCCGTCTCCTGGTGAAGTCCGATAGAGACAAAACTTTCTTCCTCAAGTTCCCAGTTAATCTTTGCAACTTCCAGCATGTCTGCTCCTGCCATGTAATCGGCAAGACATCCATTGTTGGGAAACTCCCACATATTTTCTCGTATCTTATAAGGTTGTGACGTAATTTCCGTCCCATCCCAAATGGGAACTAGCCAGTCATGTAAAACATTAGACATTCTTTTATCTCTTAAAAAAACGGTAGGCACGCCTGAATGATCGGCAGTAAAACCTTCTCTCTCTAATGCTTCTAAAACGTTTTCCTTGGCATCCCAGCCACCTGCGCGAAAGCTAACTGGGTTGCCCCAACCATTATCTTTAAATATTTTTTTACTATGCTCAATCACTAAAATTAGCTCATCAACACTATACTCAGAGATAGGAATATCATGGCCAATATCCTCTCCCTCTTTACTAAAAACTTCTCCACCATTATTAAAAGAAGGGGAGTTTTTAAACTTAATACCACAGGCCTCAAATTGAGATTTCCAGCCGTGAATATGCAGCCCAAGCTCATCTATATCTAAAAAAACAGATTCCATCTTCTCTTTAACACTTTTAAAATTTACATTTTTTTTTGTAAAGTAGGCCGCATTTAGAAAATGTAAAATGGCGATATCAGGATAGTCCTTCCTGAAATCAATTAATGCTTTAAGATTTTTGGGGTCGAGATCTCGCCCTTCCCAGTCCATGCTGACAAAGATATTTAATTTTTTCATGGAGATTATATACCCTGAAAAAGTTAGAAACTATAGCCTAAATTGAGATTAAAATGCGAGAGGTAAGAGTTGGTAATTCCAGTAATAATTTCACCTTTCCAACCAAGAACAAATAAAGCATGTTCTATAAATTCCATTTTAAGACTGGTGCCAATTTTAAAGACATTGATTTTTTCTTCGTAGCTTGATTGTTCTAATTTAGAAACACCATACAGTGCTGTGCCAAGATATGCCCTTAAATAAGTAGGTCTAGTTATTAAATAAAAAGGGTGGTCCATGCCAAAAAGAAGATTTACTGATTGGATGGAATTTCCACTCATAAAATCAAAGACAATACCCCCATCTGCTGCTTGATCTTGGTCGACTCCAACAGCAGATAAAGTTTCAAATTCTAAGCTTAAAAAGGGATTAATTTTTTGAAACCCTCGAGTTAGGTAGGGACCTATCCCCACATTAAAAGTGTTGGGAGTCTCATAGATATTATTAGTACCGGCAAAAGTGACATCACTGGTATAACCAAAGCTAGTATAAAAAAGGACATCTAGTAGGGAACCGGTACTAAATATCATTTCCAGATCAATACCGATTTTACTCATTTCACTATTTATTTTAGAAATATCACTTAGCTTATCTTTGAAAAAGAAATACTCAAAATTAAACATTAAATCAGCGCGATTTATTTTTTTATCTATTTTTGGACTCAGGTCACCCTCTAAATCATCTTCGGTGACATCAGACCATTTAGTACTTTTATCGAGAACATTATATTTACTTTTAATTGCCTTAAGATCTTTTTCAAATTGATCGGCCCAGGCACTGAAGTTACCAAGCAAAAAGATAAGGATTAGAGCTTTTTTCATAATTTAAATTTAGCTTATTAAATAATATTTAAAAGAGACGGAAAAGAAGGCCTTTAATTAAAGAGGTATTTAACTGCCAGGACAATACCATTTAAACCTGCTGATTCCCACTTTGAAATTCCCTGCAGATATTCTCCGGCCCCTGAAAAATTAACCCAACGGTAGTTAAAATCGACAATTACCTTGCCACTAATTATTTTACCTAGCCCTAACTGGCCGCCAAGCGCCGGGTTGGTGTTAAGTTTTTGTCCACTTTCGATGGGAAGAGAGAGGTTAACTCCAGCATATAAATAGATTTTCCAGAAGGTGGTAAAGTTAATATTGGCGTAAAGCATATTAAGCCAGAGGGTTTCACCCTCTAAGCTTTGATCGGAGATATTCCCATTAAAATTTATGGTGCGGTATTTAAAGCTCCTTTGAATTTCAAAGCTCCATCCTCCACTCCAGCCGATAGTTCCCTGCTTGCTATAGAAATATTCAACTCCTAGGCCAAAGGCACCAGTCGTGTATTCTTCCGCCTGCATATTTCCACCAAATTCAAAAGTTCCTGAAGTATTGAGTTGATTGGCAAAGGACCAAAGCATAGAAAGCGCTAGTCCCTGGGAAAGTTTAAGTTTTTCTTCTCTCTCTCTTTTTTCTACTTCTTCAATTGGGTCAAACCAAAAGTTTTCTTTTACTGAAATCTTATCTACGCTTAGAGATGACAGCGAGACAAAATCCACATTATCTTCAATTTCTTCCCATCTAGATAAGCTCTGTTCCACTTTAATAAAATGCCGGTAGATACAATATCTAAGGTCTAGAAGGGCCAATCTTTTATGAACCCTTTTGATCTGTAAATAGCAATTTTTTCCATTATCAAACCTAGCGATTAAATGTTGTTTGGGATAAGCGATATAATCGGCCAACAATTCGGCCGAGGCCTCATCTCGGTCAGTATAAATCTTTTTAATTACTGCAGACTTGCCCCAAATAATAGGTGAGTACAAAAGGGCCAAAATATAGAAAAAAGTTAGTTTCATAATCAATATCTACAAAAATAGTCAGTTTTTAAGTCATTTCTAATTTTATTGTACCAACTTTTGGAAAACTTTTCCCTAAGCTTCAAGAATTTTCTCATCCCTTTAGACTATGGACTAGGGGAATGTTTTGTTAAAGAATACTATATCTTTTTTATTCGTCTTTGCCATTTTATGGGGCTGTAAACCCCAAACTGGAGTTCTCTTTGGTGAACCAGAAGTGGAAGGAGCAAAACCACCATCCTCCTTTGAATTTAAGGTCAACTCTCTTGATGTCACTCAGCAACGGATGACGATCACGGGAGAAGAGTTAGATAAGGCAACTAAAATTAAAATTACAGGGCCCAACAATTTTTCAAAAACCTTTGCTCTTCAATTTAATTCTTACGGCAAACTGATGGCCGTTGCAAAAGATACTATCTCTCTTCCCCTTGAAACGGCCTTAAATTTAATTATTGGCAATGCCCATGGTCAGAGCTCTTTTCCCATAACTTTCACTCTTCAGCCAGGTTCAGTTGGCCCTGATGATATCGAAGATGGCGCGGCCACTAGATTAACACTTAATAAGGAACCCACTGATTCTCCTGACTATGGCCAAATTTTAAAATGGGACACGACCAACCAAGAATTTTTCTTTTCCAATGATATCGGTGCAGGAGAAGGGGGAACCGGAACGGTTACCCAAATAAATTTAGGGCAAGGTATTTTAAACCCCACTGGCGAGCCTATTACTTCAATGGGGACAGTAGCACTAGATCTTGGAACTTATTTTAGTGCCACACCTATCACCAACACTGCCGCAAAAATCCCATTTATCAATGAAGATTTCCAGATGGTTCTTGATAGTACAGCTGATAATACAAAACTATTTTTCAAAGGCCTAAATGAAATCTCCATATATAACGATGGAGTCTTAAGGTTTATCGATGAAGGCGCCCCTCTTGATATTATGATTTTAAGTCCCGGTGGGGATGTCTCGATCAATAAAAATTTACAGGTTGGAGGATCCAGCTTAACCGTAGCAGGAACAGAAGTATGTCTCGCAAATGGTACAAACTGCCAAGAGAATCCGGGTGCTGTAAGTGAAATAACTGTTACAGCTCCCATTACTGGGGGTGGGACAAGCGGAACGGTAAATATTGGGCTTGATTTAAGTGGAGTCGTCAGCAGTATTACGGCAGGACCTGCTATTTCAGTGGACCAACCAGCAGGTTCAGTAACAGTTGGAGTCGTTTTTGGAAGTCCAGGAAATGCTCAGGAATGGAATGAAAATTTAGATAATATTTCACTCTTAGCTCCCACTCCAAACGGAGTGATGATTGGGGCCACGGGGACTACTGATTGGGAAGTTCAGTCAGGGGTTCTTCTAACTCAATCTCTTGGACTTGAAATTAATGTTGATGTTCAAAAATGGGATGAAGATCTTGACGACATCGCCGCTTTATCACCAGCAACAGGTAGTTTTATAATCGCTAATGCAACAGGAACCGGCTGGACTACTGATACCATACCCTCTTGTGGAAATTATGTAGTAGTAGGAGATGGAACTACATTTACTTGTTCTGATGATTCTTTCTCCTTTAAGACAGGAGAAACTCATTTCGTTGATTCCAGTGGTAACTATGTCTCACTTAGAGCACCAACTGGAGCGAGTGTTACTGATTACTCATTAGGGCTGCCACCCACACTAGGGAGTAATGGAGATATTTTAAAACTTGATGGTTCTGGAAATCTCTATTTTATGACTCCTAATTATCAGGAAAATACTTCAGATTTTTTAGCGGAAATTAATATAGATTATCTCATTGATACTTCAACAGCTTCAGTAACAATGACCCTTCCAGCATCTCCAACAGTAGGAGATCGGATAGGTATTTTTATTTCAAATGCCACTAATACTGCCACCATAGATGGAAACGGTAAGCTAATTAATGGCAGTCCTAATTTAAATGTAACTATTGATAATCAATCAGGTGAATTTGTTTTTAATGGTAGTGAATGGAAAGATCTTGAACTTGGAACAGTTGTAGGCCCTGCTAGTTCTACTATTAGTAATATTGTGGCCTTTGGAAATATTACTGGTAGTTCAGTAATTGATACAGGAATTCCTTTTTCAAGTATAACGGCCCTTGAAGCAAGTTCAACGGATTATGATTTAAGAATTTCTGCAAATCAGGCCTCTATAACAGTTAATGAAGGAAATATTTCAACGAATGTTATAGATATTGCCACCAATGCTTCGGCCACTGTAGATAACGCCGCAAATATTTCTGCGAATGTTATAGATATAGCCGCCAATGCTTCGGCCACTGTAGATAATGCCGCAAATATTTCAACGAATGTTATAGATATTGCCGCCAATGCTTCGGCCACT